>NZ_JBWKZA010000005.1:0-352970 GCF_059424045.1 Pseudomonas sp. GW456-L12
CAGCGGGAGGCGAATTCTACAGCGTTACACGCTGCTGTCAACACCTCTTTTTCTCCGCTTTCGACCGAGAAGATCGAATCGTTAACTCGGCGAAAACTGACTGCCGAATCAACTCCTTCGGGCTTCGATGAACTGAAGCGTAACCGCTGTCGAAAACCGCGTAACTCGTTGAATCTCAAGGAGTTTTCCGTTTCGACTGCGCCGGAAGTGGGGCGAATTATAGACGTCCAGAATCTGCCGTCAACCCCTAATTTGCTTTTACTATGAATAAACCTTAAAACACCCCAAAAGGGGTGTTTTCAGGCCTCTTATATAGAAGGGATCAGATGCTCTCTATATAGCAGAGCGCATTCACACCACACCCGAGGCTCGCAAGGCATCCACGGACTCAAGCTCAAGCCCCAGCACTCGCTGCAGAACCTGGGCGGTATGCTCTCCTAATAGAGGAGGCGCATGACGGTACTCGACCGGCGTCTCGGAGAGACGGATCGGACTCGCTACCTGAGGCACCAACCCCGCCAACGCATGAGGCAGCTCGATCGCCAACCCGCGTGCTTTGACCTGCGGGTCCTCGAACATCTGCGCCAGATCGTTGATAGGGCCGCAAGGCACCCCCGCCTGCTCCAACTGGGCAACCCACTCAGCGGTGGTCTTGAACACCGTGGCCTGACGGATCAATGGAATCAGCACCGCCCGATTGGCAACCCGCAGCTTATTAGTCGCAAAGCGCGGATCGTCCGCCCACTGCGGCTGGCCCGCCACCTCGGCAAACTTGCGGAACTGCCCGTCATTCCCCACGGTAAGGATGAAATCGCCATCCGCCGTGGGAAAGTCCTGATAAGGCACGATATTCGGGTGAGCATTACCCAGGCGCTTGGGAGCGACTCCGGTGGTCAGGTAGTTCATCGCCTGGTTGGCCAGACACGCAACCTGTACATCCAGCAACGCCATATCAATGTGCTGCCCACCGCCGTCATGCTGCCGGTGCGCCAATGCGGCAAGAATCGCCACAGTCGAGTACAACCCCGTCAGGATATCCGTCAATGCCACGCCGACTTTCACCGGCCCGGCGCCCTCATCACCCTCGGGACGCCCGGTCAGGCTCATCAGCCCGCCCAGCCCCTGGATCATGAAGTCGTAGCCGGCACGCTTGGCATAAGGCCCGGTCTGGCCAAAGCCGGTAATGGAGCAATAGATCAGATTAGGGTTGAGCGCCTTCAGCGACTGATAGTCCAACCCATAGGCCGCCAGACCGCCAACCTTGAAGTTCTCGATCAGAATGTCGGACTTGGCCGCCAACTCGCGCACCAGGCGCTGACCTTCCGGCCGAGTGAAGTCGATAGTCACCGATTGCTTGTTTCGGTTGGCCGACAGGTAATAGGCAGCCTCCGTAGTGTTCTCACCATAAGCGTCCTTGAGGAAAGGCGGCCCCCAGGCGCGCGTATCGTCACCATTACCCGGACGCTCGACCTTGATCACCTCGGCCCCCAGGTCCGCCAGGATCTGACCGGCCCAAGGCCCGGCCAGCACTCGCGACAAGTCCAGCACCCGCAAATGAGATAACGCGCCCATGGCCGTTCTCCTATCAGTAGAACGCCTGGATGCCGGTCTGTGCGCGCCCCAGGATCAGCGCATGGACGTCATGAGTCCCTTCGTAGGTGTTCACCACCTCCAGGTTGACCAGGTGACGGGCAATGCCGAACTCGTCGGAGATGCCGTTACCGCCCAGCATGTCACGGGCCATGCGAGCGATGTCCAACGACTTGCCGCAGGAATTGCGCTTCATGATCGAGGTGATTTCCACCGCCGCCGTACCTTCATCCTTCATCCGGCCCAGACGCAGGCAACCTTGAAGGGCGAGGGTGATCTCGGTCTGCATGTCCGCCAGTTTTTTCTGGATCAGTTGGGTAGCCGCCAGCGGGCGGCCGAATTGTTGACGGTCCAACGTGTATTGGCGAGCGGTGTGCCAGCAGAATTCGGCCGCACCCAGGGCGCCCCAGGAAATACCGTAGCGGGCAGAGTTCAGGCAGGTGAACGGACCTTTCAGACCCCGTACATCCGGGAAGATGTTCTCTTCCGGCACAAAGACGTTGTCCATGACGATTTCGCCGGTGATGGAAGCGCGCAGCCCGACCTTACCGTGAATCGCTGGAGCACTCAGACCTTTCCAACCTTTCTCCAGTACGAAGCCGCGGATATCCCCAGCATCGTCCTTGGCCCAGACCACGAACACGTCAGCAATCGGGCTGTTGGTGATCCACATCTTGCTACCAGTCAGGCTGTAACCGCCATCGACCTTACGGGCACGGGAAATCATCGCGCCCGGATCGGAGCCATGGTTAGGCTCGGTCAGACCAAAGCAGCCGATCCACTCGCCGGAGGCCAGCTTCGGCAAATACTTCTGCTTCTGGGCTTCGGTACCAAATTCATTGATCGGCACCATCACCAGGGAGGACTGCACGCTCATCATCGAGCGGTAGCCGGAGTCAACACGCTCCACTTCGCGGGCAATCAAGCCGTAGCAGACATAGTTCAGACCGCTGCCGCCGTACTGTTCGGGAATGGTGGCACCCAGCAGGCCGACTTCGCCCATTTCGCGGAAGATCGCCGGGTCGGTCTTTTCATGACGGAAAGCTTCGAGCACACGCGGCGCCAGCTTGCCTTGAGCGAATTGCTCGGCACTGTCGCGCACCATGCGCTCCTCTTCAGTGAGCTGTTGATCCAGCAGAAGGGGATCGATCCAGTTGAAGCTTGCTTTACCGCCCATGAGTGAGTCCTCGTGAAGTAGGTCAACGTTCGTGGACTGATCCTAGGCCGGCTTTGCGGGCGCGGCAAACGAGGATTTCGCATACTGTTGTGCTAATTTCTCACTCCGTAACAGCCGAAAGCGGCTTTTAGCGATTCCATTAGTGAGATTGCCGTACATGCGCAGAAAGATCCCCAGCACTGCCGCCCTCATCAGCTTCGAAGCTGCCGCCCGTCACGAGAGCTTTACCAAGGCAGCGCAGGAGCTTTCGCTGACCCAAGGTGCAATTTGCCGACAGATCGCCAGCCTGGAAGAGTTTCTCGGAGTCGAGCTGTTCCGCCGGTCCCGACGCGGCGTCAAGCTGACCGAGGCGGGGCTCTCCTACAGCCGCCGCGTGGCGACTCAACTGGACGCAGTGGAACGCGACACGCTGTCCGTCATGGGCCAGCAGGGCGCCAACGTCATCGAGCTGGCAGTGGTCCCGACCTTTGGCACCCAATGGCTATTACCCCGACTCAAGGATTTTCAGCAGCGACACCCGGAAGTCACGGTCAACCTGACCAACCGCACCCGGCCTTTCCTGTTCGCCGATACCGACTTCGACGCCGCGATTTACTTTGGCGATGCCGACTGGTCGGGTACCCAATCCCATCGCCTGATGGGAGAAAACCCGATGCCGGTATGCAGCCCCGAAACCCTGGGCAATCGCACCCGGCTAAGCGCTGAAGAAATCGCCGAGTTGCCGCTGCTGCAGCAGACCACGCGCCCCTATGCCTGGCGGCAATGGTTCAACTCACAGCACCTGAATATCCCGCGAGACATGACAGGCCCGCGTTACGAACTATTCTCCATGCTGGCGCAAGCCGCCATGCACGACATGGGTATAGCCCTGATCCCGCCATTCCTTATTCAACGAGAGCTGAGGGAAAAGCGCCTGGTGATTGCCAACCCCGAAGCACTGGCGAGCATCAAGGCGTATTACCTGATGATTCCCGAGCGCAAGGTGGAATCAGCGTCTTTACGGGCTTTTCGTGATTGGCTGGTGGAACAGGCACAAGGCTACAGCCTTGAGAAATAGCAGGGCAGGGCGACAAGCTGACTTCGTAGTCAGAAAAAACAAAACACTACGGATATAACTAAATGTCGCATTTAGGCAGACTGTATCGATAAGCGGAACAACCGTCCTATAAGTGCCTAACCACGCGGCTTGTAGGGCTTTTTTAGGGCCATAAACGCCCATTCACATGAGCAATGTGAAAAATGTTTTATTTTCCGTCGAAATCCTTACAAGGCACGGCTTGCAAGGGATTGAGCCCTACCCTTGCGACATTCGGTCACGGGGTGACTTGTAGTTAATTTTCCGTCACCCCTCATAATCCCTTGAAGGGCGTAATGTTCGCCTGCAAAATGCCGCGCCCCGCCTTGATTCTGGCGGGATCGTGCTGATCGGCCGCCCCAGCTGCACCATCCGTAGTGCGCTGGCCTTCTAAAAAAGATCGAAAGCAATAAGATCACGCAGGAGATTTGACGTGCACATTGGTGTTCCTCTCGAGACCCAAACGGGTGAAACACGGGTTGCTGCAACCCCGGAAACCATCAAGAAACTGATCGGCCAGGGTCATAAAGTCACTGTGCAGAGCGGCGCCGGCATCAACGCCAGTGTTGTCGACAGTGCCTATGAAGCGGCAGGTGCAACCATTGGCAGCGCCAACGATGCATTCGGCGCGGAGCTGATTCTCAAGGTCGTGGCTCCCAGCGACAGCGAACTGGCCCTGATCAAGAGCGGCACCGTCCTGGTGGGCATGCTCAATCCGTTCAGCAATGAAACCATTGCCAAGATGGCCGAGCGCGGCATCACCGCCTTCGCCCTGGAAGCAGCGCCGCGTACCTCGCGGGCTCAGAGCCTGGATGTGCTGTCCTCGCAAGCCAACATCGCCGGTTACAAGGCAGTGCTGCTGGCTGCCCACTATTACCCGCGCTTCATGCCGATGCTGATGACCGCCGCGGGCACCGTGAAAGCCGCTCGCGTACTGATTCTCGGTGCCGGCGTTGCCGGCCTGCAGGCCATCGCCACCGCCAAGCGCCTGGGCGCCGTGATCGAGGCCTCGGACGTGCGTCCGGCGGTCAAGGAACAGATCGAATCCCTGGGGGCCAAGTTCGTCGACGTGCCTTACGAGACCGATGAGGAGCGTGAATGCGCCGTCGGTGTCGGTGGCTACGCACGCCCGATGCCTGCCAGCTGGATGCAGCGCCAGGCCCAGGCCGTGCACGAACGCGCCAAGCAGGCCGACATCGTGATCACCACCGCCCTGATTCCAGGCCGCAAGGCGCCAGTACTGCTGAGCGCCGAAACCGTGGCCCAGATGAAGCCGGGATCGGTGGTCGTCGACCTCGCCGCGGCCCAGGGCGGCAACTGCCCGCTGACCGTGGCGGATCAGGTGGTGGTCGAGAATGGCGTGACCATCGTCGGCCCGACCAACCTGGCCGGCGCTGTCGCTGCCGACGCCTCGGCGCTGTACGCCCGCAACCTGCTGGACTTCCTGAAGCTCGTCTTCACCAAAGAAGGTCAGTTCGAGGTCAACCTAGAAGACGACATCGTCGCCGCGTGCCTGATGTGCCGCGACGGCCAAGTCATCCGTAAAAACGCCTAAGCAGGGATTCAGACGATGGAAGAGCTTATCTCCCCCGGTATCTACAACCTGATCATCTTCGTGCTGGCGATTTATGTCGGTTATCACGTGGTCTGGAACGTTACGCCCGCACTGCACACGCCGCTGATGGCGGTGACCAACGCCATTTCGGCGATCGTGATCGTCGGCGCCATGCTGGCCGCCGCCCTGACCGTGACGCCGCTGGGCAAGACCATGGGCACGCTGGCCGTGGCCCTGGCCGCGGTCAACGTGTTCGGCGGCTTCCTGGTAACCCGCCGCATGCTTGAGATGTTCAAGAAAAAAGCCCCGAAAGCCGTAAAAGAAGAGGCGCCCAAGTAATGAGCATGAATCTGGTAACGACGCTCTACCTGATCGCGTCGATCTGCTTTATCCAGGCCCTCAAAGGCCTGTCGCACCCGACCTCCTCGCGTCGCGGCAACCTGTTCGGCATGCTCGGCATGGCCCTGGCGATCGTCACCACCGTCGGCCTGGTATTCAAGCTCGGCGCGGAGCTGGCGACCGTTGGCATCGGCTACGTGATCGTCGGCCTGCTGATCGGCGGCACCGCCGGTTCGATCATGGCCAAGCGCGTGGAAATGACCAAGATGCCGGAGCTGGTGGCCTTCATGCACAGCATGATCGGTCTGGCGGCGGTGTTCATTGCCATTGCCGCCGTGGTGGAGCCGCAGTCCCTGGGCATCGTCAAGCAGCTGGGTGATGCGATTCCGGCCGGTAACCGCCTGGAACTGTTCCTCGGTGCGGCCATCGGTGCCATCACCTTCTCCGGTTCGGTGATCGCCTTCGGCAAGCTGTCGGGCAAGTACAAGTTCCGCCTGTTCCAGGGCGCACCGGTACAGTTCGGCGGCCAACACAAGCTGAACCTGGTTCTCGGCCTGGCAACCCTGGGCCTGGGCGTGACCTTCATGCTCACCGGCAACCTCGGCGCCTTCGCCCTGATGCTGGTCCTGGCCTTCGTGCTGGGCGTGCTGATCATCATCCCGATCGGCGGCGCCGACATGCCGGTGGTGGTGTCGATGCTCAACAGCTACTCGGGCTGGGCAGCGGCGGGGATCGGCTTCTCGCTGAACAACTCGATGCTGATCATCGCCGGCTCCCTGGTGGGCTCGTCCGGTGCGATCCTGTCGTACATCATGTGCAAGGCGATGAACCGTTCGTTCTTCAACGTACTGCTTGGCGGCTTCGGCAACACTGCCGACGCTGGCGGCCCGGCGGGCGCGCAAGAGGCCCGCCCGGTGAAGTCCGGTTCGGCCGACGACGCGACCTTCCTGCTGACCAACGCCGACACCGTGATCATCGTTCCGGGTTACGGCCTGGCGGTCGCCCGGGCACAGCACGCGTTGAAAGAGCTGACCGAGAAACTGACTCACCATGGCGTGACCGTGAAGTACGCGATCCACCCGGTAGCAGGGCGCATGCCCGGCCACATGAACGTGCTGCTGGCCGAGGCCGAAGTGCCGTACGACCAGGTGTTCGAGATGGAAGACATCAACTCCGAGTTCGGCCAGGCTGACGTGGTGCTGGTGCTCGGCGCCAACGACGTGGTCAACCCGGCGGCGAAGAACGATCCGAAATCGCCGATCGCCGGCATGCCGATTCTCGAGGCGTTCAAGGCCAAGACCATCATCGTCAACAAGCGTTCGATGGCCAGCGGCTATGCCGGCCTGGACAACGAACTGTTCTACCTGGACAAGACCATGATGGTGTTCGGCGACGCCAAGAAAGTCATCGAAGACATGGTCAAAGCCGTCGAGTAAAACCTGCTCCAGCGCAACACCCAAGACCTCAGCCTTTAGTAGGCTGGGGTTTTTTATTTCCCGCACAAACCCGACAAAAGGCTCTAAATCGCGGCCTTTCATTCGACCTTGGTAGCGGGACGAATTTTTTTGAAATCACTAGACTGCGCATCTTGCTTCCGCTGCCCGAGATAACAATCCATGTACCGTGATCGTATCCGCTTGCCTTCGTTGTTGGATAAGGTGATGAGCGCCGCCGACGCTGCCGCTCTGATTCAGGACGGCATGACCGTCGGCATGAGCGGTTTCACCCGCGCCGGCGAAGCCAAGGCCGTGCCCCATGCGTTGGCCGAGCGCGCCAAGGTAACCCCACTGAAAATCAGCCTGATGACCGGCGCCAGCCTGGGCAATGACCTCGACAAGCAACTCACCGAGGCCGGTGTCCTGGCTCGACGCATGCCGTTCCAGGTCGACAGCACCCTGCGCAAGGCGATCAATGCCGGCGAGGTGATGTTCATCGACCAGCACCTGTCGGAAACCGTGGAACAGTTGCGCAACCAGCAGCTCAAGCTGCCGGACATCGCTGTCATCGAAGCCGTGGCGATCACCGAGCAGGGCCATATCGTGCCGACCACCTCGGTGGGCAACTCCGCCAGTTTCGCAATCTTCGCCAAGCACGTGATCGTCGAGATCAACCTGGCGCACAACCCGAACCTGGAAGGCCTGCACGACATCTATATCCCGACCTACCGGCCGACCCGCACGCCCATCCCGCTGGTGAAGGTCGACGACCGTATTGGCAGCACCGCCATCCCGATCCCGGCGGAGAAGATCGTCGCGATCGTCATCACCAACCAGGCGGACTCGCCATCCACCGTCTCGACCCCTGACAGCGAAACCCAGGGCATCGCCAATCACCTGATCAACTTCTTCAAGCAGGAAGTGGACGCTGGCCGCATGAGCAACAAGCTCGGCCCGCTGCAGGCAGGCATCGGCAATATCGCCAACGCGGTGATGTGCGGCCTGATCGAGTCGCCGTTCGAAGACCTGACCATGTACTCCGAAGTGCTGCAGGACTCGACTTTCGACCTGATCGACGCCGGCAAGCTGAGCTTCGCCTCAGGCAGCTCGATCACCCTGTCGAGCCGCCGCAACGCCGATGTGTTCGGCAACCTGGAGCGTTACAAGGACAAGCTGGTACTGCGCCCGCAGGAGATCTCCAACCACCCGGAAGTGGTGCGTCGCCTGGGCATCATCGGCATCAATACCGCCCTGGAGTTCGACATCTACGGCAACGTCAACTCCACCCACGTCTGCGGCACGCGGATGATGAACGGCATCGGTGGTTCGGGGGACTTCGCGCGCAACGCGCACCTGGCGATCTTCGTCACCAAGTCCATTGCCAAAAGCGGGGCGATTTCCAGCGTGGTGCCGATGGTCAGCCACGTCGACCACACCGAGCATGACGTCGACATCCTGGTGACCGAGATCGGCCTGGCCGACCTGCGTGGCCTGGCGCCACGGGAGCGGGCACGGGTAATCATCGACAACTGTGTACACCCGGACTATCGCCAGGCGCTGAATGACTACTTCACCGCCGCCTGCGCCCTGGGCGGTCACACACCACACGTCCTGCGCGATGCTCTGCGCTGGCACATGAACCTGGAAGAAACCGGGCGCATGCTCGCTGTGTGATGGGTACAGTCGATGGCTGACGCAAGCACAGTTGCGTCAGCTCATCGACAACCCTTAAACACTTGTCAAAAACTGTACTGCTGTACCGGTACTTTCCCCCCTCAAAACCCTACCTTTTTCGAGAAAACACCTTGAAACGCACCTAAATGGTGCTGACAGGTACAGTTGCATCATTTCCGAACAGTACAGCACCTATAAACAGTTAACTGGTCCCTCACAATACAGATGAACTGTATCTAGAGAGACTGGCGCGAGAGGAGGATCATGGGCACCAGTTAAACCACTACCTAATCCCGCCACAAGCGGAAGGATGCACACCATGGAACGTACACTCAGTTCCGAACTGTTCTTCGAAGACAAAGCTGCAAAAACCCAGGCTTCCATGCCTCTGCGCGTTCTCGCCAACCTGATGCTGTGGCAGCGCCGCATCTCCAGCCGCCACCAACTGGCTCGTCTGGATTCGCGCCTGCTGGCTGACGCAGGTATCAGCGAAGCTCAACGCTACGAAGAGCTGAGCAAGCCGTTCTGGCGCTAAGTTAGCGTCGCTGGCTCTGACCCACCGGGTCCACCGCCAGCACCCCGAATTGAAAAAACAAAACCCGTCGCGGGCAACCGCGACGGGTTTTGTCGTTTAAGGCCTGGCAATGCCGGAAGCCGCCGGTACAGAAAGGGTATGGCTCGGCAGATACAGTTTAAATATAAACAAAACTGAACCAGTACAATTTTATACCGGTGTATCTGTATGCATGCCTGTATGAATAGCAACATGGTGTCCCAAGTCCCTGACTTCGGCCTGCCGAAAGGACCGCACCATGAACCACATACCAGGACGTATCGCACCTCTCAGCTTTTCCCATCCTCAGATAAGCGTGTGGAAACGCTTGTACCGCGCCTTGTGCCAGATGCAGCAGAACGCCCGAACACGTCGAGTGCTGGCAGGGCTCAACGATCAGCAATTGTCCGATGTAGGCATCAGCCACAGCGACCGCATGGCCGAACTGGACAAACCCTTCTGGCGCTAGTTCGCACCAGGACAGCATGAAGAGGGCTATTCGAACAGATGGGGTGAGCCTAATATCCGGTAGCGTGTAGCGATTTTCCTGAAGGGGCGTCTGATTCATCTGCCCCACAGTGACTACCCGGTGCCCACTCAGCACCACCCTATCTGTTATCAAGGAGTTTTACCTATGTCCCGTCTTCGCCTGCTCAGCGCTGCTGCCTTGCTGGCCTTGGCCTCCAACGCCCACGCCTCCAGCTTTATCGTTACCACCGATGCGGTAGTCGGCGCACTCAAGGCCACTTCCGATGCGACTTCCGACGTCACATCCTCGTTCCGTGACAACAAAATCGTGCGCGCCGCTCGTGACGACGCCGCCAGTTTTGTCGCTACCGAAGGCGCCATTCGCGGTGCGAAGCTGGAAAGCGCGTTTGACCACATCCGCCAGCAGTTGCCACAACTGAGCGCTACTGACGCCCAGCTCGCTCAGGCCATCCTGACGATCTGACTTCCGCTCCGGTGACGGGTGCGCCAACGCACCCGAAACCCTGGACGCTGGCTCTCGCCCGGGCATTGCGCTAGCCTTGCTGCTGGTTTTTCAGCTGTCGAGACTCATGCGTTTTTTCAGATCCTTGCTTACCGTCCCTTCGTTGATTGTCCTGTGTTGGACTGGCTCGGCCGCTGCTTTCGACCTGAGCACACAAGGCCTGGTCATCACGGGCTACGCCACCAGCAAAGTGACCTCCGCGCCTTTCGACAACAAACGCGTACTGGCGGCCCAGGATGATGCCGCGGCGTTCATTGCCACTGACGGCCACCTGCGCGGAGCCCGGCTGGAATCAGCCCTGAAATACCTGCGTAAAACCCAGCCACAACTTCATGTCGGCGACCTTGAACTGGCGCAGGCAATTCTCGTCCAATAACTATCCCTGTCATCCCGGAGTCGTTCCATGCGTAGCCCGCTGATTGCTGCCACCCTTGGCCTGTTGCTGTTGGCTGATGTGGCCCAGGCGCAAACCCTGGTAGCCACCAGTAACATCATCGTTCGAGCCTTTGGTCGTACCATCGATTTCACCTCAGACACCACCACCTCCATCCGCGACTCGAAAATCGTACGTGCCGCCCATGACGACGCCGCCAGCTTCGTCGCCAGCGACGGCGATATTCGTGGCGCCCAACTGGAAGCCGCCTTCGATACCTTGCGTAACCGTGTGCCGCAAGCCCGCGGCGCCAGTGATCAGGTGCTCGCCGAAGCCATCCTCGCACTGTGAGGCCGCTCGCCGCCTGGCTGCTGGGCGCAGCGCTGTTACTCCTGGGCAACAGCGCCCAGGCCGGCCTGCAACTGCGGCTCAAGACCGAAGGCTTGAGCCCGGAGCAGCAGCACGCCAGCCAGGCGCTGCTGGATGAAGCGATGCAAGCGCTGCCGCCGCGCTTCATCGAACAACTGGACCGTCGCATCGATGTCGGCTGGACCGACGACATGCCTCACAACGCCTACGGCCAGGCATCGCTGGTCGACGAACTCGACCTGAATCGCAAACTGCTGGCCAGCCTCACCGACGGTAGCGCGGCCACCCAGAAGACCCATCGCCCCCATGGCACCGTGCGCCGGGAAATGCTCGCCACCGTGCTGCATGAGCTCACCCATATTTATGACCGTTCGCGCCTGTGGTCGGGTGCCGAACGCACGCTGATCCAGCGCTGCAGCCGCCAGAACAGCGCCTCGGGCCTGATCGGGCTGCCGGACCAGTGCCGTGGCCAGACCGCGCGCCGTTTCACCCTCAGCGACGACCCGCGCCTGCTCGACCTCGCCGGCTGGCCGCAGTACGTTGGCCGCCGCGGCGAACGCGAGCAGTACAACCGCCAGGTCGCCCGCAGCCCGGACATCTACGAAACGACCAACCCCAAAGAGTTCGTCGCGGTGAACATGGAGTACTTCCTCCTGGACCCGAGCTACGCCTGCCGCCGACCGGCGCTGTACCGTTATTACCAGGAACACTTCGGCTGGGCACCGAAGGCCAAGGACACCTGCGCCCAGTCCTTCGCCTTCCTCAATGCCGGCAACGACTTCGCCAAGCAGCCGCTGGGCAAGGTCGACCCGGAGCGGGTCTATGCCGTGGATTACCTGCTGGCCGAAGCCAACCAGAACTGGGTCAGCCGCTGGGGGCACAGCATGTTGCGCCTGGTGATCTGCGCACCTGGCCGGCCGCGCGGGCCGGATTGCCGGCTGGACCTCGAGCAGCACCTGGTGCTGTCCTACCGCGCCTTTGTCGGTGACGTGCAGCTGTCGAGCTGGGACGGCCTGGTCGGCAAATACCCGTCCCGCCTGTTTATCCTGCCATTGGCCCAGGTCATCGATGAATACACCAAGACCGAGCTGCGCAGCCTGGCTTCGGTGCCGCTGAACCTGTCGCGCAACGAGATCGAAGAAGTGGTCGAGCGTGCCGCCGAGATGCACTGGAGCTACGACGGCAACTATTACTTCCTGTCCAACAACTGCGCCGTGGAAAGCCTGAAGCTGCTGCGCAGCGGCAGCAACAATGCCCAGCTCACCGGGCTCGACAGCATCATGCCCAACGGCCTGCTGGAAGTGCTCAAGGGCCGCGGCCTGGCCGACACCAGCGTATTGGACGATCCTCGCGAAGCCTTGCGCCTGGGGTATCGCTTCGACTCCTTCCGCGACCGCTACCAGGCGATGTTCGAGGTGTTGAAAAAGCACCTGCCGATCAAACAGAACAGCGTGGAAGACTGGCTGTCCCTGAGTGCCGCGCAGCGTCGCCAGTGGTTCGACCAGGCGGACCTGCGCACCAGCGCCGCCTTGCTGCTGCTCGAACAGGCGAGCTTCCGGCGCCAGCTGCTGCTGGCCCAGGATGAGGTCAAGCAACGTTATCTGGGGGCTCGCGAGCTGCAGAACGGCGGTATGGACAAGGCCAACAAGACCCTGCAGGAAATCCTCGCCAACAGTGGCTTCCTCAGTCGCCCGGCCGAACTGCTCGGTAGCAGCGGTTATGGCTTGCCGCAGCCGAGCGAATGGCAACGCCTGGAAGCGGAAAGCAGCCTGCGCCAGAAACAGCTGCAGGCCCTGACCGGCGATCTGGACAAGGAAGTGCGCGCGTTGCTGGAGCCGAGCCGCGCTGCCGAAATCGCCGCCAACGAGGCCAACCTGAAACAGCTCGGCGAACATCTGCGGGCCTTGCACAAGGCGGCGGGCGGGCTGGAACTGCCCTGACGTCAAAAGCTTCGCGGGCAAGCCTCGCTCCTACGAGAATGCGCAGGAACGAGGCTTGCCTGCGAAGCGATCCCACAACCTTACAACGTCTCCTCGGCCTCTCCCGGCAACTGCTCATCCAGATGCAACCAGGGCAAACGGCTGTCGGTCCAGATATGCCGCTCGGCCGGCGCCAGCTCCGGATGGTCCAGGGTGGCGATGGTCACATCGATGCTGTCCGGGCTCAATTGGGTGACCAGCGCCAGATGCGCTCCGCAGTTCGGGCAGAAATACCGCGCACAACCGGGCGAAGAGTCGTAGCGGGCCGGCGTCCCGGCCAGCCATTGGAAAGCCTGGCGGGGCAGGGTGATCCAGGTAGTCACCAGGCCGCCGCTGACCCGCCGGCAGATCGAACAATGGCAATGGGCGATATCGCACAATGGCCCGCTGAACTGATAACGCAGCTGGCCGCAGTGGCAACCGCCGGTGTGCAACAGGCTCATACGAGGACCTCCCAGCGACTGTTCCGGAAAACTCGGCCAACGGGCCGATCTGGTTGTTTTTTGACCGCACGTCGGCTCGCGACGCATCCACTCATTGCTTTCTACAACGAAAGGTAGCTGAAAGCTTCCGCGATTAGGATCGCCTCCACTACCGGCAACAGACCGGTTGGCCAATGGGCGTTTTTGCGCCTCCAGGCCCAATTAACAACAACAATGGTGATTCTGATGTCCGTTCGTACCCGCCTTTTCGTCCCGCTTCCTCCAGCCCGTCCCGCGCTTCCCGCTCTGCGCTGACCCCATCCGGTTCGCCATTCCCTAGCCGCGCTACGCCTGGAGTATTCCCATGCTGACTTTCCTTGGCTTCGCCATGGTCATCACCTTCATGTTCCTGATCATGACCAAGCGCCTGTCCGCGCTGATCGCCCTGATCATCGTTCCTATCCTGTTCGCGCTGTTCGGCGGCTTCGCCCCGAAGATCGGCCCGATGATGCTCGAAGGCATCACCAAGCTGGCGCCGACCGGCGTGATGCTGATGTTCGCCATCCTGTATTTCGCCCTGATGATCGACTCCGGCCTGTTCGACCCGGCCGTGCGCAAGATCCTCAAGCTGGTCAAGGGTGACCCGCTCAAAGTCTCGGTCGGTACCGCCGTGCTCGCGCTGGTGGTGTCCCTGGACGGCGACGGCGCCACCACCTACATGATCTGCGTGGCGGCCATGCTGCCGCTGTACAGCCGCATCGGCATGAGCCCGCGGATCATGGCCGGCCTGATCATCCTGGCCGGCGGCGTGATGAACATGACCCCCTGGGGCGGCCCGACCGCCCGTGCCGCCAGTGCGCTGCATGTCGACCCGTCGGACATCTTCGTGCCGATGATCCCGGCAATGCTGGCCGGCGTTGTGGCGATCCTGGCGATCGCCTACATGTACGGCAAGCGCGAACGTGCGCGCCTGGGTGAACTGCACCTGCAGGGCGACGAGATCGACCACAGCGAAATCAGCGTTTCGCAGTTCCCGGATGCTCGTCGTCCGAAGCTGATCTGGTTCAACGGCGCCCTGACCTTCGCCCTGATGTGCGCACTGATCGCCGGCCTGTTGCCGCTGCCTGTGCTGTTCATGGTGGCCTTCAGTATCGCGATGATCGTCAACTACCCGTGCCTGCAACAGCAGAAGGATCGCGTCGCGGCCCATGCCGGCAGCGTGCTGGCGGTGGTCGGGCTGATCTTCGCCGCCGGTATCTTCACCGGCATCCTGTCCGGTACCGGCATGGTCGATGCCATGTCCAAGAGCCTGCTGGCGGTGATTCCGGATGCACTGGGCCCGTACCTGGCGGTAATCACCGCGCTGGTGAGCATGCCGTTCACCTTCTTCATGTCCAACGACGCCTTCTATTACGGTGTGTTGCCAGTCCTCGCCGAGGCCGCCAGTCACTACGGCATCACCGCGGTGGAAATGGCACGTGCCTCGATCGTCGGCCAACCCGTGCACTTGCTGAGCCCGCTGGTACCATCCACCTACCTGCTGGTAGCCCTGGCCGGTATCGAGTTCGGCGATCACCAGCGCTTCACCCTCAAGTGGGCAGTGCTGGTTTGCCTGTGCATAATGTTCGCCGCCTTGCTGATGGGGATTTTTCCGCTGTTCAGCACTCTATAAAAAGCAATTGACTCACCGCGCCGGCCGCTAGACTTCGTTCTCGGAAATCTCGACTGGCGCGGTACAACACTCGCTCAAAGGAATACACATGGAATGGCTGACCAACCCGGAAATCTGGGTTGCCTTCTTTACCCTGACCGCCCTGGAAATCGTCCTGGGTATCGATAACATCATCATGATCTCGATCCTGGTCAGCCGCATGCCCAAGCACATGCAGGCACGGACCCGGATTTTCGGTCTGGCGCTGGCCATGATCACGCGGATCCTCCTGTTGCTGTCGATCACCTGGGTCATGCGCCTGACCGCCGACCTGTTCGTGGTCTTCGGCCAGGGTATTTCCGGGCGTGACCTGATCCTGTTCTTCGGTGGCCTGTTCCTGCTCTGGAAGAGCTCCCAGGAGATGTACCACTCCCTGGAAGGCGAGGACGAAACCGCGGAAGAGCCAGGCGGCAAGGGCGGCAACTTCCTCTACACCATCATCCAGATCGCGATCATCGACATCGTGTTCTCCCTGGACTCGGTGATCACCGCCGTCGGCATGGTCTCCCATGTACCGGTCATGGTCGCGGCGATCATCGTCGCGGTGCTGGTGATGATGCTGGCTTCGGGCACCATCAGCGAGTTCATCGACAAGCACCCGTCGTTGAAAATGCTGGCGCTGTCGTTCCTGCTGGTGGTCGGTACCGTACTGATCGCCGAGGCGTTCGAAGTGCACGTGCCAAAAGGCTACGTCTACTTCGCCATGGCCTTCTCGCTGGCGGTGGAGGCGATCAACATCAAGATGCGCACCGCCATCGCGAAAAAGAAAAAGCAGCAGGACCCGGTGAAACTGCGCAAGGACATCCCGGGTCAATAACCCGAGAGCGCAGCAGGAAAAGGGGCTTTCGAGCCCCTTTTTCACGCCTGCAGAAAGTCGTTTTCTTTATGGCAGTTTTGTTTCAATCGCCGCATCAGCTATGCGATGCTGGCGCACAGACCGTTAGCCAACTACAGCTTAAGTACAGAACGTAGAACAACGCGCGGCACCGTTAACTTGCCCCTCTGGGGCGCTATTCACCACAGGGGGCCGTTATGCTCACCCTGCTCAATTTGCTGTCCGCCGTGGCCTTGCTGATCTGGGGCACGCATATCGTCCGCACCGGCATCCTGCGGGTCTATGGCTCGAACCTGCGCCACCTGATCGGCCAGAACATGGCCAAGCGTCCGTTGGCTTTCATCGCCGGGATCCTGGTCACCGCCATGGTCCAGAGCAGCAACGCCACGGCGATGCTGGTCACCTCGTTCGTCGGCCAGGGGCTGATGGCCCTGACACCCGCCCTGGCGACCATGCTCGGCGCCGACGTCGGCACCGCGCTGATGGCCCGGGTACTGACCTTCGACCTGTCCTGGCTGTCGCCGCTGCTGATCTTTCTCGGGGTGATCTTCTTCCTATCGCGCAAACAGACCCGCGCCGGCCAGCTCGGGCGGGTAGGGATCGGCCTGGGGCTGATCATCCTGGCGCTGCAATTGATCGTCGAAGCCGCCGCGCCCATCACCCATGCCCAGGGCGTGAAAGTCCTGTTCGCCTCGCTGACCGGCGACATCCTGCTCGACGCCCTGATGGGCGCGCTGTTCGCCATGATTTCCTACTCCAGCCTGGCGGCCGTGCTGCTCACCGCGACCCTGGCCGGCGCCGGTGTGATCAGCCTGCCGGTGGCCATCGGCCTGGTGATCGGCGCCAACATCGGCAGCGGGGTGCTGGCTTTCCTCAGCACCAACATGCAGAACGCCGCCGGCCGCCAGGTGGCGCTGGGCAGCCTGCTGTACAAGCTGATCGGCCTGGTGCTGATCATTCCGGTGCTCGACCCGCTCGCCCACTGGATGGACAGCCTGGACTTCAGCCCGCAAGAGGTGGTGATCGGTTTCCACTTGCTCTACAACACCCTGCGTTGCCTAGTACTGCTGCCGACGGTCGGGCCGATGGCCAAGGTCTGCACCTGGTTGCTGCCGGAGCGCCCGGAAACCAATGGCCGGGCCAAGCCTCGCCACCTCGATCCGACCGCCCTGGCCACCCCTAGCCTGGCCCTGGCCAACGCGGCGCGGGAAACCCTGCGCATCGGCGACCTGGTCGAAACCA
The DNA here is from genome assembly GCF_059424045.1 of Pseudomonas sp. GW456-L12. Lineage (NCBI taxonomy): Bacteria > Pseudomonadati > Pseudomonadota > Gammaproteobacteria > Pseudomonadales > Pseudomonadaceae > Pseudomonas > Pseudomonas sp. GW456-L12. The sequence goes on from NZ_JBWKZA010000005.1 coordinate 17,322, forward strand.
TGCTCGAAGCCGTGCGCGATGTGCTGCACGGCAAGCAGACCGCGATCACCCAGGAAATGCGCAACCTCAACGACGATGTCGAAGTGCTCTATAACGCGATCAAACTCTACCTGGCGCAGATGCCCCGGGAAGACCTGGGCGAACAGGACAGCCGGCGCTGGGCCGAGATCATCGAACTGGCGATCAACCTGAAACTGGCCAGCGACCTGATCGAACGCATGCTGCGCAAGGTCCAGCAGCAGAAGACTGCGCAGCGTCGCTCCTTTTCCGAAGTCGGCCTGGAAGAACTGGCCGGCCTGCATGAACAGCTGATCGCCAACCTGCGCCTGGGGCTTTCGGTGTTTCTCAGCGCCGATCCGGAAAGCGCGCGCCAGCTGCTGCGGGAAAAACGCCGCTTTCGCGCTCAAGAACGTCGCCTGGCCCATGCCCATGTCAGCCGTCTGCAACGTAAAATCGTCCAGAGCATCGAGACCAGCTCGCTGCATCTGGAACTGATCGCCGATATGAAGCGCTTGAATTCGCTGTTCTGCGGCAGCGCCTACGTGGTGCTGGGTTCCTCCGAAACCGGCGCGCTTGCCGTGGACGATATGGCTGACATCACCCATTCACCCTGAACGTCCACAGTTACCCGAAGTCTGTAGAACTTACGCCCGTCGTAAGGAAGCCCGTTATGCGTTGCCTGTTATTCGCCTGTCTGCTGCTCGGATCAGCCCATTCGTTTGCCCTGGATCGCTTCCAGGTCGAGGGCTACATGCTGCCCAACGGCCTGCAGTTGCTGCTCAAGCCGGGCAACGTGCGCGGCCACGTGGCGATTCGCCTGGTGGTCGGGGTAGGGCTGGACGACTTCGGCTGCGCCGACAAGGAACTGCCGCATGTGCTCGAACACCTGCTGTTCAGCGGCATCGACGCCAGCGGCGAGGGTGGGCTGGAGGAACGCATGCAAGCCCTGGGCGGCGAGTGGAATGCCTACACCAGCAATGCCGACACCACCTTCGTCATCGAGGCCCCAGCGAAAAACCAGCGCAAGGTGCTGGACCTGCTGCTGGCCCTCTTGACCCGCACCGAACTCGACGACACTGCCTTGCAAACGGCGAAACGGGTGGTCGAGCGCGAGGACGGCGGGCACTACTCGCACCTGCAACGCTGGCTGGACCGCCAGGACCTGGGCCACACCGCCAGTAACCAGCTGGCGGTGGAGCTGGGCCTGAAGTGCGCCGAACGGGCCGAGGTCGATCAGCTGACCCTAGAACAGCTGGAGCAGTTGCGCAAGGACTGGTACGCGCCGAACAACATGACCCTGATCGTCGTCGGCGACCTTGACCGCCTGTTGCCGGCCTACCTGGAACGCAGCTACGGCGCGCTGGAGCCGGTGGAGCCCAGCGAGCACCAGGGCCTGCCGGACATTCAACAAACGGCCGCCGCCGAGCGCAGCCTGATCCACGGCTGGGTCGGCGACAGCGCCAAGCTGCACTGGCTGTTCCCCGAACCGACCCTCGACCGGCAGCACGATGAAACCTTCGATCTGCTCAAGGATTACCTGGACTGGGCGCTGTACCAGAAACTGCGCCTGCAGCATGAGCTGTCCTACGGGCCGAACAGCGAACGCGAGGTGTTCGGCGGCGTCGGCTTTCTCAGCCTGAATGCCGACCTGGAGCGCGCGGACGTCCCCGAGGCCCGGCAAGCGATCGACGAGCTCAAGGCGCAACTGCTCAAGGACGGCCTGGAGCCGGCCACCTTCGCCCGTCTGCAACAGGCCGCCATTGCTCGCCAGGCCTGGGCGGTACAGGGCAATAGCGCCCTGGCGGACTACTACTGGGGCGCCTTGAGCGACTATGCGGACGGGCGTTTCAGCGACCCGGCCAAGCGCCTGCAAGCCGTCAGCCTGAAGCAGGCCAACCAGGCCATGCGCCAACTGCTGGAACAGCCCGGCTACCTGCGGATCGAAAAACCGCTGCTGAGCTATGCGGCCTTGAGCGGGCTGATCCTCGGCGCACTGCTATTGATTGTTCTGGCGCTGTTCGGCTGGCGGGCTTATCGCAAACGAATCCGTGCCTGATGCGTCTTTTGTCATGCTAAACCGTTATTCTGTCGGGGATTTTTTCTAGTGTGATCGCCGAATGCCAAACCTGACTCATTACATGCAGCGCATCCTGGAACTGATGAAGCGCTACCCAGGGGTCATTGCGCTCGGCGGTTTCATTTCCGGTGTCGGCAGTTTCATCCTGGTGGACCGCCAACAGGGCCTGGCCACCTGGATCGCCGTGATCATGCTGGTGAGCTGGATCTGGCTGATGCTGGAAAACAGCCTGACCCAGCTGTTCACCAAGATCTTCAAGCGGGAAATCCCCCAGCCGCTGCTGCGTTACGCAACGCAGATGATTCACCAGGAAAGCCTGTTTTTCGTCCTGCCGTTCTTCTTCATCACCACCGCCTGGAACAGCGGGCAGCTGGTATTCACCGGCCTGCTGGGCGCCTCGGCGCTGGTCTCGATCATCGACCCGCTGTACTACAAATGGCTGGCCCCACGCCGCTGGCTGTTCCTCGCCCTGCACACCCTGACGCTGTTCGCCGCGTTGCTGACCGCGCTGCCGATCATCCTGCACCTGACCACCGCGCAGAGCTTCAAGCTGGCCCTGGGCATCGCCATGCTGTTGTCGTTCCCCAGCCTCGCGTCGATCTTCCCGATCCGCAACCTGCGCGGCGCGCTGATGCTGCTGGGCATGACCCTGGCCATCGGCGGCACTGGCTGGCTGCTGCGCTCCTGGGTTCCGCCGGCGACCTTGTGGATCGCCGAGGAAGCCATCAGCACCCAGTTGCAGGACCGCACCCCCGGCGCCAGCCTCAAGGAGGTCAGCGCCAACGACGTGCGCAGCGCCGGGCTGTATGCCTACACCGCGATCAATGCGCCGCGCGGGCTGGACGAGCGCATTTATCACGTCTGGCAATTCAACGGTAAAGAGGTCGACCGAGTGGCCCTGGACATCCACGGCGGGCGCAAGGAGGGCTACCGCGCCTGGTCGCACAAGCAGAACTTCCCCGGCGATCCGACCGGCAGCTGGCAGGTCCGGGTGCTGACCGAAGACGGGCAGGTGATCGGCGTGCTGCGCTTCAAGATCACCGGCACCAACGGGCAAGACTCAGCACCTTAGTACAAGGCAAAGTCGTCTCGATCGTGGTATTACGTAGCACTGCGTAAAAACCATACAAGCACGGAGCTTATGACCCAGAGCACGACGGCCGGCAGTGCCCAACTGGATACGTCGAGTTCCCCCTCGCGGTTGCGAGTCGCGGGGGACTGGACGCTCGTCCATTACACCGAGCTCAAGCACCTCTGCGAAAAGCTCACCGGACAGTACGACGCCAGCACCCACATCGACCTCAACGGCCTCGGCGCCCTGGATACCGCGGGCGCCTCGCTGCTGGTCGAACTGCTGGGCTCCGAGCGTCTCGGCCAGTCCACCGAACACCCCGACTGTACCTTGTCTTCGGCCGACCGCGCGCTGCTGCAGACTGTCTACTGCTCGCTGACCGACTTCTGCGTACCGCTCAAGGAGCCGGAAATATCAGTCGGTATCCAGTTGCTGACCCGGATCGGCAAGGCGGTCGACGCCATCTGGCAGGACACCCTGAAGCTGCTGGGTTTTGTCGGCCTGATCCTCGAAACCCTGGCCCGCGGCCTGCTGCGCCCCAAGCGCTGGCGCATCACGCCGATGGTCGCGCATATCGAGCAGACCGGCCTCGACGCCGCGCCCATCGTCGCCTTGCTGACCTTTCTGGTGGGCGCCGTGGTGGCCTTCCTCGGCGCCACGGTGCTGCAGAGTTTCGGCGCCAGCATCTTTACCGTGGACCTGGTGGCGTTCTCCTTCCTGCGTGAGTTCGGTGTGCTGCTCACCGCGATCCTCATGGCCGGGCGGACCGCGAGCGCCTTCACCGCGCAAATCGGCTCGATGAAGGCCAACGAGGAAATCGACGCCATCCGCACCCTGGGCCTGGACCCGATGGAGCTGCTGGTGCTGCCCCGGGTCCTGGCGCTGCTGGTGGCGCTGCCGATGCTGACCTTCCTGGCGATGCTCTCGGGGATTGTCGGCGGCGGGGTGGTCTGTGCGCTGTCGCTGGATATCTCGCCGGCGATGTTCCTCGCCTTGCTGCAATCGGACATCGGCGTGCAGCACTTCCTGGTGGGCATGGTCAAGGCGCCGATCTTCGCCTTCCTGATCGCCGCCATCGGCTGCCTGGAAGGCTTCAAGGTCAGCGGCAGCGCCGAGTCCGTAGGCGCCCACACCACCTCCAGCGTGGTGCAATCGATCTTCGTGGTGATCGTCCTCGATGCCGTCGCCGCGCTGTTCTTCATGGAGATGGGCTGGTGAACCGTTCAACCCGTCCGCCCGCCGAGGCGGTGATCGAAGTCCGCGGCCTGTGCAATCGCTTCGGCCCGCAGAGCGTGCACGAAAACCTCGACCTGGACCTGTACAAGGGCGAGATCCTCGCGGTGGTCGGCGGTTCAGGCAGCGGCAAGTCGGTGCTGCTGCGCAGCATCATCGGCCTGCGCCAGCCCAGCGCAGGTTCGGTACGGGTCTTCGGCCAGAACCTGCCGAGCCTGGCGGAACATGAGCGCTCGCTGATCGAACGGCGCTTCGGCGTGCTGTTCCAGAAGGGCGCGCTGTTTTCGTCGCTGACCGTGACCGAAAACGTCGCCCTGCCGCTGATCGAGCATGCCGGCCTGAGCCGCGCCGACGCCGAGCACCTGGCGGCGGTGAAACTGGCGCTGGCCGGGTTGCCGTTGTCGGCGGCCGACAAATACCCGGCCTCGCTGTCCGGCGGCATGATCAAGCGTGCCGCCCTGGCCCGGGCGCTGGCCCTGGACCCGGACATCCTGTTTCTCGACGAACCCACCGCCGGTCTCGATCCGATCGGCGCCGCGGCTTTCGACCAATTGATCCTGACCCTGCGTGACGCCCTGGGCCTGAGCGTGTTCCTGGTCACCCACGACCTGGACACGCTGTACACCATCACCGACCGGGTGGCGGTGCTGGCACAGAAAAAGGTGCTGGTGGCGGATGCCATCGACCAGGTCGCCGAGACCGACGACGCCTGGATTCACGAGTACTTCCATGGCCCTCGCGGCCGCGCGGCGTATCAGGCCGCTACACAGCTCAACGAGGTATGACATGGAAACCCGAGCCCATCATGTCCTGATCGGCCTGTTCACCGTGATTGTGGTGGTCGGCGCCCTGCTGTTCGGCCTGTGGCTGGCCAAGTCCAGCGTCGACACGGAGTTCAAGGACTACGAGATCATCTTCAACGAGGCCGTCAGCGGCCTGTCCAAAGGCAGCGCCGTGCAGTACAGCGGGATCAAGGTCGGCGATGTGGTCAGCCTGCGCCTGGACCCGAACGACCCGCGCCGGGTCCTGGCGCGGATCCGCCTGAGCGGCGAAACCCCGATCAAGGAAGACACCCAGGCCAAGCTGACCCTGACCGGCATCACCGGGACCTCGATCATTCAGCTCAGTGGCGGTACTCCACAAAGCCAGCCGCTTCTGGGCAAGGACGGCAAACTGCCGGTGATCGTCGCTTCGCCATCGCCGATCGCCCGCCTGCTGAACAACAGCGAAGACCTGATGACCAGCGTCAACCTGCTGCTGCACAACGCCAACAGCATGTTCTCGCCAGAGAACGTCGAGCGCATCGGCAACACCCTCGAACACCTGGAGCAGACCACCGGGGCCATCGCCGAACAGCGCGGCGACGTGCGCCTGGCCATGCAGCAACTGGCGTCCATCGGCAAGCAGGCCAGCGCCACCCTGGAACAGACCACCGCGCTGATGCGCAACGCCAACGGCCTGCTCAACGAGCAAGGCAAGCAGATGTTCGGCAGCGCCGAGCTGGCCATGCAATCGCTGGAACAGAGCAGCGCCACCCTCAACAAACTGCTAACCGACAACCAGGACTCGCTGAACAACGGCATCCAGGGCCTCAATGGCCTGGCGCCGGCCGTGCGCGAGCTGCGCGATACCCTGAGCTCGCTGCGGGCCATTTCGCGTCGCCTGGAAGCCAACCCCAGCGGCTACCTGCTGGGCAGTGACAAGAACAAGGAGTTCACGCCATGAAGCGTGCCTATCGCCCATTCGGCCGGCTGGCCCTGGCCGCCGGATTCGCCTTGAGCGGCGCCTGCTCGATCCTGCCCCAGGCCGACCCGGTGGATATCTATCGCCTGCCCACGGCCCAGAGCGCCACAGCCCGGCCTCAGGGCCACGTGCAGCCCTGGTCCCTGCGCCTGACCAAACCCCTGGCGAGCGACGCCTTGAACAGCGCGAGAATCGCTGTGATCCCCCAAGGCGATGTGATCAGCAGCTACAAGGACGCGCGCTGGAGCGATCCGGCGCCGGTGCTGCTGCGCAATCGGCTGCTGGATGGGTTCCTCGCCGATGGCCGGGTGCAGTTGCTGGGCACCGACGACAGCGATGTGCAGACCGACCTCGAACTGGGCGGCAACCTGCAGGCATTCCAGAGCGAATACCAGGGCAAGGCGGTGGCGGTGGTGATCCGCCTGGATGCGCGCCTGGTGCGCGGCTACGACCAGAAGATCCTGGCCAGCCAGCGCTTCGAAGTGCGCCAGCCGCTGAACGATACCAAGGTGCCGGCGGTGGTCGCCGGGTTTGGCCAGGCCGGGGATGCCTTGAACCGGCAGGTGGTGGAGTGGACGGTGAAGCAGGGCAGTCAGCTGGTCAGGCGTTGATGGCCTCATCGCGGGCAAGCCTCGCGCCTACAGGATGCTCCTGGTAGGCGCGAGGCTTATCCGAGAATCGTTCCGAGCCTTAACCGAAGAACCAGTAGCACACCGCAATCGCCGCCACCACGCCGGCCAGCTCGGCCAGCAGGGCGCAGCCGACGGCATGGCGCGCCCGCTGGATACCGACCGAGCCGAAGTACACCGCCAGCACATAGAAAGTGGTCTCGGTGCTGCCCTGGATCGTCGCCGCGGCCAACGCCGGGAAACTGTCCACGCCCTGGGTCTGCATAGTTTCGATCAACATGGCCCGCGCGGCGCTGCCGGAGAAGGGTTTGACCAGGGCCGTCGGCAGGGCATCGACGAAGCGTGTGTCCCAGCCAGCCCATTCCACCAGATACCGGATGCCGTCCAGGCCGAAGTCCAGGGCGCCGGAGGCGCGCAGCACGCCCACCGCGCAGAGCATGGCCACCAGATACGGCAGCAGGTTCTTGGCGACGTCGAAACCTTCCTTGGCGCCCTCGACGAAGGCCTCGTAGACCTTGACCTTGCGCAGCGCGCCAATCACCAGGAACAACATGATCAGGCCGAACAGGGTCAGGTTGCCCAGGATCGACGACAGCGACGCCAGCGCGGTGGCCGACAGCGTGGCGAGCAAGGCCATGAAGCCACCCAGGGCCAGGGCGCCGGGAATCAGGTAGGCCAGCACCACTGGGTCCCACAGGCGCAAGCGCTGCATCACCGCGACCGACAGCAGGCCGACCAGGGTCGAGGCGCTGGTGGCCAGCAGGATCGGCAGGAACACCAGGGTCGGGTCGGCGGCGCCTTGCTGGGCGCGGTACATGAAGATGGTCACTGGCAGCAGGGTCAGGGACGAGGCGTTCAGCACCAGGAACAGGATCTGCGCGTTGCTCGCCGTGGTCGCGTTGGGGTTGAGGTCCTGCAAGGCGCGCATGGCCTTGAGGCCGATCGGCGTGGCGGCGTTGTCCAGCCCCAGGCCATTGGCCGCGAAGTTCAGGGTGATCAGGCCGATGGCCGGGTGGCCGGGCGGCACTTCCGGCATCAGGCGGGTGAACAGCGGGCCCAGGGCCTTGGCCAGCCAGTCGACGATCCCGGCCTTTTCGGCGATCCGCAAAAAGCCCAGCCACAAGGTCAGGGTGCCGAACAGCAGCACCATCACTTCCACCGACAGCTTGGCCATGGCGAAGATGCTTTCCACCATCGCCGCGAAGATCCCGGCGTTACCGCCGACCAGCCACTGCGCCAGCGCTGAAACGGCCGCCACGATGAAGAAGCCAAGCCACAGGCCATTGAGCATCAGTTATTCCCCCAAAAGATGCGGCGAATGATAGCGGTGCAGACAGAAACGACAAACCCCGGATTGACCGGGGTTTGTCGATGATCACGGCTACAGCTGTCAGCCTTTGGTGACTTCACCGGCCGGCAGCGGCTCCTTGCTGCGCCAGTGCGGCAGGGAATTCCAGTAGCGCTGGCCCTTGGCGTCGTCGTACATGCCCTCCCAACGCGCGATGACCAGGACCGCCAGGGCGTTGCCGATCACGTTCAGCGCGGTACGGGCCATGTCCATGATGCGGTCGACACCGGCGATGAAGGCCAGGCCTTCCAGCGGAATGCCCACGCTGCCCAGGGTCGCCAGCAGCACCACGAAGGACACGCCCGGTACGCCGGCGATGCCTTTGGAGGTGACCATCAGGGTCAGGACCAGCAGCAGTTGCTGGCTGATCGACAGGTCGATGCCGTACAGCTGGGCAATGAAGATCGCCGCGATGCTCTGGTACAGGGTCGAACCGTCGAGGTTGAACGAGTAACCGGTCGGTACCACGAAGCTGCAGATGGCTTTCGGCGCACCGTAGGCTTCCATCTTCTCGATCACCCGCGGCAGCACGGTTTCCGAACTGGCGGTGGAGTAGGCCAGCACCAGCTCATCCTTGAAGATGCGCATCAGCTTGATCACCGAGAAGCCGAACAGGCGAGCGATCAGGCCCAGGACCACGAAGGCGAAGAAGGCGATGGCCACATAAACCAGGATCACCAGCTTGGCCAGCGGCAGCAGGGAGGCGAAACCGAAGTTGGCCACGGTCACTGCGATCAGGGCGAATACGCCGATCGGCGCGTAGTTCATGATCATGTGGGTGACTTTGAACATGCTTTCCGAGACGCCCTGGAACATCTTCACCAGCGGCTCGCGCAGGTCGGCCTGCAGGCTCGACAGACCGAGGCCGAACAGCACCGAGAAGAAGATGATCGGCAGCATCTCGCCGCGGGCCATGGCCGCGAAGATGTTCGATGGGATCAGGTTGAGGATGGTTTCGATGAACGCGTGTTCATGCTGTACCTCGGCGGCGGTCGCCTGGTACTTGGAAATATCCACGGTACCCAGGGTGCTCATGTCGATGCCGGCGCCCGGGTGGAACACGTTGGCCAGCACCAGGCCGACCAGGATCGCGATGGTGGTGACGATTTCGAAGTAGATGATGGTCTTCAGGCCAATACGCCCGAGTTTCTTCGCGTCGCCCACGCCGGCGATACCGACGATCAGCGAGGAGATCACGATCGGGATCACGATCATCTTGATCAAGCGGATAAAGATATCGCCCGCAGGTTGCAGGACGTTGCTGATCCACCAGGCTTTTTCGGCACTGAAATGGTTGAGCAGCGCACCAATTGCAATCCCCAGCACCAGACCGATGAGGATCTGCCAGGCGAGGCTTAGTTTTGCCTTCTTCATATCATTACCCTTACTTCAGTTGGACTCGGGCTGATGCGCGAACTGGAACGCTCAATGGCGGAAAAGTCTGTGCATCGGCCCCCGTATAAGGTCACCCCGAGCGAGCATTTACGGCTCTCTGCAGGCGAAAAAAGGCGCAACTATTCCGACGCAAGGGGGGCGCGTCTAATGCCGTAAACGCCTACCCTATGCCGAATCGGCATGAGTTTTTCTAAACGAAACGGGCGTCCCAACCGGTTCGAATGCGACATTTCGGCCTGACCATCTGCCGTGAAACGGCCATTTCAGGCGGCATTCAGCGTTTTTGAGTGGGTTCGAAATGACCTTCGAAAGAAGGGAAAGTTCTTACGTTAGAACCAGAAATCTCATCTGGAAAAAGCCAAAAGTTTCTCGATGTACGGTCGCAAGGAAACACCGTGAAACGGTTAGGCCACACATCTGGGAATGGTTGCCGCGTCCCCCGTCTGAAAAAGCAGGCCACCGCTCTGCCACAAAGGTTTGTGGCATTCAAACACGACGCAAGTCGTCAAGCCTGAGCGGCTGGCGAACTTGCGCCGCAGTTTTTCCTGACCCGGCCCTCGCGGAGGCACTCCCTGTACCCCTAGGTCACTCCGATCCGGTTTCGATCAGAACGTCCCGGCCCCTGGTCATGCGCGGCCCCTCCTCGGGGCGGTGCAACAGAAAGCAAGGCCCGGGTGGGCGCTTGCTTTCCATGGTCGAACCTTCGAACAGCCAACTCAGTACCAGTTCGGGTCCTTTTTCAGCTGTTCCTTGAGCAAGCCCTGCATGCCAGCGTCCGGCTTGCCGAGAAAGCGGTATTCGGCATGGCGGGTCGGCGACTTGTCAGCGGGCAGGCCCGCCGGCACTTCGACCAACATGGCGTAGGCGTCTTTCTTGTCGAAACTGAACGCCACGATCAGGCGCTGGTTGCGACAGGTATCGCGGGTTTCGCAAAGCGGACCGACCAGGTACTTGTCGCCGTCTTCTTCCACCGCATTCATCTGCTGCGCGTCACCGGACAGGTTCATCACCCATTCCGGCAGGCGCTCTTCCTTTTCGACGACTTCCTGCCAGGTTTCACGGTATTGCGGGTCACTGTTCAACAACTCGTTGACCCGGGTCTGACCGTCGTTGGCCGCCATCGCCGTGGCCGCGCCGCCCAGCAACAGGGCGGCGGCCAATGTTTTCAAAGAAACGCTCATGTTCAACCTCGACCACGACGGCCAAAGAAGAAGGAAGCGATGAACATCACCAGGAAAACGACAAAGAGAATCTTGGCGATACCCGTGGCGGTGCCCGCGATACCACCAAAGCCCAGTACCGCGGCGATGATGGCAATGATCAGGAATGTGATTGCCCAGCTCAACATGGTCATTCTCCTTACGCTTCTATTTAGAGGTACTGCCTAGCCGGCCCGCCGTTGCGCACCGACTGTCCTGCCTAGAACACCCAGCGCTCCTGATAAGCCGTGTCGGTGGCAGGCTGAGCCTGGTCGACGTCCATCAGAAGTATCGGGGCGGAATCGGCAAACCGAGTGCTGACTGCACTGAAGTGGGTTTGAGTGGGATGAGAAACCGGCAACCTCACAGCTTCTTGCTGCTGGCTTTGCTCCCAACGTGAAAACTGCTGACCGCCAATCAAAGTCACCAGCAATGCCAGGCTGGCGAACAATCCCTGCTGCAGATGCAGGGACGAAACAGACAATGGGGCGAGACGTTGGCGTTTCATCCGGAAGCTCCTCCCATGGGGGTCATTGTTCTCAACGCTTGTTGCTGTGCCTGCGGCTTGTTCAACCGAGCCTGATCAGGTTGTTGCAGCCTGCATGCCAGCTTTCACGATTAGAGCAAACCAAATAAAAACAATGACTTGCATTCATATTGAGAGGTTTGCCATACGCCATCCTGCACGATGCCGCCCTGGATGCCGTGCGAATTGCACGATCGGCCCGGTACTTGAGGAAAAAAGCGCAGTTGAAAATGCATGGAGTACAGTGGCGAAATCGGGAAAGGACTGCGGGCAAGACCTGAAATCAATAAAAAACCTATTGTTTTCAATCTATTAGCAATAGACCCCGGAGATAACTAATCTGCACGCCTGGAAATCGATCAGAATTAACCATGCAACTTGCCCGATTTTTCCGGGACTAAATAAGATCACTCACTTCAGGAGCCTCGGACATGGAATCAGCACCGGAAAATCAAGGCCGCATTCTTCTGGTAGATGATGAGTCCGCGATCCTTCGTACCTTCCGTTACTGCCTGGAAGACGAGGGCTACACCGTCGCCACGGCCAATAGCGCCGCTCAGGCCGATGCCTTGCTGCAACGCCAGGTGTTCGACCTGTGTTTCCTCGACCTGCGCCTGGGCGAGGACAACGGCCTGGACGTACTGGCCCAGATGCGCATCCAGGCCCCCTGGATGCGGGTGGTCATCGTCACCGCCCATTCGGCCGTCGACACCGCGGTGGACGCCATCCAGGCCGGCGCCGCCGACTATCTGGTCAAGCCCTGCAGCCCCGATCAACTGCGCCTGGCGACCGCCAAGCAGCTGGAAGTCCGCCAGCTCTCGGCGCGCCTGGAGGCCCTCGAAGGCGAAGTACGCAAACCCAAGGACGGCCTGGACTCGCACAGTCCGGCGATGAAAGTGGTGCTGGAAACCGCCCGCCAGGTCGCCGGCACCGACGCCAACATCCTGATCCTCGGCGAGTCCGGTACCGGCAAGGGCGAGCTGGCCCGGGCCATTCATGGTTGGAGCAAGCGCGCCAGGAAATCCTGCGTCACCATCAACTGCCCCTCGCTGAACGCCGAGCTGATGGAGAGCGAGCTGTTCGGTCACAGCCGCGGAGCCTTCACCGGCGCCAGCGAAAGCACCCTTGGCCGGGTCAACCAGGCTGACGGCGGCACGCTGTTCCTCGACGAGATCGGCGACTTCCCGCTGACCCTGCAACCCAAGTTGCTGCGGTTCATCCAGGACAAGGAATATGAGCGGGTCGGCGACCCGGTGACCCGCCGCGCCGACGTGCGCATCCTCGCCGCGACCAACCTCAACCTCGAGGACATGGTGCGCGACGGACGCTTCCGTGAAGACCTGCTGTACCGCCTGAACGTGATCACCCTGCACCTGCCGCCGCTGCGCGAACGCAGCGAAGATATCCTGACCCTGGCCGACCGTTTCCTGGCGCGCTTCGTCAAGGAATACGCCCGTCCCGCCCGTGGCTTCAGCATTGATGCCCGCGAAGCGCTGCTCAATTACCGCTGGCCGGGCAATATCCGCGAGCTGCGCAACGTGGTGGAACGCGCCAGCATCATCTGTCCCCAGGAAAAGGTGGAGATCAGCCACCTGGGCATGGCCGAGCAACCGACCAACAACACCCCGCGCATCGGCGCGGCCTTGAGCCTGGACGAGCTGGAGAAAGCCCATATCGGCGCCGTGCTGGCCACCAGCGATACCCTCGACCAGGCCGCCAAGACGCTCGGCATCGACGCCTCGACGCTGTACCGCAAACGCAAACAGTACAACCTGTGAGCCGCCCCTCATGAAGTTAGCGATGAAACTGCGCACGAGACTGTTTCTGAGCATCTCGGCGCTGATCACCGTGGCGCTGCTTGGCCTGCTGCTCGGGCTGGTCAGCGTGATGCAGATGGCCAAGACCCAGGAAGCGCTGATCCGCAACAACTTCATTACCCTGGACCTGGGGCTCAAGCTACGACAGACCCTGGGCGACCAACTGCTCATCATGCTCAACCACAACCCTGACCGGACGGCGCTGGACGACTCCAGGCAGGAATACCTGGCCCTGCTCGAGCAGGGCATCGAGCATGAACGGCAAAACAATGTGCGTAACGGCTTCACCCAGGCACGCGACGATTACCAGCGTTTCTTCGAAGCCTTCGAGCGCGCCGACGGGAGCTCGGCAGGGGTCAATGGCAATACCGAACTGACCCACCGCTTCAATACCCTGCGCAATGGCTTGATCGGCGAACACAAGCAGGCCCTGGACAACATCAATGACATCGAACACCAGGCCCGCAATCGCGCCTTGCTGATCGCCGGACTGCTTGGCCTGGTCGGGCTGGCCGTGCTGATCATCGGCTTCATCACCGCCCACGGCATCGCCCGGCGCTTTGGCGGCCCCATCGAAGCGCTGGCCAAGGCCGCCGACAATATCGGCCAGGGCAACTTCGACGTGACCCTGCCCCTGTCTGCGGCTGCCGAGATGAACTTGCTGACCCGGCGCTTCGGGATCATGGCCCAAGCCCTGCGCGAGCATCAGGCCACCAATGTCGACGAACTGCTCGCCGGCCAGCAGCGCCTGCAATCGGTGCTCGACAGCATCGACGACGGTTTGCTGATGATCGACCGCCAGGGTCACCTGGAACACCTCAACCCGGTAGCCCAACGTCAGCTGGGCTGGGACGAGGAGCGCCTCGGACAAGGGCTGGGCAGTGCCCTGCAGCGACCGGAACTGGACGAGCAACTGCAACTGGTATTGCGCGGCGGCACCCTGGAACGGGCGCCGGAAGACCTCAGCGTCGAGGTCGATGGCGAATCGCGCCTGCTGACGTACAGCCTGACCCCGGTCAGCCATCCCCAGGGGCATATCCTCGGCGCGGTGATGGTGCTGCACGACGTCACCGAGCAGCGAGCCTTCGAGCGTGTGCGCAGCGAGTTCGTATTGCGTGCCTCCCATGAATTGCGCACCCCGGTCACCGGCATGCACATGGCGTTCGGCCTGTTGCAGGAACGTCTGCGCTTCCCTGAAGAGTCCCGCGAAGCCGACCTGCTGAACACCGTCAACGAAGAAATGCAGCGCCTGATGCAACTGATCAACGACCTGCTGAACTTCTCGCGTTATCAAAACGGCCTGCAGAAACTCACCCTGGCGCCTTGCACCCTGGAAGAGCTGCTGGAGCAGGCGCGCAACCGCTTCATCGGCGCAGCCACGGCGCAGGGCATCGAGCTGCGGGTGGAGCTCCAGGCGCCGTTGCCGCGGCTGCACGCTGACCGCATGCAACTGGAGCGGGTGCTGGACAACCTGATCGACAATGCCCTGCGGCATACCGCCAAGGGTGGCTTGATCCGCTTGCAGGCCCGTAGGCATGGCGAGCGGGTGATCATCAGCGTCGAAGACAACGGCGAAGGCATCGCCTACGGGCAACAGGGGCGGATTTTCGAACCCTTCGTCCAGGTCGGACGCAAGAAAGGCGGGGCCGGCCTGGGCCTGGCGCTGTGCAAGGAAATCGTGCAACTGCACGGTGGGCGCATGGGCGTCTATTCACGGCCCGGGCAGGGAACCCAGTTCTATCTGGCCTTGCCCCTCTAGGGGCTAGGCCCCGTCATCCAGGCGCCGCGGCCCCAGGCGGCGCCCGCGGGTAATCAGGTCGATGAACTGCACCGCGCTCAGCGCATGGGCGAACAGCCAGCCCTGGCCAAAACGCACGCCCTCGCTGCTCAGCAGCAACGCCTGATCCTCGAACTCGATGCCCTCGGCAATCACCTTGAGCTGCAGGGCATGGGCCATGCGAATGATGTGCGGGGCGACGCCGCTGCTGGCGGCGTCATGCCCCAGGGCATCGATGAACGCCTTGTCGATCTTCAGGTAATCCACCGGCAGGGTCTGCAGGTATGCCAGGCTGCAATAACCCGTGCCGAAGTCGTCGATCAGCACCTGATGGCCAACGTCCCGCAAGGCTTGCAGGTTATGCCGGGCGACCACCACATCGATCAGCCCGCGCTCGGTGACTTCGAAGGCGATCTGCCGCGCTGCCACCCGATGCAGCGCCAACAGGCGCGCCATCACTTTGCCGATCCGCGGCACCATGACATCGCAGGCCGCCAGGTTGACCGAGATGTACAGCTGCGGGTTGGCCCGCAACAGATGCCCCAACTGTTCGAGCAGGCGTTGCAGGACAAAATCGGTGATCGGGCGGATCTGCCCGGTGTTCTCCGCCATGGGAATGAACAGCTCCGGGCTGGTCAGGGTGCCGTCCGGACGACGCCAGCGCAGCAGGGCCTCGGCGCCGACACACTGGCGCGTTCGCAGATCGAAGATGGGTTGATACAGCACCTGCAGCTCGCCGCGGCGCAGCGCCCCCTGCAATTCGGCGCCCAGGGATTGGCGCTGCCCGGCCAGTTGAAAGGCCAGGCCGCCGATGAAGACCGCCAGCACCAGGCTGCTGGGCAGCAGCCACCACCACCCCTCGAAGACTTCTCGGCGCATGTTGGTGCGGGGGGTGACGAGCACCATCTGATACTCCGGATTGCTGGTGGGCATCCGGTAGATCAATTGGTCCTGGGTCACCAGCAACGGGCTGCGTCCCATGGGCGGCCACGGTTCGGTCGGCGGCCAGTCCAGCGCCGGCCCCAGCACCGGAATGGCCCGCAAGCCATGGTCGAGAACCACCATCAGGCTGCTGTTGGCGGGCAGGTCGACCATATCGGTCAGGTGCCCGCGAGACGTCGCCACGCGAAAGTTACCGCGCCCGAGCATCAGCGCCGCGCGGTTTTCATTGGGCTCGGTAGAAGTGTTCAGCCAATAGCTGTAGGTCGGGCCGCGGATATCCGGCGGCCGCATCACGGCCAGGTTGTCCTGGAGCGGCCAGTTGGTGCAGGCCTGGGCGGCATCGATATAGGCCGCTTCATAAATGAAGCGGTAACTGAAGCTGATCTGCTGCAGGGTCACGACCATCTCGGGGCTGCATTCGCGCAGGGGCTGCGCCTCGAGTACATCCAGGCCTTCACGCAACTGACCGAACAATTGCTCCAGGCGTTCGAGAAAACGCTGGCCCTGGGCATTCATCTGCTCGCTTTCGCGCAGTTGCGCCTCGTGCATCGCAATGCCCAGGCTCGCCGCCAGCAGCAGGGCCGCACTCAACACAGCCGCACACATCGCCAACAGCCAGGGGCGATAGAACCAACTGCGTAGGGGTTCGCGAGCGGCCGGCATCATTGGATATCCGAGGGTTACCAATGAGTTATAGCTACTGATTGAGAAAAAACCCTGACCGTCGGGCGGGCGTCATTATTTTGTCTGGTTGAGCACCTGCAGGATCGCAGCGCTTTCTGCATCCGGCTGGCCGTCGAAACGCGACGGCCGGTAATGCATCTGGAACGCGGCCAGCACATGACGGGTCGCCACATCCAGTTCGCCGGTCTGCGGCGTCTCATAACCCAGGCGCGCCAGGCCTTGCTGGAACCAGGCGATGCTCGGCAACTGCGCGGCAAAGAACGCCTGCTGGCGCGCCACCGCCTGGGCGTTCGGCCACCGGCCCAACCCGGCTTCGGCCAGACGCTTCCAGGGGAACAACGGACCCGGGTCGAGCTTGCGCAGGGGAGCGATATCACTGTGGCCGATGATGTGCTGTGGCGCGATGTTGTTGCGCTTGCTGATGTCCTTGAGCAGCACGATCAGGCTCTGGACCTGCGCTTCGCTGTAGGGATACCAGACACGCCCGGTGGGCAGGTCGCGAAAGCCCGGGTTGACGATCTCGATCCCGATGGAACTGGAGTTCAGCCAGGTACGGCCTTGCCACTGGCTCTCGCCGGCGTGCCAGGCGCGGTATTGCTCGTCCACCAGTTTGTAGATGGTCGCCGCCTTGTCGTCGCCGATCAGGTAGTGGCTGCTGACCTGGCCATGGGTCAGCAGTTGCAGGGAGCGCTCCATCGAGGCCGAGGTGTAATGCACCACCACGAACTGCACCCGCTCATCGAAGTTGACCGAAGGGTGGCTGGTATCGAAACGCGGACCGCTGGCGCAACCGGCCAGCAACAGAAGGGACAAAGCGAGGACAAGAACTTTCATGGCGGAAGGCAGTACGCTGGAGAAAATAATGCAACAGTGTAACGTACTGCCTTTGCGGAAAACCGGCGAAAACACCGGTTTATACAAAATGGAACAAATTATGCGTCAGCCCAGTTCCACCCGGTTGCGCCCCGCCTCCTTGGCCCGATAGAGCGCCTGATCGGCTCTCTTGAGCACCAGATCGCTGCGTTCTCCCGGTTTGAAAGCACTCATGCCGATGGACATGGTGATGGTCACCCGCTCGCCCTTGAAGTGAAACGGACAGGCTTCGATGGCCGCCCGCAAGGTTTCCGCCAGGCGCGCCCCGACCGGCCAGGTGGTATCGGGTATCAGCAGGACGAACTCTTCACCGCCGAAACGGGCGATGAAATCGTTGCCGCGCAGGCGCTTGCGCAGCACGCCGGCGATGATCTTCAGCACCTTGTCGCCGGCCAGGTGACCGTAATTGTCGTTGATCCGCTTGAAGTGGTCGAGGTCGAGCATCGCCAGCAACAAGGTGTTGCCGTGCTGCTGCCACTGCGCCACTTCATGCTCCAGACGCTCGCTCCAGGCCGCCCGATTGGGCAGGCCGGTGAGGGGATCGATCAGCGCTTTCTGCCGCTGTTCTTCCAGGTGCTCGCGGTAGCCCTGGGCTTCCTGCTCCATGCTCGACACCCGCTCGGCCAGGCTTTGCAGGCGCGCAGCCACTTCCTTTTCGCGTTCGTCACGCTGCTTCTGGTGATGGTCCATGGTGCCAAGCAGGCCTTCCAGATGGCTTTCCAGCACCTGCTTGAGATCGTCCAGATCCGCCGCTTCCTGAACGCTGCTTTGCAGGCCATCGACCCGCTCGCGAATCTGCGTGTCCATCTCCCGCGCCGCCGAACTGCTGTCGGCATGGCCCTCGCTGGCGGCCTGCAGGTTGCTCTGGAAGGATTCCAGGCGCTCGTTGAGTCGCTTGAGATACGCCTCGAACTCATGCTGGCCGCTGTCGGTGATCGCCAGCATCAATACCGCCAGATCGTCGAGGATCGGCAGCAATTCGTACCAGTTCAACCCATGTTGCAAGCGATCGCGCATGGACTCGGCTTGCGGCCGATGACGTTCTGGCAAGCTCAGGTCATCCAGAAGGCCGAGCAGGGTATGTTCGATGTGCTTGGCCACCGAACTGTAGGAGGGTTCCGGCGTGTCGGGCAGGGCATACAGCACATCCTGCTCGGCCTGCTGCGGGTCGATCGCCGCCAGTGCCTCGGCCATGGCCGCCGGCAACGGCAAGCGATCGAGCAGCACAGGCGCCGGGGCCGCCTCGGCGAGTGCGGCAACGATCAATTCATCCGGGTTGGAAAGAGCAACCGCAGCTTCGACAGTCGAAGGCTGCACGGCCGGCGACACTTCAATGGGTTCAGGCGCGGCTGGCGACGGCGATTCCTGTGAATCCAGCATCGGCGGGGCCGGCTCGACGGCGATGGGTTTCTCTGACTCCAGCACCGGCGGTACAAAGGCTTCGACCTGGGCAGCCGTGGTTACCTCGGGCAGTGCTTGCGGTTGTGGCTCGGGCGGCTGGCTGACAGCAGCGAGCTCCTCGACCACAGGCGCAGACACAGCGGCTTCGGACGGCCGTGCGGGCGCGACTTCGACACGAAGCGGGGGCGTTTCAACCGCAGCGCTTTCAGCCGTTGCCAGTGGCTGTACCGCAACCGGGCTCGCCACCACCGCAGGCATTTCGGCCGTGGACAGGCCAGGCGCTTCGTCAGCGTCACGACCACCAAACAGGCGCTGCAGCAAACCTGGGCGGGACGGCTCCGCGGGGTTCTCCAGCTGGCTCAGCGCCTTGCCTTGCAGGCCGCTCAACTCACCCAGCAACAGTGGAATTTCCCGGGCTTGGCCGACACGACCATCCAGTTGCTTGGCGAAGTTTTTCAGCGGACGACTCACCTCGCGAGGCAACGGCAGCTTCTGCAACTGGCTGACCAGCGAGGTCAGGGCCGTGCTCATTTGCTCGATGCGGGTCTCGCGGCGCTGCTCGGAGTCCAGCACGGCTTTTTCCAGGCGCGGCAACAGGGCCGCCAAGGCCGCGTCCATATCGTCGGTGCGTACCACCTCGCGCATTTCCTTCATGCACTGATCGACAGCGCGATCAGTACCTTCAGCCGCCAGCGTGCTGCGCACCAGGCCACGGCGAAGCAGGTCGAGGCGGGCATTCCAGCGTCGCTCGAGTTTTTCCTGTTGTTCGATACTTTTGAGGTACTTCTCTTTCCAGCGCTGGGCGTCGTCGCTCATTCATGGGTTCCGCGAGGGGCAGGACTCAGCGCGGGCAATGCATCGGCCGTGAGCGAACCCGGCAGACGAATCTCTACCGCGACCGGCAGGTGATCGGAAATCGGTTGGGCCAGGACTTCGACCCGCTCCAGCGTCAGGCTGGGGCTGAGCAAAATATGATCAAGACAGCGTTGCGGGCGCCAGCTGGGGAAAGTCGCTTCCAATTGCGGCGCCAGCAGACCAAGGTCGCGCAACGGCGAATGTTCCAGCAGATCGCTGGCGTGGGTATTCATGTCGCCCATCAGCACCTGATGCTTGTAGCCGCCGATCATCTCGCGGATATAGGCCAGTTGTCGGGTACGCGTACGGGCGCCCAGGGCCAGGTGCATCATCACCACCACCAACGCCTCGGGACCATCGCCGAAGCGCACGAGGATCGCACCACGCCCCTTGGGGCCGGGCAGCGGATGATCTTCGATCGCCCAGGGACGCAGGCGGCTGAGCACGCCATTGCTGTGCTGGGCCAGGCGGCCAAGGTTGCGATTGAGCTGTTGGTACCAGTAGGGGAAGGCGCCGAGTTGGGCCAGATGCTCGACCTGATTGACGTAGCCCGAGCGCAGGCTGCCGCCATCGGCTTCCTGCAGGGCGACCAGATCGAAGTCGCCCAGCAGATCGCCGATCTTTTGCAGGTTGTCGGCGCGCCCGTTGTGCGGCAGCAGGTGCTGCCAGCCACGGGTCAGGTAATGCCGATAACGTTCGGTACTGATACCGACCTGGATATTGAAACTGAGCAGCCGCAGACGGCTGTCTGCCGGCAGGCCGGAGGACGCCACATGGTGCTCGTTGACCCGCGGATCATGCAGGCCAACGATACGTTCCGTACCCCAACGTCGCATGGCAGGGGCTCGCTTACTTGGCCGCCCGCTCTTTGGCGATCAGCTGGTCGGCGACGCTCAGGGCACCTTCAGGACCACCGGCGGTGCCCAGGTCGAAACGGTACTTGCCGTTGACGACCATGGTCGGTACGCCAGAGATCTGATAGGCCTGGGCCTTCTTCTTCGCGTCCTCGACCTTGCCTTTGACGGCGAACGAATTGTAGGTGCTCAGGAATTTGTCCTTGTCGACGCCTTCGCCGGCCAGGAACTCGGCCATCTCTTCAGGAGTGGCGAGTTTCTTGCCGCCATGGATGGCTTCAAATACTGCTTTGTGGACCTTGTGCTCGACACCCATGGCTTCCAGGGTGATGAACAGTTGGCCGTGAACGTTCCAGATACCGCCGAACATGGCAGGGATGCGCACGAAGTTGACGTCGGCCGGCAGTTTTTCAGCCCATGGGTTGATGGTCGGCTCGAAGGCGTAGCAGTGCGGGCAGCCATACCAGAACAGCTCGACCACTTCGATCTTGCCAGGCACCGCAACCGGAACGGCGCTGCTCAGCTCTACATATTGTTTACCGGCTTCAAGGGGCTCGGCGGCTTGAGCAGTCATGCCAAACAGGCTGGCGGTGACGAGAGCGGCGCTGAGAATCAGATTACGCATGCTTTACTCCTGAACAAGTAAGGTCGCCTCGCGCGGCCTGTTCGCAGACAGGTCATGGCAGGGCTTGAGTTCGCTAGTGTAGCGGCAGACGCCATAAAAAAGGGCGGCCTGAGCCACCCTTTATGCTTTCATCGACAGATTAATCGATCATTAACGTTGCGCAAGATAGACCCTTTCGCAACATGATCGCCGGCCTCAGTGCAGGCCCTGGATGTAGCTGGATACCGCTTCGATGTCCTTGTTGCTCAGCTTGGCGGCGATGCTGCGCATGATCATGGTGTCGCCGTCGTTGGTGCGGTTGCCTTCGCGGAAGTCGGTCAACTGCTTGGCTACGTACTGAGCATGCTGGCCACCCAGGTGCGGGAAGCCGGCAGCGGCGTTACCCGTGCCATTTGGCGAGTGGCAACCGGTGCAGGAAGGCATGCCTTGATCCAGCTTGCCGCCACGGAACAACTCTTCACCGCGAGCCACGACTTTCGGGTCTGCCGCGCCGACGCTGCCTTTCTGGCTGGCGAAGTAGGCGGAGAGGTCGGCCAGGTCCTGATCGCTCAGGTTGGTCAGCAGGCCGGTCATTTCCAACACCTGGCGCTTGCCGGACTTGATGTCGTGCAACTGCTTGTTCAGGTAACGCTCACCCTGACCCGCCAGCTTTGGAAAGTTAGGCGCCATGCTGTTCCCATCCGGACCATGGCAAGCACCACATACAGCGGCTTTCGCCTGACCGGCAGCAGCGTCGCCTGCAGCATGGGCGACACCTGTGATGCCCAAGGTCAACAGCAGACTCACGAGTAATTTGTTCATCAGCTAATCCAACTACGGCTAAGGGTTAAGAGTTATGGACCGGGATCACTCGCTCATCCAAAGGATGATGGCTCGGTAATCCTCGGCACTGCAGTCCATGCACAAACCACGCGGCGGCATCGCCTTGAAACCCTGGGTCACGTGTTGCACCAGCGTCTCCATACCTTGCGCCAGCCTCGGCGCCCAAGCTCCCTGGTCCCCCTTGCGGGGAGCCGTTGGTAGTTGGCCGGAATGACAAGCCCCACAAACACGGTTGTACACAGCTTCCGGATCCTGTGTAGCCTGAGCGCTGTAAAGCGGTATCAGGACGCCGGCAGCCAGCAGCCATTTCGTCATAAAACGACCTTTTCAGGGTTGAGAGCGTGCTGCGTTCTAATGCGCAATCAAGGTCTATCGCTCTCGTGAACTTCATCCTACGCTGGGACAAAGCGCACACAAAATCTGCGGCATTATATACTGGCGCTACTGAAACGGAAACGACACCGCTCGCCGCGTCCATTCTCGGCACCGCCCCTATCGGAAATCCCATGCAACTCAAAAATCCCATTCTTGGTCTGTGCCAACAGTCCACTTTCATGCTCAGCGCCGCCAAAGTCGATCAATGCCCCGACGACGAAGGCTTCGAAGTGGCCTTCGCCGGGCGTTCCAACGCTGGCAAATCCAGCGCCCTGAATACCCTGACCCATGCCAGCCTGGCACGCACCTCGAAAACTCCGGGCCGCACGCAGCTGTTGAACTTCTTCAAGCTAGACGACGATCGCCGTCTGGTCGACCTGCCGGGTTACGGTTACGCGAAAGTACCGATCCCGCTCAAGCAACACTGGCAGCGTCACCTGGAAGCCTACCTGGGCAGCCGCGAGAGCCTGAAAGGGTTGATTCTGATGATGGACATCCGCCATCCGATGACCGACTTCGACCTGCTGATGCTCGACTGGGCCGTTGCCAGCGGCATGCCGATGCACATCCTGCTGACCAAGGCCGACAAACTGACCTACGGCGCGGCCAAGAACACCCTGCTCAAGGTGCAGTCGCAAATCCGTAAGGGCTGGGGCGATAACGTCACCATCCAGCTGTTTTCGGCACCAAAACGCATGGGCCTGGAAGAGGCCTACACTGTACTGGCGGGCTGGATGGAACTGGCGGACAAAGGCGCCGAAACCGAGGCCTGAAAGACATACGCAAAACTGCCTGTGGTGTGATCAGGCAAGGCAAAAACTGGCGGGAACGGCTGGGGTCGCATTCGACTTTAGGGGCCTAAATGAGCATTTCCCGCCAGTTTTTAACGCAGCATGATCGCGCCACAGGCAGTTTTGGGGCAAAAAAAACCCCGGACTTCGTATGGGGAGGGGAAGTTCGGGGTCCAAGTTCCGGACCGCTAGGGCGGGGTCCAGATATCTGCCAACACTTAACACAACATAGGAGCATCGAAGGGCTTCACCAGCCATTCAGTTACTCTGAGTGGGCTTTCACTGATTAAGTTCCGGGAGGTTTCAAAAACTATTGGCAATAGTCGATGAAATTTTCCGCACTAATAGCTCTTCGCTAGCCTTCGCCGCGGCACTATGCCGCGGCCAAAGTACTGCCTTCTCGCCTCAGTGCGCCTCATCCCAGTTACTGCCCACCCCGACTTCGACCAGCAGCGGCACATCCAGGGTCGCGGCATTGCTCATGTAGCCGCGAATCTCCTCGCTCACCTTGTCCACCAGGTCTTCGCGCACTTCCAGCACCAGTTCGTCGTGCACTTGCAGGATGACCTTGGCATCCAGGCCTGAGGCCGTCAGCCAGTTGTCTACCGCCACCATGGCCTTCTTGATGATGTCGGCCGCCGTGCCCTGCATCGGTGCGTTGATCGCCGTACGTTCGGCGCCGGCGCGTTCCTGCGGCTTGTTGGAGTTGATCTCCGGCAAGTACAGGCGGCGGCCGAACAGGGTTTCCACATAACCCTGTTCCGCGGCCTGGGCGCGGGTGCGGTCCATGTATTCGCGCACGCCGGGGTAGCGGGCGAAGTAGGTGTCGATATAGGCCTTGGCAGTCTTGGTATCGACGCCGATATCCTTGCCGAGCTTCTGCGCGCCCATGCCATAGATCAGGCCGAAGTTGATCGCCTTGGCGCTGCGGCGCTGATCGGAACTGACGTCCTTGAGCTCGACCTTGAACACTTCGGCCGCGGTGGCCGCGTGCACGTCGAGGTTGTTGCGGAAGGCATTCAGCAGCCCTTCGTCGCGGGACAGGTGCGCCATGATCCGCAGTTCGATCTGCGAATAGTCCGCCGCCAGCAGCTTGTAGCCAGGCGGCGCGATGAAGGCCTGGCGGATGCGCCGGCCTTCGGCGGTACGCACCGGGATGTTCTGCAGGTTCGGATCGCTGGAAGACAAACGCCCGGTAGACGCGACTGCCTGGTGATAGGAGGTGTGGATTCGCCCGGTACGCGGGTTGATCTGCTCCGGCAGGCGGTCGGTGTAGGTGCTCTTGAGCTTGCTCATGGAGCGGTACTGCATCAGCACCTTGGGCAGCGGGTAGTCGTCCTCGGCCAACTTGGCCAGCACTTCTTCAGCGGTGGACGGCTGGCCTTTGGCAGTCTTCTTCAGCACCGGCAGGCCGAGCTTGTCGTAGAGGATGACTCCCAGTTGCTTGGGCGAACCCAGGTTGAACTCTTCGCCAGCGATCTCGAAGGCTTCACGCTCCAGCGCCACCATCTTGTCGCCCAGTTCGATACTCTGCACGCCCAGCAGGTCGGCGTCCACCAAGGCACCCTGGCGCTCGATCCGCGCCAGCACCGGCACCACGGGCATTTCAATATCGCTGAGCACGCTGGCCAGGCTCGGGATCGCGGCCAGTTTTTCATGCAAGACCTGATGCAGGCGCAGGGTCACATCGGCGTCTTCCGCCGCATAAGGTCCGGCCTGCTCAAGAGCAATCTGGTCGAAGGTCAGCTGCTTGGCGCCCTTGCCGGCGATGTCCTGGAAACTCACGGTGGTATGGCCCAGGTATTTCTCCGCCAGGCTGTCCATGTCATGCCGGGTGGCGGTGGAGTTGAGCACGTAGGACTCGAGCATGGTGTCGAAGGCGACCCCGCGCACCGTGATGCCGTTGGCCTGATCGCCGCCTATGGCGCAGTTGGCCAGGATATTCATGTCGAACTTGGCATGCTGGCCGACCTTGAGTTTGTTCGGGTCTTCGAGAATCGGCTTCAGGGCGCGCAGGACGGTGTCGCGATCTAGTTGTTCCGGCACGTCAAGGTAGGAGTGAGTCAGCGGAATATAAGCCGCTTCGTTGGCCTGCGCGGCGAAGGACAGCCCCACGAGCTGCGCCTGCTGGGCGTCGATGCCGGTGGTTTCGGTATCGAAGGCGAACAGTTTGGCGTTCTTCAGTTTTTCCAGCCAGACATCGAAACGCGCCTGATCGAGGATGGTTTCGTACCGGGCTTCGACAACCACCGGCACTTCGATCTCGGCCTGAGTCAACAAGTCGGCCACCGGTTCAGAGGCGGCGACACTCAACTCCAGGCGCTTGGCATCGCGCTGCAGCTCGTCGAGCCAGCTCTTGAACTCCAGCAGGCTGTACAGCTCGACCAGTTTGTCGCGATCCGGTTCGCCCAGGTGCAGGTCGTCCAGGCCGACATCCAGCGGCACATCGACCTTGATCGTCGCCAGCTGATAGGAGAGGAAAGCCATCTCTTTGTGCTCTTCGAGCTTGGCCGGCAGGGTCTTGGCCCCGCGAATCGGCAGGCTCGGGACGATATCGAGCTGTGCATACAGCTCGTTCAGGCCACCGTTCACCCCCACCAACAGGCCGGAAGCAGTCTTCGGGCCGATGCCCGGCACACCCGGAATGTTGTCGGAGGAGTCGCCCATCAGCGCCAGGTAATCGATGATCTGCTCGGGAGCGACGCCGAATTTCTCCTTCACGCCCTCCACGTCCATGCTGCTACCGGACATGGTGTTGACCAGCGTAATGTGCCCATCCACCAACTGCGCCATGTCCTTGTCGCCGGTGGAGATCACCACCGGCCGGTCGGCCGCCGCGCTGCTGCGGGCCAGGGTGCCGATCACGTCGTCCGCCTCGACGCCCTCGACGCACAGCAGCGGAAAGCCCAGGGCGATCACGCTGGCGTGCAGCGGTTCGATCTGCACCCGCATGTCGTCGGGCATGCTCGGGCGATTGGCCTTGTACTCGGCGTACATGTCATCGCGGAAGGTCCCGCCCTTGGCGTCGAACACCACGGCGAACGGGCTGTCCGGGTACTGCTTGCGCAGACTCTTGAGCATGTTCAGCACGCCCTTGACCGCACCGGTCGGCATGCCTTTGGAAGTGGTCAGCGGGGGCAGCGCGTGGAAGGCGCGGTACAGGTAGGACGAACCGTCCACCAGGACGAGGGGGGCTTGGCTCATGAGCAGGATCAACCTTTTCGGCGGGTCCGGCGCTAGAATAGCGGGACCGTTGACGACAAAGGGACAAGGTTATCATGCGCACACTAAATCGCTTGCTGCTGGCCAGCCTGATTGCAATCGCGCCGATGGCCGTGATTGCGGCGGAGGATGCGCCATCGGCGGATCCGGAAGTAACCATTCGCACGGAAGGCGACAAGACCATCCAGGAGTACCGCCAGAACGGTTTCCTGTACGCCATCAAGGTCACACCGAAGGTCGGCAAACCCTACTTTCTGGTGCGCGCCGACGGTTCCGATGGCAATTTCATTCGTTCTGACCAGCCGGATATGCTGATTCCGGCATGGAAAATTTTCGAGTGGTAAACCACTCCTAACTTCAACCGGCGCTGGCTCGACAGCGGCGCCCGTACTGGCAGTTTTTAACCATGTCTGTGTTTACTCCCCTGGCTCGGCCCGAGCTGGAAACCTTTCTCGCCCCTTACGGGCTCGGCCGCCTGCTTGACTTCCAGGGGATTGCCGCTGGTAGCGAAAACACCAACTTCTTCATCAGCCTGGAACAGGGCGAATTCGTCCTGACCCTGGTCGAGCGAGGCCCGGTCCAGGAAATGCCGTTCTTCATCGAACTGCTGGACGTGCTGCACGACGCCGACCTGCCGGTGCCTTACGCCCTTCGCACCACCGACGGCGTGGCCCTGCGCGAGCTGGCCGGCAAGCCGGCGCTGCTGCAGCCGCGCCTGGCCGGCAAGCACATCAAGGAAGCCAATGCCCAGCATTGCGCGCAGGTCGGCGAGCTGCTGGCTCATCTACACCTGGCGACCAAGGACAACATGATCAAGCGCAAGACCGATCGTGGCCTGGACTGGATGCAGGAAGAAGGCTCGCAGATGCTGTCCCATCTCGACCCGCAGGCGCGGGACCTGCTGCAGCGGGCCCTGGATGAAATCGACGAGCAGAAGGTGAAGATCCTCGCGCTGCCTCGGGCCAACATCCACGCCGACCTGTTCCGCGACAACGCGATGTTCGAAGGCACGCACCTGACCGGGCTGATCGACTTCTACAACGCCTGCTCCGGGCCGATGCTGTATGACGTGGCGATTGCCCTGAACGACTGGTGTTCCGACGCCGACGGCCTACTCGACGGCTCGCGCGCCCGGGCCCTGCTGGGTGCCTACGCGGCCCTGCGTCCGTTCACCGCCGCCGAGGCCGAGCTGTGGCCAACCATGCTGCGGGTGGCCTGCGTGCGCTTCTGGCTGTCGCGCCTGATCGCCGCCGAGTCCTTTGCCGGACAGGACGTGCTGATTCACGATCCGATGGAGTTCCAGCTGCGCCTGGCCCAGCGTCAGCAGGTCAGCGCGCCATTGCCGTTCGCCCTCTGAAAGCCTCGCGGGCAAGCCCGCCCCTACGTTCTCTTGTAGGAGCGCGGCTTGCCCGCGATAGCGTCAGCCGTCTTTACAACGATTCCAGGCAACCCGCCAGATCGTTGCCCAGCTTCTCCAGCACCTGCTCATAACCCTGCGCCGTGGCCGGGGTGTAGCCGCCCAGCGCATCGAGTTCCGCCAGCTTCACCGGCAAACCCGCCACCAGGGTTTCGGCCAGGCGTGGGCGCAATGGCGGCTCGCTGAAGACACAGGTCTTGCCGACCTGCTGCAAGCGCGCGCGCATCGCCGCTACGTGCTGGGCGCCCGGCTGCACTTCGGCCGCCACGCTGAACACGCCCGCATGCTTGAGCCCATAAGCGTCTTCGAAGTAATCGAAGGCTTCATGGAAGACGAAATAAGGCTTGCCGGAGATCGGGGCCAGGCGGGCTTTCAAACGGGCGTCCAGGGCATCCAGGCGCTGGTCGAAGGCCTTGGCGTTGCTCTGGTAACGCGCGGCGTTGGCCGGGTCCGCGGCACTCAGGTCGAGCGCCATGCGGTCGGCGATGATCCGCGCGTTGACCGGCGACAGCCACAGGTGCGCATCGAGGCTGCCTGGACGATGATCGTGGTCATGTTCGTCGGCTTCTTCAGCGTGCGAGTGGTTATCTTCGGCGAAATGGCGGAGTTTCAGGCCTGGCAGGTCCTGCACCGCCAGCGCTGGCAGCGTGCGGCCCTTGAGGACCCGCGGCAGGAAGCTCTCCATGTCCGGGCCGATCCAGTACAGCAAATCCACCGACTGCACCTTGCGCACATCGGAAGGACGCAGCGCATAGTTGTGCGGCGATGCGCCCGGCGGCAGCAGGACCTCGGGCACGGCGATGCCGTCCTGGACGGCGGCGGCGATCAATTGCAGGGGTTTGATGCTGGTCAGGACCCGGACTTCGGCCTGGGCCGAGCTGATCACGAACAAACTGGCGGTAATAGCGACAAAAAAGGCAAAAAGTCGGGACACGATGACCACTCGAAGAGGCGAGAACGGGTAACATAATAACGTCTCTCACCATTATCGTCGCCGCTCATGCCTAAAACCCCCCTTGCCAGTCGCCCCCACGACCACTCTCACTGCGTACACAGCGCACTGTCCGAGGCCGATGCCCTGTGCGCCCGCCAAGGCCTGCGCCTGACCGCCCTGCGTCGGCGGGTGCTGGAACTGGTCTGGCAAAGCCACAAGCCGCTGGGTGCCTACGACATCCTCGCCGTGCTCAGCGAACAGGACGGTCGCCGCGCCGCGCCGCCAACCGTGTACCGCGCCCTGGATTTCCTCCTGGAAAACGGCTTGGTACATCGCATCGCCTCGCTCAACGCCTTCGTCGGCTGCAATCACCCGGAACACGCGCACCAGGGCCAGTTCCTGATCTGCCGCGCCTGCCACGCCGCCATCGAGCTTGAACAGAAATCCATCAGCGACGCGATCATCAGCAGCGCGCGCGATGTCGGCTTCGTCGTCGAAGGCCAGACCGTCGAAGTGGTCGGCCTCTGCTCGGGTTGCCAGGGGGCTTGATGAGCAATGCCTTGATTCGCCTCGACCAGGTCGCGGTGACCTTTGCCGGGCAGACCGTGCTGGACAACATCCAGCTCAGCGTCGAGCCTGGGCAGATCGTCACGCTGATCGGCCCCAACGGCGCCGGCAAGACCACCCTGGTGCGCGCCGTGCTCGGCCTGCTCAAGCCGGACAGCGGCAGCGTCTGGCGCAAGCCGAAGCTGCGGGTCGGCTACATGCCGCAGAAGCTGCATGTCGACCCGACATTACCGCTGTCGGTGCTGCGTTTCCTGCGCCTGGTGCCCGGCGTGGACCGCGCGACAGCCCTGGCCGCACTGAACGAAGTTGGCGCCGAACAGGTGATCGACAGCCCGGTGCAGAGCATTTCCGGCGGCGAGATGCAGCGCGTGCTGCTGGCCCGCGCCCTGCTGCGCGAGCCGGAATTGCTGGTACTGGACGAGCCGGTACAAGGCGTGGACGTCGCCGGCCAGGCCGAGCTGTACAGCCTGATCACCCGTTTGCGCGACCGCCACGGTTGCGGCGTGCTGATGGTCTCCCACGACCTGCACCTGGTGATGAGCACCACCGACCAGGTGGTCTGCCTCAATCGCCACGTGTGCTGCTCCGGCCACCCGGAACAGGTCAGCGGCGACCCGGCCTTCGTCGAGCTGTTCGGCCAGAACGCGCCAAGCCTGGCGATCTATCACCACCATCACGACCACGCCCACGACCTGCACGGTTCGGTAGTCACCGGGGCCGCGGCCGGCCACGTTCATGTTCACGGAGATAGCTGCAAGCATGGCTGATTTTCTGTTGTACGCCCTGCTCGCAGGCCTGGCGCTGGCGCTGGTGGCAGGTCCCCTGGGATCGTTCGTGGTCTGGCGGCGCATGGCCTATTTCGGCGACACCCTGTCCCATGCCGCCTTGCTCGGCGTGGCCCTGGGCTTTCTGCTGGATGTCAGCCCGGCGGTGGCGGTGACCGTCGGCTGCCTGCTGCTGGCGGTGCTGCTGGTCACCCTGCAACAGCGCCAGCCGCTGGCTTCCGATACGTTGCTGGGGATTCTCGCCCCCAGCACCCTCTCCCTCGGGCTGGTGGTACTAAGCTTCATGCATGACGTGCGGATCGACCTGATGGCCTATCTGTTCGGCGACCTGCTGGCGATCAGCCCCGGCGACCTGGCGTGGATTCTTGGCGGCAGCGCCGCGGTCCTGCTGCTATTGGTAGCCCTGTGGCGACCGTTGCTGGCGATCACCGTGCACGAGGAGCTGGCCAGGGTCGAAGGCCTGCCGGTGGCGTCGCTGCGCCTGGCGCTGATGCTGTTGATCGCGGTGGTGATCGCGGTGGCGATGAAGATCGTCGGGGTCTTGCTGATCACTTCGCTGCTGATCATCCCGGCGGCTGCGGCCCAACGTCACGCCCGCTCCCCGGAGCAGATGGCGCTGGGCGCGAGCCTGCTGGGCATACTCGCGGTCTGTGGCGGGCTGGCGTTGTCGTGGTTCAAGGACACCCCTGCGGGGCCGTCGATCGTGGTCACGGCGGCCGCATTGTTTCTGCTGAGTTTTGTCCTGCCCCGTCGAGGGGTGTAGACTTGCTCGCTTTTTGCGCAATTAGAGAGTCGCAGGAATGAAGCCGTTCGCCTCCCGTTATCTGCTCCTTGTCGCATTTTCCCTGCTGCTGGGCGCCTGCCAGAGCACGCCGCCGGCTGAAGTGCCCGACGCCCGGGCCACGGCCATCGCACAGCTGCAGCAAAATATCGCCAGCAGCGAACTGGCCACCGCCGAAGACCAGTTGAGCGCCTTGCAGGCCCAGTCGCCCAACGACCCGCAGCTCGAGCAATACCAGCGCCAGCTGGCCGAAGCCTACCTGCAGCGCAGCCAGATCGTGTTGCAAAAGGGTGATGTCAACGCCGCCGCTACGGCCCTGAGCCGCGCCCGCGCGCTGATGCCCAAGGCACCGGCCCTGACCGGCGGCGTCGATGGCGCCATCACCCAGGCCCGTAAAGCCGAGCTGGAAAAAGCCGAAGCCGCGCTCAAGGCCGCTGAAGCCCGGCCGCCAGCCAAGCTGATCGACCCGGCCGCCGAGAGCACCACCATTGCGCTGAACCTCAGCGATATCAAGCAACTGCGTCGGCAACTCGATGCGATCGCCGCCGATGTGGTGAATTACCAGTGCGACGTGAGCATCCAGGCGCCACGCACCGAAGATTACCCTTGGCTGAAGACCCTGCTGAGCAAGCGGGTGAAAAAGCTCGACGGCGAGTTCGACCTGCAGATCGAGCGGCAGATCCTGCGCCACATCCCGGCACAGATGGTGCTGACGCCACGCAAACCCCAATAACGCCACCTCTGTAGGAGCGAGCGGGCGGCGATCCGACTTGCCCGCGATAAACGCTAACGCGGTGCCAAACCCTTTCGCACGCAAGCTGTGCTCCTACAGAAGCGCCAGCAGCATCAGGCCGGAATCGCCTTGGCCTTCGGCTCCCGCTCCCAGACCCGGTGATGGGCAATCGCGTTGAAGAACGCCTTCAACGCCTTGGCATCCCCGCCGACGATCAACCCCGCATCCACTTCCAGCTTGAGTACATCCAGCAACTGCTTGGCCTCGCCCTGCAAGGCAATCGCCTTGAGGTGCTTGTAGGCTTCGAGCAGGTAATGCAGGGCCACGCCATCGCCGCTCAAGGCCTGTATCGACTTGGCGCCACCCGGCACGAACACCGCGTCGAACGCCACTGACGGTAGCCCTTCCATGGAAGCGTCCACCGGCAGGGTCTTGCCATCCACCGTGGTCACGGGCGCGGAGGTCGGGCCCAGCAACCTGGCGTGGGCGCCTTCGGCTTGCAGGGCCTTTTTCAAGGCGTCGATCGCCTTGCCGTCGACCCCGTTCGCCGCCAGGATCGCCACTTTGCGGGTCTTGATATCCCCCGACAGCAGGTTGGCCTGACTCAGGGCCGGCGAGTGATCGAGGGACAGCTCAGGCACGTCGACCGTACCGCGCTTGGGCACCGGCAAGCCCAGGTTCTGCGCGACCCGCTTGGCCAGCTCGAGATCGATATTGGCCAGGATCTCGTTGACCTGGCGCGCACGGATCCACTCGCGCTCGACCTTGCCCAGCTCGAAGCTGTAGGCGGCGATGATGTGTTCCTGCTCATGCGTGCTCATGCTCTTGAAGAACAGTCGCGCCTGGGAGAAGTGGTCGCTGAAGGACGGGCTGCGCTGGCGGATCTTGTGCGCGTCGATGCGCTCGCTGTAGCTCTCGAAACCGCCATCCTCGGCCGCGGGCGGCGTCTCTTTCGGCCAGCCACCATCGATGGAATTGGGCTCGTAGGAGGCCCGCCCCTTATCGATGGTGGTGCGGTGCATGGCATCGCGCTGGCCGTTGTGGAAGGGCGCCAGCGGGCGGTTGATCGGCAGCTCATGGAAGTTCGGCCCGCCGAGGCGGCTGATTTGCGTATCGGTGTAGGAGAACAGCCGGCCCTGCAGCAGCGGGTCGTTGGAGAAGTCGATGCCCGGCACGATATGCCCCGGGCAGAAGGCAACCTGCTCGGTCTCGGCGAAGAAGTTGTCCGGGTTGCGGTTGAGCACCATCTTGCCCAGGGGCGTGATCGGCACCAGCTCCTCGGGGATCAACTTGGTCGGGTCGAGAATGTCGAAATCGAACTTGTGCTCGTTTTCCTCGACGATCACCTGCACACCCAGTTCCCACTCCGGGTAATCGCCGCTCTCGATCGACTCCCACAGGTCGCGGCGATGGAAGTCGGTGTCCTTGCCCGCCAGCTTTTGCGCCTCGTCCCAGACCAGGGAACAGGTGCCCACTGTCGGCCGCCAGTGGAACTTGACGAAGCTGGAGGTGCCTTCGGCATTGATGAAACGAAAGGTGTGCACGCCAAAGCCCTGCATGCTGCGCAGGCTTTTCGGAATCGCCCGGTCGGACATGGCCCAGATCACCATGTGCGCCGATTCCGGCTGCAGCGACACGAAGTCCCAGAAGGTGTCGTGGGCCGAGCCACCGGTGGGGATCTCGTTGTGCGGCTCGGGTTTGACCGCATGGACGAAGTCGGGAAACTTGATCGCGTCCTGGATGAAGAACACCGGCATGTTGTTGCCCACCAGGTCGAAGTTGCCTTCGTCGGTGAAGAACTTCACGGCAAAACCGCGCACGTCGCGCACGGTGTCGCCAGAGCCGCGCGGCCCCTGCACCGTGGAGAAACGCACGAACACCGGGGTCTTCTTGCCCGGATCGCGCAGGAAGCCGGCCTTGGTCAGGGCCGAATGATTCTCGTAGGCCTGGAAGTAGCCATGGGCACCGACGCCACGGGCATGGACGATACGCTCCGGGATCCGCTCATGGTCGAAGTGCGTGATCTTCTCCCGCATGATGAAGTCTTCCAGCAGCGAGGGCCCGCGGGCGCCGGCCTTCAGGGTGTTCTGGTTATCGGCGACCTTGACCCCCTGGTTGGTGCGCAACGCCTGTTCGGTGGCGTCGGAGCGGAAGGTCTCCAGGCTGTGCAGCTTGCTGTTGGTGTTGCCGCGATCCAGGGTCTCGGTCCCGGCCATCTGGCTTTTCGGTGCGCTTGGCTTCTTGCTGCTCATCAGGCAAAACTCCTCGTTGGCGAAGCCCCGGCGGGGCGGGGCTTCATCGGTCAAAATCGCCAGGCACGGCACCTGGCTTTTTTCGAGTGGCTTATTGAGTGACTGATGAGGTTTGGCGCCGTTCCTTTTTTATGACCTTTGATCGCGTTATTGCCAAATCGAAGGATGAATACAAAATAAATGCTAAGAACCTCTATACGGACAGGCTAAAATGCGCGCCCGGCTAACCGCTGATCCTTTTCTAACGCGCCCCACAAGGTTCGCTACGTGATCGAGTTTCAAAACGTCCATAAAACCTACCGGGTCGCCGGTAAGGATATTCCCGCCCTGCATCCGACCAGCCTGAAGGTCGAGAACGGCCAGGTATTCGGCCTGATCGGCCATTCCGGCGCGGGCAAAAGTACCCTGCTGCGCCTGATCAACCGCCTGGAAAACCCCAGTGGTGGCAAGATCGTCGTCGACGACGAGGAAGTCACCGCCCTGGACGCCAACGGCCTGCGCCGCTTCCGCCAGCAGGTCGGGATGATCTTCCAGCACTTCAACCTGCTGGCCTCCAAGACCGTGGCCGACAACGTCGCGCTGCCGCTGACCCTGGCCGGCGAGCTGTCGCGCAGCGCGATCGACCAGCGCGTGGCCGAGTTGCTGGCCCGCGTCGGTCTTTCCGATCACGCCAAGAAATACCCAGCCCAGCTGTCCGGCGGGCAGAAGCAGCGCGTCGGCATCGCCCGCGCCCTGGCGACCAAGCCGAAGATCCTGCTGTGCGACGAAGCCACCAGCGCCCTGGACCCGCAGACCACCGCGTCGGTCCTGCAGCTGCTGGCCGAGATCAACCGTGAACTGAAGCTGACCATCGTGCTGATCACCCATGAAATGGACGTGATCCGTCGCGTCTGCGACCAGGTAGCAGTGATGGACGCCGGGGTGATCGTCGAGCAGGGGTCGGTGGCTGAGGTGTTCCTGCATCCCAAGCACCCGACCACCAAGCGTTTCGTCCAGGAAGACGAGCAGATCGACGAAAGCGAACAGCGCGACGACTTCGCCCACGTGCCAGGGCGCATCGTGCGCCTGACCTTCCAGGGCGATGCCACCTACGCGCCGCTGCTGGGCACCGTGGCCCGCGAAACCGGGGTGGACTACAGCATCCTCGCCGGCCGTATCGACCGCATCAAAGACGTCCCTTACGGGCAACTGACCCTGGCTATCACCGGCGGTGACATGGAGGCGGCCTTCGCCCACTTCACCGCGGCGGATGTCCACATGGAGGTGCTGCGCTAATGGAACTGCTGACAAGTTTCTTCGCCAATATCGACTGGTACGAAATCTGGCTGGCCACCGGCGACACCCTGCTGATGCTCGGTGGCTCGCTGCTGTTCACCGTGCTGCTGGGCCTGCCCCTGGGCGTGCTGCTGTTCCTCTGCAGCCCGCGCCAGTTGCTGGAGCAGAAGAGCCTCTACGCCCTGCTGTCGCTGCTGGTGAACATCCTGCGCTCGCTGCCGTTCATCATCCTGCTGATCGTGATGATCCCGTTCACCGTGCTGATCACCGGTACTTCCCTGGGTGTCGCCGGCGCGATCCCGCCCCTGGTGGTCGGCGCCACGCCGTTCTTCGCTCGCCTGGTGGAGACCGCCCTGCGCGAAGTGGACCGCGGCATCATCGAAGCCACCCAGTCCATGGGCGCGACCACCCGGCAGATCATCACCAACGCCCTGCTGCCGGAAGCCCGTCCGGGTATTTTCGCGGCAATTACCGTGACAGCGATTACCCTTGTTTCCTACACCGCCATGGCGGGCGTGGTAGGCGCGGGCGGTCTCGGCGACCTGGCGATCCGCTTCGGTTACCAGCGCTTCCAGACCGATGTGATGGTGGTCACCGTGGTGCTGTTGCTGGTGCTGGTTCAAGTTCTGCAAACCGTCGGCGACAAGCTGGTGGTGCACTTTTCCCGAAAATAAGTCGGCCCTGGCCGGCAGGCGTCCGGCACCGGGCGCCTCACAAGGAGCTAGCTGGATGAAAAAACTACTCGTCGCTTTCGCCGCCGTTGCCGCGTTCTCCGCGCACGCCGCTGACACCCTGACCGTGGCCGCCACTCCGGTGCCTCACGCCGAGATCCTCGAATTCGTGAAGCCGGCGCTGGCCAAGGAAGGCGTGGACCTGAAGGTCAAGGTCTTCACCGACTACATCCAGCCGAACGTGCAGGTCGCGGAAAAGCGCCTGGACGCCAACTTCTTCCAGCACCAGCCGTACCTGGATGAGTTCAACAAGGCCAAGGGCACCCACCTGGTAAGCGTTGCCGGCGTGCACCTGGAGCCGCTGGGCGCCTACTCCAACAAGTTCAAGAAGCTCGAAGAACTGCCGGGCGGCGCCAACGTGGTGATCCCCAACGACGCCACCAACGGCGGCCGTGCCTTGCTGCTGCTGGCCAAAGCCGGCCTGATCAAGCTCAAGGACTCCAACAACATCCTGTCCACGGTCAAAGACATCACCGAGAACAGCAAGGACCTGAAATTCCGTGAGCTGGAAGCCGCGACCATCCCGCGCGTGCTGACCCAGGTCGACCTGGCGCTGATCAACACCAACTACGCCCTGGAAGCCAAGCTGGACCCATCCAAGGACGCCCTGGTGATCGAAGGCAAGGACTCGCCTTACGTGAACATCCTGGTGGCCCGTCCTGACGACAAGGACTCGGACGCCATGAAGAAACTGGTTGCCGCCCTGCACAGCCCCGAGGTGAAGCAATTCATTCTCGAGAAATACAAAGGCGCCGTGGTACCGGCGTTCTGATCGGTTGCAGAAACACAAACGGGGCGCCTTGAGGCGCCCCGTTTCGTTTCAGTTGCCTGCCGAGTTCCCTGTAGCCGCTGCCACAGGCTGCAATCGGCTCCGCAGGAGACGTGCTCTTGAGGCCCTCGGAAGGCGCTACGCGCCTTATCGCAGCCTGCGACAGCGGCTACAGGATTCAGGCGTCCCGGGTTACTTGCGCTGCAACATCACCGGCAGCTGGGCCACCAGTTTCTGGTTGTTCAGCGGCGCGCGGATGAAGCCGCGCTGGGTGCCGTCCGGGCCGATCACCGCCAGGTTGCCGCTGTGGTCGACGGTGTAGTTGGGCTTGCTGGTGTCCGCTGGAATGAACGGGATGCTCACCGCGTTGGCGAGCTTCTGCACGTCCGCCACCGAGGTCGCAGTCAGGCCCTTGAAGTCCTTGTCGAAGTAGCCCAGGTACTGTTTCAGCTGCTGCGGCGTGTCGCGGTTCGGGTCGACGCTGACCAGCACCACCTGCAGGTTATCCACCGCCTCCTTGGGCAGCTCGCTCTTGATCTGGCGCAGCTGGGCCAGGGTAGTCGGGCAGATATCCGGGCAGAAGGTGTAGCCGAAGAACAGCAGGCTCCACTTGCCCTTGAGCTCATTGAGCACCACCGGCTGGCCTTCCTGGTCGGTCATCTTCACATCCGGCAGGTTGCGGCTCTGGGGCAGCAGGATGATCCCGGCGTCGATCAACGCGGTCGGATCCCCCTGGTTCTTGCCGGTCAGCACTTTGTTGACGGTGAGCCCCAGCACCAGGGCCACCAGCGCCACGAGAATAAAGACGGTTTTCTGAGTTCGAGTCATAGGTTCAACAATAGGTAGTGGTCTACGAGCAGCGCGATAAACAGCAGGAACAAGTAATAAATAGAGTACTTGAAGGTGTTGATCGCCGCGTGCGGCCGACTGCCACGGTACAGCACCCAGGCCCATTGCAGAAAGCGCGCGCCCAGGCCCAGGGCACAAATCAGGTAGAGCATGCCGCTCATGTGGATCGCATAAGGCAGCAGGCTGACCGCCAGCAAGGCGCAGGTGTAGAGCAGGATATGCACCTTGGTGTAGTGCTCGCCGTGGGTCACCGGCAGCATCGGGATGTCGGCCTTGGCGTATTCCTCCTTGCGGTGAATGGCCAGCGCCCAGAAGTGCGGCGGGGTCCAGGCGAAGATGATCAGCACCAGCAGCAGCGGTTCGGCGGTCACATGGCCGGTGGCCGCGACCCAGCCCAACAGCGGCGGCGCGGCCCCGGCCAGGCCGCCGATCACGATGTTCTGCGGGGTCGCCCGCTTGAGGAAGCCGGTGTAGATCACCGCATAACCGAGCAACGACGCCAGGGTCAGCCAGGCGGTCAGCGGGTTGGTGAACGCCAGCAGCAAGGCTTGCCCGGCGATGGCCAGCAGCAGGGCGAAACCCAGCGCCGCCGCCGGCGACACCCGGCCTTCGGCCAGCGGCCGTTTGTGGGTGCGCGCCATGACTGCATCGATCCGCCGGTCCACCACATGGTTCACCGCTGCCGCCGCGCCAGCGCACAGGGCGATGCCCAGGTTGCCGAACACCAGCACCGTCCACGGCACCCCGGCGCGAGTGGCGAGGAACATGCCCACCAGCGAGGTGATGAGCATCAGCACCACCACCTTGGGTTTGGTCAGCTCCAGGTAGTCACGCCAGATCGCCTGGCGGTGACGCTCGCCGATCAGAGTCGCCATGGCATCTCTCCTTTTATGGTTATGGGCCCGGCGGCGTGTTTGCGCGGGCTCAGGCGCCAGCCCAGCGGCAGGTGCGAGCGGGCGCGGACCAGGCTGGTGCGGGCGTGATAATTGACCAGCACCAGGGTCAGCAGCAGCGCAGCGCCGCCGGCGTTATGCGCCACGGCCACCGGCAGCGGCAGGTGGAACAGCACATTGCTGATGCCAAGGCCGATCTGCGCCGCCAGCGCTACCAGCACCAGCCCGGCGAGGCGGGTCATGCCCACATGCTTGAGTTGCCAGGCCAGGCCGAGCAACACCAGGGTCACCAGCAACGCGCCGATGCGATGGGTCAGATGGATGGCCGTGCGCGCGTCGCTGTCGAGCTGCCCGCCCAGGTAGTTGGGGCCGATGTGCTGGGTCAGGTGAAAGCCATTGGCGAAATCCGCCGCCGGCCACCACTGGCCGTGACAGGTCGGCAAGTCGATGCAGGCCACCGCCGCGTAGTTGGAGCTGACCCAGCCGCCCAGGGCGATCTGCCCGATCACCAGCACCAGCCCGGCCGTGGCCCAGTATTGCAGGCGCCGCGGCACGATCAGCGCCGGCAGCACCCCGGACAGCCGTAGCGTCAGCAAGAACAGCAGGCTCAAGGTGGCGAAGCCGCCCAGCAGGTGCGCGGTGACGACTTGCGGCCACAGCTTGAGGGTCACCGTCCACATGCCGAACAAGGCCTGGGCGAACACCACCGAAAGCAGGAACAGCGGCAGTTTCAGCGGTTGCCCGGGATGATGCCGGTGGGTCCAGGAGCGTGCCGCCAACAGCACGATCAACAGGCCCAGGGTGCCGGCGAAAT
The DNA here is from genome assembly GCF_059424045.1 of Pseudomonas sp. GW456-L12. Classification (NCBI taxonomy): domain Bacteria; kingdom Pseudomonadati; phylum Pseudomonadota; class Gammaproteobacteria; order Pseudomonadales; family Pseudomonadaceae; genus Pseudomonas; species Pseudomonas sp. GW456-L12. Next base: position 56,382 of record NZ_JBWKZA010000005.1, read on the forward strand.
AGCGGTGGATCATCTCGTTCCAGCCCTTGTGGGCTTCCACCGGAGTGTCGGGAAAATGCAGTTCGGCATGGGCCAGCTGGGCTTCGCTTTTCGGCACGCTGATGAAACCGTAGCAACCCGGCCAGTCCGGGCAGCCGAGGCCGGCGTGGGTCAGCCGGGTGTAGGCGCCGAGCAGCACCACGATCAGCGCCAGCAAGGTGGCAAACAAGGCGAGGCGAAATCCAGGTTTGGCCATGACGATGCCCTTATCCGATGTTCGACAGTTTCAGCAGATGACGCAGGTCGTTGAGCAGGTCCTTGCCCTTGACCCGGGCGTCGTAGCGCAGGACCAGGTTGCCGTGCGGGTCGACGATCCACAGCAGCGGTGCGCCCTGGTCGCTGGCGCCCTTGGTGAAGGTCGGCAGGTCCAGTGGGTAGCGTTGCAGTTGCGGGTATTCGCGTTGCAGCTTGGCCTGGTAGTCGGCGGCCAGCGGCTGGACGGCGGCCAGGGCGTGGCTGGCCCGGGAGGCGTCGCGGCCGAGGGAGATCTGGATCTGCCGCGCCAGGTACACCAGTTGCTGGCAATCCACGGCGCAGTCCCTGGGCGCGGTGACCAGGATCTGCCAGCGCGTCTCGTCGGCCTGGACCCCGATATCGGCGCGGCTCTGGCCGTTGCCGATCAGCTCGCCGTGGTAGCTGCGGCTTTCCGGCACCCAGAACTGCAACTTGTACATGCCGGTGGCGAGGATCATCGGGCCGATCACCATGGCCACGATCAGCAGCAGCTGCCAGCGTCCGCGGCGCCGGTTATGCGGCGCCTGGGCCTCAGAAATGTTGGGTGGATTCATGGCCGCTCCCATGGTGTTTCTCCCTTGCGTTATGCCATCCGAGATAGAGGTACAAAGCGCACAGGGCCAGCGCCATGGCGAACCACTGCACGGCGTAGCCCAGGTGTTTTTCCGGCCCCATGGCCACCACCGGCCATTCGGTCATGTAGGCGCCCGGACCAGCCTCCTGGCGCAGCTCGTAGGCAAAACCGCTGCGTCCCAGTTCACTCCAGAGCCTGGCCGGGTCGACCGTCGTCACCAGCCGCGGCCACTGGGCACTCAGTGGGTCGGCGTGCAGTTGAAAGGTCGCGCCGGGGGCGACATAGACCCAGGCATCGAGGCTCAACGACTGTTCCGGGGTGTTGAATGCGGGCGGCGTGCGCCGGTCCGGCCAGGGCAGCCAGCCACGGTTGAGCAGCAGCCATTGACCGCTGGCCTGGTCGAGAAAGGGTTGCAGCAGCTCGACCCCGACCTTGCCTTCATGCATGCGGTTATCCAGCAACAGGCTGTGGGCCGCATCGAAGCGACCATGCAATTGCACCCGGCGGAAAGCCGGATCAGGGGCAACCTGCAGCTCATCCACGGTCAAAGGCTCGGCCACCCGCCGTTCGGCGTAGCTGGCCAGCAGCTCGCGCTTCTGTTCGCCCCGGCCCAGTTGCCAGAACCCGAGCGTCACCAGCACCGGCAGCAACGCCAACACCACCAGGGTCGGCAGCACGCCCGGACGAAAACCGTTCATGGCAGCGCCCGAAAGTGGCGAGATCGACTGGCTATACTCAAGCGCATCGCGTTTCTCCCGGAGCCCACCATGCTTAAAGCGGCCATCGTCCTGTTGCTGATCGCCACGCTCATCAGCCTGTTCAGCGGCCTGTTCTTTCTGGTCAAGGACGACAGCAGCTCCCATCGCCTGCTCAGGTCGCTGACCGTTCGCGTGTGCCTGGCCGCGCTCACCGTCGGCTTGATCGCCTGGGGTTTCTTCAGCGGCCAGCTGGTGTCCCACGCGCCCTGGTAACGCCGCGCTCAGAGCACGTAGACGAAGACAAACAAGCCGATCCACACCACATCGACGAAGTGCCAATACCAGCTGGCCGCCTCGAAACCGAACTGATGCTCGGCGTCGAAGTGCCCCTTCATGATGCGCATCAGCATCACGAACAAAATCAGCGTGCCGATGGTCACGTGGGCGCCGTGAAAGCCGGTGAGCATGAAGAAGGTGGCGCCGTAGATGCCCGAACCCAGGGTCAGCCCCAGCTCGTGGTAGGCGTGCAGGTATTCCTCGGCCTGGAAGCCGAGAAACGCACAGCCCAGCAGCACGGTGATCGCCAGCCAGATTTTCAGCGCGCCGCGGTGACCGTTCTTCAGAGCGTGGTGGGCGATGGTCACGGTAACGCTGGAACTCACCAGCAGCACGGTGTTGAGCAGCGGCAGGCCCCAGGGGCTGATGACTTCCTTGGGCGGCGGGAACAGCTTGGAATCGGGGTTTTCAAGCAATGGCCAGACGAACTCGAAGTTCGGCCAGAGCATGTGCGCGATGCCCTTGCTGCCTTCGCCGCCCAGGGCCGGGCCGGCGATATGGCGCACGTAGAACAGCGCGCCGAAGAAGGCGATGAAGAACATCACTTCGGAAAAGATGAACCAGCTCATGCCCCAGCGGAACGAGCGATCCAGCTGGGCGCTGTACAGGCCGGCGCGACTTTCCTTGATCACCGCGCCGAACCAGCCGAACAGCATGTAGGCCAGCAACAGGCTCCCGACGAAGAAAATCAGCGGGCCATGGGATTCCGGGCGCGCGGCCTTGAGGTCGTTGAACCAGGTGGCCAGGCCGAACACCGTAACGAACATGCCCACCGTGGCGATGATCGGCCACTTGCTCTGGGCGGGAACGTAATAATGCTCATGAGTTGCCATTTATTGTTCTCCTTATCGGGCACCGTCTTAACCGCCGGTGTTGGTGCTCACGGCCACCGGTGGATGACGCGCGGTGATATCGAACAGCGTGTAAGCCAGCGTCAGGTGCTTCACATCCTTGGGCATGTCGCGGTCAACGATGAAACGTACCGGCATCTCGATCTGCTGACCGGGCTGCAGCACTTGCTGGGTGAAACAGAAGCATTCGGTCTTGTGGAAATACATCGCGGCGCTGCTCGGCGAAATGCTCGGGATCGCCTGGGCGCTCATCGGGCGGTCGCTGGGATTGCGGGCGATGAAGATCATCTCGTTCACCGCGCCGGGATGAACCACGATGTCGTCGGCCTTGGGATAGAAGTCCCAGACCATGTCGATCGCGTTGGTCGACAGGAACTGCACGCGCACCTGGCGCGAGACATCCACTTGCTGCTCGCCGGAATACTGCCCGCCGGTCTTGCCGTTGATGCCCAGCGCCTTGCACATCACGTCGTAGATCGGCACCAGGGCAAAACCGAAGACGAACATCGCCGCCACCACCAGCAACAGGCGGGTGACCAGCTTCTTCATCGAAACCTCGGCCATCAGCGACCTCCTGCTGTTTCAGAGGCGAGCGGGCATCGCACCAGGCTGTTCATTTCACTTCCGGCGGTGTGGTGAAGGTGTGGTACGGCGCCGGCGACGGCACGCTCCACTCCAGCCCTTCGGCACCGTCCCAGGGCTTGGCCGGTGCGGGTTGGCCGCCACGGATGCACTTGATGACGATGAACAGGAAGAAGATCTGCGTCGCGCCGAAGGTGAACGCGCCGATGGACGACACCATGTTGAAATCGGCGAACTGCAGGTTGTAGTCCGGGATCCGCCGCGGCATCCCCGCCAGGCCGACGAAGTGCATCGGGAAGAACGCCATGTTCATGCCGATGAAGGACAGCCAGAAGTGCAGCTTGCCCAGGGTTTCGTCGTACATGTGCCCGGTCCACTTCGGCAGCCAGTAATAGGCCGAGGCGAAGATGCCGAAGATCGCGCCCGGCACCAGCACATAGTGGAAGTGCGCGACCACGAAATAGGTGTCCTGGTACTGGAAGTCCGCCGGGGCGATGGCCAGCATCAGCCCGGAGAAGCCGCCGATGGTGAACAGGATCACGAAGGCCACGGCGAACAGCATCGGCGTCTCGAAGGTCAGCGAGCCCTGCCACATGGTGCTGACCCAGTTGAAGACCTTGACCCCGGTCGGCACCGCGATAAGCATCGTGGCGTACATGAAGAACAGCTCGCCCACCAGCGGAATGCCGACCACGAACATGTGATGCGCCCAGACGATGAACGACAGGAAGGCGATACTCGCCGTGGCGTAGACCATCGAGGTGTAGCCGAACAGCGGCTTGCGCGAGAAGGCCGGGATGATCGCGCTGACGGCACCGAAGGCCGGCAGGATCATGATGTACACCTCGGGGTGACCGAAGAACCAGAACACATGCTGGAACAGCACCGGATCGCCGCCGCCGGCGGCGCTGAAGAAGCTGGTGCCAAAGTGGATGTCCATCAGCATCATGGTCACGCAGCCGGCCAGCACCGGCATCACCGCGATCAGCAGGAACGCGGTGATCAGCCAGGTCCAGACGAACAGCGGCATCTTCATCAGGGTCATGCCGGGAGCACGCAGGTTGAGGATGGTGGCGATCACGTTGATCGCGCCCATGATCGAGCTGATGCCCATCAGGTGGATGGCGAAGATGAAGAAGGTCACGCTTTCCGGCGCGTAGGTGGTGGACAGCGGGGCGTAGAAGGTCCAGCCGAAGTTGGGGCCGCCACCGGGCATGAACAGGGTCGAGACCAGCAGCAGGAACGCCGCCGGCAGCAACCAGAAACTGAAGTTGTTCATCCGTGGCAAGGCCATGTCCGGCGCGCCGACCATCAGCGGGATCATCCAGTTGGCCAGGCCGACGAAGGCCGGCATCACCGCGCCGAAGACCATCACCAGGCCATGCATAGTGGTCATCTGGTTGAAGAATTCCGGCTGCACGATCTGTAGGCCGGGCTGGAACAGCTCGGCGCGGATCACCATGGCGAACGAGCCGCCGAGCAGGAACATGGAGAAGGCGAACCACAGGTACAGGGTGCCGATGTCCTTGTGGTTGGTGGTCAGCACCCAGCGCATCAGGCCCTTGGCGGGGCCATGGGTGTGGTCGTGATCGCCAACGATGGCATGACCCTGTTCGTCGCTCACAGCGTTCATGGCCTGTCTCCTGTAAACGGGTGGGCTGGACGATCGAGGGCGGCACGCCCTGATCGGCTGCGGGAACACGCAATGGACCGGGTCATTTGCTTTGCGCCTGTTTCAGAGCCAGGACATCCTTGGGCGTCACCATGTCGCCCTTGTTGTTGCCCCAGGCGTTACGTTCGTAGGTGATCACCGCTGCCAGGTCGACTTCCGACAACTGCTTGCCGAACGCCGCCATGGCGGTGCCCGGCTTGCCGTGGAAGACGATGTTCAAGTGATCCGCCACCGGCCCGGTGGCGATCTTCGAGCCCTTGAGCGCCGGGAACATCGGCGGCAGGCCCTGGCCTTCGGCCTGGTGACAGGCCACGCAGGTGGTGTGGTAGACCTTGTCGCCACGGGCCACCAGCTCTTCGAGGGTCCATTCCTTGCTGGTCAGTTCCTTGAGCTTGAGGGCTTCGGCCTTGCGTTCGCCCAGCCAGGTGTCGTAGTCGGCCTGGGTCTTCACGTCGACCACGATCGGCATGAAGCCATGGTCCTTGCCGCACAGTTCGGCGCACTGGCCGCGATACAGGCCGGGCTTGTCGACCCGGGTCCAGGCTTCGTTGACGAAACCGGGGATCGCATCGCGCTTGACCGCGAAGGCCGGGACCCACCAGGAATGGATGACGTCGGCGGAGGTCACCAGAAAGCGCACCTTGGCGCCGATCGGCAGCACCAGCGGCTGATCGACTTCCAGCAGATAATGCTCGCCCTTGGCGCTCTGGTTATGAATCTGTTCGGCGGGAGTGGTCAGGTTGCTGAAGAACTCGACGTCCTGGCCCAGGTATTTGTAGTGCCACTTCCACTGATAACCGGTGATCTGGATGTCCACATCCGGTTCGCTGGCGTCGTACATCTTGATCAGGGTCGCGGTGGCGGGAACGGCCATGGCCACCAGGATCAGCAGCGGCACCACGGTCCAGAGGATTTCCACTGTCGTGCTTTCGTGGAACTTGGCGGCCACCTGGCCGGTGGAGCGGCGGTGCAGGATCATCGACCAGAACATGGCGCCAAAGACAATGACGCCGATCACCACACAGATCCAGAAGATGGTCATGTGCAGGTCGAATACCGCGTGACTTATATCAGTCGCTCCAGGCGCCATATTCACGGTCCAGGCGCCATGCGCCTGGCTGAATACCGACCACAACAGGAGGCCCATCCAGACTTGTGGATGTCGCATCATTGCGGGTTCCCCTTATCGTTCTTGTTATCCCGCCGGCTTGCACCTGCGGCCAAGGGAGCGGCTGCCTAGACTACGAACTTAAACCGCCGAGCCTTCGCTGCGCATGCAGTCGGGCGTCATCAGCTAACTTCATTCAGACCCGAGTATAGACAGCGACTTCGACCTCGCAACGCGGTGCCGTAAATCCACTGAAACAGTTTGCCGCTGCCTTATAGGCCACGGTTGGAAAGGGATAGGGGATCAATGATGGCGAAGCGATATAACCCAGACGACTAACCATGAAATAATTATGAAAAATACGTCTTAAACGATTTCGTGAGCAGGCTAACTTATGTCTTCCCTAATTAATTGCCCTTGTTTCCTGGAGTATTCATGAACACCGCCGCATTGCGCGAGCAGATCCAACGAGCCCATCAACATGAGTCCGGCACCGGGCAATTGCGCCGTCAGCTGGAAACCCAATTGCCACACCTGCACCCCGCCATCCAGCTCCCCGAAGTGGACGCCCAGGGGGTGATGACCCGTTTTGTCGCCGCTTATATCGATCAGGTTCCCGACCTGCTGGACGCCGCCAACGAAGTCGCGCGCGAAGCCGGTATCGAGTCGCAGATCAAGCCGGTGCTGAAGATCGCCGAGCAGTTCTTCCTCCAGCCGCCCGCCATCATGGCCGGCCACGAAGGCCTGGACAGCCTGCTGGATGAAGCCTATCTGGCCCATCGCCTGGTGGAGGAGGTCAACGACCTGTACATCACGCATTTCGGCCAGCCGCTGATTCCCCTGGACACCACGGTGGCCAACCTGATCGCCCACCAGTTGATCGGCGAAACCTTCGCCAACCAGCTGGACGAAGCGGTGCACCATGCGGTCGACGCGATGCTCGACGAAGAGAGCTTCGCCCTGGAGTCGGTCGAGGCCTACCGGGAAAAGCTCAACAGCCCCGACACCGATGCCGCCTGGAAACGCTGGCCGTGCCTGTCGCGCCAACTGGGCGTGGAGCTGGAACTCGACCAGCCGGCTGCCTGAGGATTGCAGGTGGCGACCCTGTAGCCGCTGCCGCAGGCTGCGATCGACCGGCACGGTCGCAGCGATATCACCGACGCTGAAGGTCCTTCGGACCTTATCGCAGCCTTCGGCAGCGGCTACAGGGCTACAGACTTACGCCCGGCTCAGGCCTTTGGCCTCCAGCTTCGAGGCCGGGCTCACGCCCACGTTGGTGTGCAAGCGCCCCTCCAGGCGGCGCTTCAACCCGCGCGACTCGATCACCAGCTTTGAGCCCTTGGCCGCATTGGCCCGTCCCCACTCCTCGAGCAGTTCCAGGCAGGCATGGTCGATATAGCCCAGGTTATTGAGCGGCACATGCACCGTGGTGCCCGGCGGGATGCTGCCCAGCGCCTGGGTCAGGGCCGGCACCTTGAGGAAGGTCGCGGCGCCCACCAGGCGCAGCTCCATTTCGCCTTCGGCCGGCAGGTCCACCAGGCTGATCTTCAGCCGCGAAGCGCCCCAGGCCAGCTTCACCAGGGTCAGGCCAAAACCGATCAGCACACCGGTCAGCAGGTCGGTGAAGACAATCGCCAGCGCGGTCACGCCGTAGATCAGCATCGGCATCGGCCCATAACGACCCAGCTTGCGGAACGACTTGAGGTCCACCAGCTTGAAGCCGGTGTACACCAGCACGCCCGCCAGGCTGGCCACCGGAATGCTTTGCAGCACGCTGGACAGCAACAGCACGAACGCCAGCAGCCACAAGCCGTGGAAGATCGCCGACAGCCGCGTGGTTGCGCCCGCCTGGACGTTGGCCGAGCTGCGCACGATCACCCCGGTCATCGGCAGGGCGCCGAGCAACCCGCAGAGCATGTTGCCGATCCCTTGCGCCGACAGTTCACGGTCGAAATCCGAGCGCGTACCGCTGTGCATGCGATCCACCGCGGCGGCGGACAGCAGGGTTTCGGCGCTGGCGATAAAGGCCACGGCAAAGGCCGCGATCAGCAGTGTCGGGTCCGCCAGGTTGAGCAGGTCGGCCGGACGCAGCCAGTCGATCGCCTCGGCAAGGTTTGCCGGCACCTCGACCCGCTTGACCTGCAGCGCCAGGGCCAGGCTGGCAAAGGTCGCCAGGCCGACGCCCAGCAGGGCGCCGGGGATGAAGCGCAGCGAATGCGGGCGCAGTTTTTCCCACAGGAACATCACCGCCATGGTCGACAGGCCCAGCAGCCCGGCCTGCCAGCCAAAGCCACCGCCCAGGCTGGGCAAGGCCTGGGCCACCGCCTCGGGGAAGCCCGCGAGGTTATCCAGGCCGGACGCCTGGGGCTGGGCGTCGAGCATCACGTGCACCTGGGAGAGCACGATCAACACCCCGATCCCGGCGAGCATGCCGTAGACCACCGCCGGCGCCGTGACCCGAAACCAGCAACCCAGGCGCAGGCGCCCGGCCACCAGTTGCAGGAAACCCGCCAGCAGCAGGATCGGCCCGAGCATGGCGATACCGTGCTGGCGTACCAGTTCGAACACCAGGACCGCCAGCCCCGCGGCCGGACCGCTGACCTGCAAGGGCGAGCCGGCCAGCCAGCCCACCACCAGGCCACCGATGATCCCGGTGATCAACCCCTTGGCCGGCGGCATGCCGGAAGCGATGGCGATACCCATGCACAAGGGCAGGGCCACCAGAAACACCACCACGGAAGCGAGCAGCTCCCGTGGCAAAACAGCTTTCAATTGTGCTGCACGCATGATGATTCTCCCGAAGCTTTCTTCAGGCGTGGCAAAGCCTGACCGCGCAGACAGCAGTCATGGCTGAACCCCACTGGGATTTAGGAGGATTTAGAAGCGCGCTTTAGGCGTCGCAACCGGGATCGGATGGCGTCCGTCCAACGGCAGGAAACACCCTTGATCCGCGTCGTAGGCTTTGATTTCGCTGGTTTCGATGTTGTACACCCAGCCATGGATGAACAACTGGCCGTTGGCCATGCGCGAAGCCACCGAAGGGTGGGTGCGCAAATGCTGCAACTGGGCGATGACATTCTCTTCGGTCAGCACATGCATGCTGGCGTTCTCGTCGGCGCAGTCGCAGTTCTCCTGGACCATGGTCTTGGCCACTTCGGCGTGGCGCAGCCAGGCTTTGACCGTCGGCATCTTTTCCAGGCTCTGCGGGTTGAGCACCGCGCGCATGGCGCCGCAGTCGGAATGGCCGCAAACGATGATGTGGTGCACACCCAGGGCCATGACCGCGTATTCGATGGCCGTGGACACACCGCCGTTCATCTGCCCGTAAGGCGGTACCACGTTACCGACGTTGCGGGTCACGAACAGGTCGCCCGGGGCGCTCTGGGTAATCAGTTCGGGGACGATGCGCGAATCCGCGCAGGCAATGAACATCGCCCGCGGCCGCTGGGCCGTGGCGAGTTTCTTGAACAGTTCTTCCTGCTGTGGGAAGACCTCGTGATGAAAATGCAAAAAGCCGTCAACGATTATCTGCAGCGCTGCATCGGCGCTTTCGGCGACCTCCGGGGACGCTGAAGCCGACGCAGCCAACGGCTGTTTATCCTTGTCACTCATGATTCATCCTCTTTTGACGGATTAGGCTCTGTCGAAAAGTGGCTGCACTCGGTCATGCTGCGTTAAAAACAGGCTCGGAATGCTCATGTAGGCCCCTACACTCCGCTTCCTCGCCTTTTTTTGCCTTGCCTGACCTTCGCTCGCCGACTTTTCACTCAGACCCTTAGGTGAATTTTCCAGTTTTATCCGGCACGACGCCAGCGATTGATTAAAAAACAACCAGCCCGCTGACAGCGACCCGTCGGTCACTTGGTGAACAAGGTAGCCTTCCAAACTTAACTCAAACTGAACCGGCCGCTCTAAAACGCCACTATTGGCGATGCAAAAAAGGTGACCAGCGTATAGACGACGGTGCACCGGCTCTACTCCACCATAGGCCAATACCTCCTAGGCTCTGTACGAAAAGTGGCTGCGCTCGGCCATGCTGCGTTAAAAACAGGCTCGGAATGCTCATTTAGGTCCCTAAACTCCGCTTCCTCGCCTGTTTTTGCCTTGCCTGACCTTCGCTCGCCGACTTTTCGTACAGAGCCTAGAGCAACGACATCTGCCCTCCCGGCGGACAGAACGCCGTGCAGTCGAGGTTATAGCCTTCGCGCCGATCGAGCCCCAGGCGTTTGCTGGCCTTGGCGAAACGCTGCGCCAGCAGGGCCGCGAAGGGGCCTTCGCCGCGCATCCGTGCACCAAAACGGCTGTCGTACAGCTCGCCGCCGCGACACTGGCGGATCAGGCTCAGGACATGGGCCGCCCGCTGCGGATAGTGGGCATTGAGCCATTCCTCGAACAGCGGCGCCACTTCCAGGGGCAGGCGCAGCATCATGTAGGCGGCGCTTTGCGCGCCCGCGGCATGGGCCTCGGCGAGCAGGCTTTCCAGCTCGCTGTCGTTGATCATCGGAATCATCGGCGAACACAGCACCCCCACGGGAATCCCCGCCTCGCGCATCACCCGGATCGCCCGCAACCGCGCCTTGGGCGCCGCCGCCCGGGGTTCGAGGATGCGCTTGAGCTCGTCGTCCAGGGTGGTCAGGCTGATCATCACCGCCACCAGCCGCTGTTCGGCCAGTTCGACCAACAGGTCGAGGTCGCGCAGGATCAGCGAGCCCTTGGTGACGATGGTCACCGGGTGCCGGTAGCGCAGCAGCACCTCCAGGGTCCGCCGGGTCAGCTGGTGCTCGCGTTCGATGGGCTGGTAGGGGTCGGTGTTGGAACCCAGGTTGATCGGCGCACATTTATAACCGGGCTTGGACAGCTGCTGTTCGAGCATCGCCGCGGCATTGGTCTTGGCGATCAGCTTGGTCTCGAAGTCCAGCCCCGGCGACAGGTCCCAATAGGCGTGGCTGGGCCGCGCATAACAGTAGATGCAGCCGTGCTCGCAACCGCGATAGGGGTTGATGGAGCGGTCAAAGGGCAGGTCCGGCGAGCTGTTACGGGTGATGATGGATTTCGCCGTCTCAAGGCGCACCTCGGTGCCCTGGGTCAGCGGGGCTTCCTGGTACCAGCCATCGTCGAAGGCCACCGAGCGCTGGGGCGCAAAACGGTTGTGCGGGTTGGTCGCGGTGCCACGGCCGCGTGGGGGCAGGGGGCTGGACATGGGGAGGCGCTCCATTACTGTACTTATATACAGTAATGGAGGTTTGAGCTGTTGCAAAGCGCCGTCGGGCGGAGCACGCCGTTGGCGCTGATCGCGAGCAAGCTCGCTCCTACAGTTTTTCTGGCGCGCCATTCATTGATGATCGACGCGCCCTCTGTAGGAGCGAGCTTGCTCGCGATAGAGGTCGATCAGCCACCGCTGTGCTTCGTCACCTGCCCCAGGTCGTCGTTCGAGGTGCTTTGCAGGTCGCCCTTGCGCAGTCCCGCCACATCCGCGGCCTTCACCTCGGAACCCTGGTTGCCCCAGCTGGTGCGGATGAAGTTGACCACATCGGCCACCTCCTGGTCCGACAGGCGCCAGGCGAAGGCCGGCATGGTGAAGGTCGATGGCGCGGTATGGGTCGCCGGCAAGGTACCGCCCTTGAGCACGATATGGATCAAGGACGTGGCATCGGCACTTTGCAGCACCGGGTTGCCCGCCAGCGCCGGGAACACCCGGGTATAGCCATGGCCGTCGGTACGGTGGCACGCCGCGCAGTTGTCGATGTACACCGCCGCCCCCGGCTTGCTGTCGTCACCTTTCCACAACGCCTCGGCCACCGCCTTGTCGTACTGGTGCGGCTGGTCGTTGGCGTCCACCGCCGGCAGCGACTTGAGGTAACGGGCGATGGCCGTCAGGTCGTCCGCGGACATGTACTGCATGCTGTGCACCACCACGTCGCTCATGCCGCCGAACACCGCGCCGCGGTCGCTGCGACCGGTCTTGAGAAACTGCACCAACTGCTCTTCGCTCCAACTGCCGAGGCCGTCCTTGTGGTCACCGCGCAGGCTCTTGGCGATCCAGCCTTCCAGCGGCGCACTGCCGGCCAGGAAGTCGCTGCCTTCGCTGGCGCTCAGGGCTTTCTCCTGCATGGTCAAGGCGCGCGGCGTATGACAGGCGCCACAGTGGCCGAGGCCTTCCACCAGGTAAGCACCGCGGCTGACCACCGGGTCTTGCGCAGCCTGCGCCTGGCCACTGCCTTGTTGGCCCGCCACGCTTGGCGCGAACATCCAGCGCCAGCCGGCCAGCGGCCAGCGCATGCTCAGCGGCCAGGGGATGTCGCTGTCGCGATTGTCCTGGACCACCGGCGCCACGCCTTGCATGAAGTAGGCATACAGCGCCTGCATGTCGGCGTCGCTGACCCGCGCATAGGACGGGTAGGGCATGGCCGGGTACAGGCTGCTGCCGCTCTTGGCCACGCCATGGCGCACGGCCTTGTCGAAGTCGTCGAAGCTGTACTCACCGATGCCGGTCTTGTCCGGGGTGATGTTGGTGGAGTAGATCGTGCCGATCGGGGTTTCCATCGGCAGGCCGCCGGCGAACGGCTTGCCGTCCTTGGCGGTATGGCAGGCCACGCAGTCACCGGCACGGGCCAGGTATTCGCCCTGTTTGATCAAGGCTTGCCGATCGGTTTCGGCGGCGCAGAGGGAAGCGCTGCCGAGCAGCGCCAGGGTCGCGATAACGAGGGTTTTCATGGTCATCGCTCCTTATGCCTGGACCAGCGGGCCGGGGTTCTTCAGGTACTGCTCGCGGATCGCGCGGGCCGACCAGTAGGTCAACGCGGCCACCAGGCCGGTCGGGTTGTAGCCCAGGCCCTGGGGGAAGGCCGAAGCGCCCGGGACGAACACGTTGTGCACATCCCAGCTCTGCAGGTAACGGTTCAAGGCACTGGTTTTCGGATCGGTGCCCATGATCGCGCCACCGTTGAGGTGGGTGGTCTGGTAGGACGCGGTGTTGAAGTGCTCGCCGACCTTCTTGCCCAGCACCGCGATGGCCTTGGGGTTCATCGCCTCGGCGATCTTGCCCATCTTCTCGACCATGAAGCGGTTCATCTTGATGTCGTTTTCCTGCCAGTCGAAGGTCATGCGCAGCAGCGGCAGGCCGTAGGCGTCGCGGTACACCGGGTCGAGGTCGAGGTAGTTGCCACGGTAGGACTGGTGGGCACCGTGGGCGTCCATCGACACTTGGTGGGTGTAGTAGTCGGCGGTGGCCTTCTTCCAGGCGCTGCCCCAGGCCGGGGTGCCCGGCGGGTTGGAGGTGCCGGCGATCGGCCGGCTGCCGGCCTGGTTGACCCAGAACGGCGAGCCACCGACGAAGCCGTGGGGGCCGTGGTCGAAGTTGTCGGCGTTGAAGTCGTCCACCGCCACGCCATTGCCGCCGGCACCGATGAAGTTGTTGGTGTGCACGTCCTTGTCGAAGTAGGCCTTGATGGTGGCCATGTTCTGGTAGGCGAAGTTCTTGCCCACCACGCCTTCGCCAGTGATCGGGTCGTACGGCTTGCCGATGCCGGACAGCAGCATCAGGCGCACGTTATGGAACTGGAAGGCACCGAGGATCACCAGGTCCGCCGGCTGCTCGATCTCACGGCCCTGGCCGTCGACGTAAGTGACGCCGGTCGCGCGGGTCTTGGTGCTGTCGAGGTTGACCTTGAGCACGTGGGAGTTGGGGCGCAGCTCGAAATTCGGCAGCGGCTTGAGGGCCGGCAGAATGTTCACGTTCGGCGAAGCCTTGGAGTACATGTAGCAGACGTAGCCGCTGCAGAACCCGCAGAAGTTGCACGGCCCCATTTGCGCGCCATAGGGGTTGGTGTACGGCCCCGAGGTGTTGGCCGACGGCAGGTTGTACGGCTTGTAGCCGACTTCGCCGGCGGCTTTCTGGAACAGCTGGGCGGAGTAGGTGTTCTTCTGCGACTCCAGCGGGAAATGCTCCGAACGGTCCGGCGCGTAAGGGTTGCCGCCCTTGCCTTCGCCAACCAGTTGGCCTTTCACGGTCCAGGCCTGGCCCGAGGTGCCGAAGACTTTTTCCGCGTAGTCGAAGAACGGCTCCAGTTCTTCGTAGGTGACGCCGAAGTCCTGGATGGTCATGTCCTTGGGGATGAAGTTCTTGCCGTAGCGTTCTTCATAGTGGCTGCGCATGCGCAGCTCGATCGGGTCGGCGCGAAAATGCACGCCGGACCAGTGCAGGCCAGCGCCGCCGACGCCGTTGCCCGGCAGGAACGCGCCCAACTGGCGATTCGGCAGGGCCACGTCGTTGACGCTGTGGCGAATGGTCACCGTCTCCCGGGAGATGTCCTGGAAGAGTTTCTTGCGCACGCTGTAGGTGAGTTCGTCGATCACCTGCGGGTAGTTGCCGTCCGGGTAGGTGTCCTGCATCGGCCCGCGCTCCAGCGCCAGCACGTTGAGCCCGGCCTCGGTCAGCTCCTTGGCCATGATCGCGCCGGTCCAGCCAAACCCGACGATCACCGCGTCGACCTTCTTCATTACCGTTGCCATACTCAAGCCCTCTCGCCGCGAATCGATACTGCCGGGAAAGGGTATTGCTCGTTGCGTTCCACCCAGTCCATGAAATCGGCGCGCGCGCCGGGGAAGCCGATCAACGTCCAGCCGACCATGCCTTTATTGCCGCCGTGGATCGGGTCGCAGAAGAACCCTTCCTTGGTGTTTTGCAGCAAAAGGTTGAAGAAAATCTTCGGTGGAACGCTGTCGAATGGAGGCTTTCCCGCTTCGAGCTGCTTGAGCAAATCGTCTCGGGTAGCGCTGTCTTGCGCGGCAAATGTTTTACCGTTGAAGGCTTTCGACCATGCATCCGTCGCGGCGATGCCCAGGCGATAGATCTCCTTGGGCACCAGTTTGCTCTGCCAGCCCATCTCCGGCGCGGCGTCGGCGTTGAACGGGCCTTGCATGTACCACAGGGCACCCGCGGCGTAGGGGGTGTTCATCTGTCGATCGATGTATTCCGGCACGCCGGCTTCCAGGGCGCCCGGGCCTTGTTCGTCGGCCGGGATCAGGCGCTCTACCGCGGCCTGGACAAAGGCCCACTCTTCGGCGGTGAAATAGGTCGGCTGGTAAGCCTCGGTGCTGACCGGAGTTCGGGCCGGCTCCACTGGCTTGGGCGCTTCGGGGGCGGCCATCAGCATCGAGCTGCCAAGACCGGTACTGGCGACCGTGACCACCGGGATCAAGGTCAGGGATTTGCGCAGAAACTCACGCCGCGGGTTGTCTTGATCGTGATCAGACATGGGGGTGCACCTCACACTAGGCATTCACGGGTTGGGCAGCCGCGTCATGGCGTGGCTTGTCGTTCTGGCGGCGATTGGGAGCGCCGGGGAAACACAGTTCAGCAAACTTTGGTTACAAATGGTAGCAGGCTAAGCATTCGAATAAATCGTTTGCGTTGCAAAAAAGTCGCGATTGCCGAGAAAAAACCTCTATCGCAGTGGCTTCACGTTTCTTTGACGAGCGCCTCACAGGCCGTTGACCGGCCCGGATGGAAGCTAGGCTCCCTCCATCCCCATTTCCGCTCACGGCCTTGCGCATGCACAACTTTCGTAGCCTTCCCGCCCTCTGCCTGTCCCTGCTGACGCTGCTTGCCTGGCCCCAGGCGCAAGCCGCCGAAACCGGCGCGACCCGCCCGGCCCAGTGGGCCCAGCCGGTGGAAACCCACTACAACCTGTACCAGATGTCGCCAACGCTCTACCGCAGCGCCTTGCCGGACGGCGGCGCCGTGCCTTTGCTGGAAAAGCTCAAGGTGGGCACGGTGATCAACTTTCTGCCGGAGTCCGATGCCAGCTGGCTGCAGGCCCCGGCAATCAAGCAGGTGCAATTGCCTTACCGGACCAATCACGTGGATGACGCCGATGTGCTGGCGGCCTTGCGCGCGATCCAGAACGCCGAAAGCGAGGGCCCGGTGCTGATGCACTGCAAGCACGGCTCGGACCGCACCGGGCTGATGTCGGCGATGTATCGGGTGGTGATTCAGGGCTGGAGCAAGGAGGAGGCGCTGAATGAAATGACCGGAGGCGGGTTTGGCGACAGTTCCCACTTCAAGGACGGCATTCGCTACATGATGCAGGCCGATGTCGACAAGTTGCGCACCGCCCTGGCCAATGGCGATTGCAGCACCAGCGTGTTCGCCACCTGTTCGGTGAAAAGCTGGTTCGAGACGGTGAGCGCCAGCAAGCCGGCGAATTGACCGGCTGCTTGGGGCTGCAGAATTGAGCTTCGACCGCCTCCCGGTAGGAGCCAAGCTTGCTGGCGATCAAAGCACCGCGGTGTATCTGATACACCGCTATCGCGCGCAAGCTGCGCTCCTACAGGGGATTTGCAGTTACTTGGGCTCGTCGGTCTTTTTCTTCAACTTGGGGTTGGGGAAAAACTGCACCGACTGGACCTTGGCGTCCGGCGCCTTGAGGGCCGTGGTGTTGACCCGCGTACCCAGTTCCTTGGGCACCGACAGCCCCTGTTCATTCAGGGTGTCGGAATAACCGCAGGCCACGCACTCGCGATGGGGAACGTCGTCTTCGCTCCACATCATCAACTTGTCCTGCTCGCTGCACGCCGGGCAGACCGCCCCGGCGATAAAGCGTTTTTTCGTCTTCACTGGCGCCTCGCTCATGCCGCTGCGTCCTCGCTCAGGCCGCTGTGACGCAAGAGTGCGTCAATCGACGGTGCGCGTCCGCGGAAGTCGACGAACAGCACCATCGGCTCCTGGGAACCGCCACGGGCCAGGATCGCCTCGCGGAACGCGCGACCGGTCTCGGCATTCAGCACGCCTTCTTCCTCGAACTTCGAGAAGGCATCGGCCGACAGCACTTCGGCCCACTTGTAGCTGTAGTAACCCGCCGCGTAACCGCCGGCGAAGATGTGCGCGAAGCTGTTGGGGAAGCGGTTGTAGGCCGGCGGACGCATCACCGAGACCTCGTCGCGCACGCCTTCGAGCACCTGCAGCACGCTACGGCCGTCGCCATGGGTGGCATGCAGTTCGAAGTCGAACAGCGAGAATTCCAGCTGGCGCACCATCATCAGGCCGGACTGGAAGTTCTTCGCCGCGAGCATTTTTTCCAGCAGGTCCTGGGGCAGCGGCTCGCCGGTCTCATAGTGACCGGAGATCAGCGCCAGGCCTTCCGGCTCCCAGCACCAGTTCTCCATGAACTGGCTCGGCAGCTCCACCGCGTCCCAGGCCACGCCGTTGATGCCGGAAACACCGGCATGCTCGACGCGGGTCAGCAGGTGGTGCAGGCCATGGCCGAACTCGTGGAACAGGGTGGTGACTTCATCGTGGGTCAGCAGGGCAGGCTTGCCGCTGTCGGCCGGGGTGAAGTTGCACACCAGGTTGGCCACCGGGCTTTGCAGTACACCGTCAATGGTGCGGCGACGGTCGCGGGCGCCGTCCATCCAGGCACCGCCGCGCTTGTTGGCACGGGCATACAGGTCGAAGAAGAAGCGGCCCACGTGCTGGCCGTTCTCCTTGATCTCGAACAGGCGCACGTCCGGGTGCCAGCTGTCGAAGCCTTTCAGTTCGGCGATCTCGATGCCGTACAGGCGCTGGACGATGGCGAACAGGCCGCCGAGCACCTTGTCGATCGGGAAGTAGGCACGCAGGGTTTCCTGGGCCACGCTGTAGCGCTGCTCGCGCAGCTTCTCGCCGTAGAAACCGCTGTCCCAGCTTTGCAGGTCCGGGCAGCCTTGCTCGGCGGCGTAGGCCTTGAGCTGTTGCAGGTCCTGGGCAGCGAACGGTTTGCTGCGCTTGGCCAGGTCCCGCAGGAAGCTCAGCACCTGGTCGCTGGACTCGGCCATCTTGGTGGCCAGGCTCAGCTCGGCGAAGTTGGCATAGCCCAGCAGCTGGGCCAGTTCCTGGCGCAGGTCGAGGATTTCCTGCATGACCGGGCCGTTGTCGTTCTGGCCGGCATTCGGGCCCTGGTCCGACGCGCGGGTGCAGTAGGCGGCGTAGACTTCTTCACGCAGCGCGCGGTCTTCGGCGTAGGTCATCACCGCGTAATAGCTGGGGAATTCCAGGGTGATCAGCCAGCCTTGCAGGTCCTTGGCCTGGGCCGCGGCAGCCATCTGCGCCTTGGCCGACGCGGTCAAGCCGGCCAGGGCCGCTTCGTCGGTGACGTGCTTGGTCCAGGCCTGGGTGGCGTCGAGCAGCTGGTTGGAGAAGCGGCTGCCCAGCTCGGAAAGCTTGCTCTGCACTTCGGCGTAACGCTTCTGCTGCTCTGGCGGCAGGTCGATACCCGACAGGCGGAAGTCACGCAGGGAATGTTCCAGAATGGTTTTCTGCGCCACGTCGAAACCGGCGGCTTGCGGGCTGCCCGCCAGGGCTTCGAAAGCCTGGAACAGCTCGCGGTTCTGCCCCAGCTCGGTGGCGTAGGCGCTCAGGGCCGGCAGGCAGGACTCATAGGCCTCGCGCAATTCGGCGCTGTTGCACACGGCATTGAGGTGGCTGACCGGACTCCAGGCCGCGCCCAGGCGGTCGTTGAGTTCGTCCATGGCCAGAACCAGGCCGGCCCAGGTCGGTTGCGCGCCCTGGTTCTTGAGGATTTCAGCGATGGCAGCGCGGTTGTCAGCCAGGATCTGTTCGATGGCCGGCTGTACGTGCTCGGCGCGGATCGCCGAAAACGGCGGCAGGTCGTAGGGCTGCAGAAGAGGGTTGTTCACACTCACGGTTGGCACCTTGGCTGGAAGAAACGTAGCGTCATCTTAATTACAATCGACGCACACCGCAGCTATCGACCCCATTAATAAATGTCAGAGCAGGTATCCAACTTGGCCATTCGCAGCTATCAGCACCACACGCCCATCCTTGGCCCGCGGGCCTTCGTCGACCGCTCGGCGGTGGTGATCGGCGACGTCGAAATCGGCGCCGACAGCTCGGTCTGGCCACTGACGGTGATCCGCGGCGACATGCACCGCATCCGCATCGGCGCCCGCACCAGCGTGCAGGACGGCAGCGTGCTGCACATCACCCACGCCGGCCCCTTCAACCCGGACGGCTTCCCGCTGCTGATCGGCGACGACGTGACCATCGCCCACAAGGTGATGCTGCACGGTTGCAGCGTCGGCAGCCGAGTGCTGATCGGCATGGGCAGCATCGTCATGGACGGCGCGGTGGTGGAAGACGATGTGATCGTCGGCGCCGGCAGCCTGGTGCCGCCGGGCAAACGCCTGGAAAGCGGCTTCCTCTACGTGGGCAGCCCGGTGAAACAGGCCCGCCCGCTGACCGACAAGGAACGCGCCTTCTTCACCTACAGCGCCGCCAACTACGTGAAGCTCAAGGACCTGCACCTGGTCGAAGGCTACGACCAGGCTTGAGCCCCGACCCACTGCCCAGGAATCCACATGCATTACCAAACCGTTCTGTTCGACCTCGATGGCACCCTGACCGACCCGCGCGAAGGCATCACCCGCTCGATCCAGTTCGCCCTCGGCAAGCTGGGCATCGACGAACCCGACCTGAGCAAGCTGGAACACTTCATCGGTCCGCCGCTGCTGCAGGCGTTCATGCAGTTCTACGGCTTCGACGAAGCCAGGGCCTGGGAGGCGGTGAATTTCTACCGCGAGCGTTTCAAGGTTACCGGCCTGTATGAGAACCGCGTGTTCGACGGCGTCACGCCCCTGCTGGAAACCCTCGGCGGGCAAGGCCGCCAGTTGTACATCGCGACGTCCAAGCCATGGGTGTTCGCCCGCGAGATCGCCCGGCACTTCGATTTCGCCCGGCACTTCAAGGTGATCTACGGCAGCGAACTGGACGGCACCCGCACCGACAAGGTCGAGCTGATCCGCCATCTGGTCAGCGAAGAAGGCCTGGACCCCAGCGATACCCTGATGATCGGCGACCGCAAGCACGACCTGATCGGCGCCCGCCGTAACGGGCTGGATGCGGCGGCGGTGGGTTATGGCTTCGGCAGCCACGAAGAACTGAGCGCCGAGGCGCCGGCCTACCACTTCCAGACCCTGGATGAGCTGCATCAGGCGTTCCTGCAGCGCTGAGCCACCGGCCATCGCGGGCTTCTGCTCGACGCTCGCTTGCCCGCGATGGCATCCCTTTCAGGCGGCGTTCATCAGTGCTTGCAGCGCTGCCTTGCGCTTTTCAGCCGGCAGCGCGCCGAGCTTCTCCACGGCCTGGTAAAAGGCCGGCCAATCCCCGTTCACCTGCTTGAACAAGGCGGCGAATGCCGGCACCCACTGGTCGTACAGGCCAAAAGGCAGCAGCCTGGCATTGTTCAGCGGGGTGTTGATCCAGAAGTCGTAGCGCGCGTCGCCATGCCATTGGCTGTCCTTCAGCTGTCGGTAATCCCGGCGCAGCTGTTCGAACTCGGCGGCCTTGCGCTGGCGCATCTGCTCGGCTGGCAGTGGCAGGGCATACAGGCGTTCCAGGCGCTGGCGGGTATCGAGGATCAGCTGGATGAACTGGTCCTTCTGCTTGACCAGGACATCGCTGGCCGGCGCCAGGCCGCGGGCCGCGCGCCATTGCCGGGTACCTTCCTGCTCGACGAAGGTGGCGAAGGATTCGTTGAACTCGGTGTCGTCCTTCACATAGAAGCGCTGATGGGCCAGCTCATGGAAGATCAGGGTCGCCAGGCGCTCGTCGCCCCAATGCAGCATCGAACTGAGGATCGGGTCGTTGAACCAGCCCAGGGTCGAATAGGCCTCCACCCCGCCGATGGCCACATCCATGCCCTGCTGTTTCTGCAAGGCCGCCTCGCCGCGGGCCGCGCCCTGGCTGTAGTAGCCGCGATAGGCCACGCAGCCGGCAATCGGAAAGCAGTGGGTCTTGGGGCTCAGGGAAAACTCGGGGGTGCTGAATACATTCCACACCACGTAGGGCCGGCCGATGTCGGCGTAGAGGCGATAGCTCTGGTTGTCCGGCAGGTGCAGGTGCTGGCTGGCAAAAAGCCGGGCCTTCTGCGACTGGGCCAGATGGGCACGCAATAACGGGTCGCGAGCCGGGTCGGCGATGACCTGCTCGACCGGCGTGCGGGCCTGCAACAGCTGCCATTGGCCACTGGCCAGTTGGCCGTAGTAACCCACGCTGGAACAACCGTTGAGCAACAAAAGCAGCAAGCCCGGAAACAAAAAGCGCAAAAGATGATCAAGTAACCCATGGCTTGAACGCGGCCTAATCAAATCGAATCATCCTTCGAGAGTCTGCCCCCAAGACTATCTCGCCTGCCTGGAGTTTCGCTATGCGCGTGTTGCTGCTGACCACCGGACTCTTGACCTTGAGCGGCTGTGCCGGATTGCCCGCCCCCGATCCGACGCAAGCCTGGATCGACCTCGACACCCACCAGGACACCGCCCTGCAGGCGCTGGAGGTCGACGAAAAGGCCTGGGTGGACCGCCGATATTTCGAGGTACAGCCCGGCAACCATGAGCTGAAGGTGCGCTACCAGTTCGCCGTGGAGCCCACCAATATCGGCCCGGACAGCGAACCGCTGTGGCGCGACTGCCAGCTGAATGTGAAATACAAGGACTTCAACGCCGGCCAGCGCTATCAGTTGCAGACCGGCAATATCGGCTTCCGGCCCTGGGCCAAGCTCTATGACCAGCAGCGCAATCTGGTGGGTACCGGCCAACCGGCGGGCTGCCAGCGCACCTGATCGGCGCTATGCTGAGGCCTTTCCCCGGACGGCCCGACCTCATGCGCCAACCCTTGCTGCTGCTTGCCCTGACCGGCCTCGTTGCCTGCTCCAGCCCCCTGCCGGCGGTGGATCCGCAGCAGGCCTGGGTCGATTTCGCCACCCCGACGCCGGGCGGCAAGCTGCTGATGGCCGAGCGCCTGGACAACCAGCGCCTGACCGACGGCCGCTATTTCCAGGTCACCCCGGGCAGTCATGAGTTGATGGTGCGTTTCGATTTCGAGGTGTTCAGCGGGCGCCTCGGCCTGCTGAACGATCCGGCCGAGCGCCTGTGCTACCTGAGCGTGCGCTACGACCATTTCGAAGCCGGCCAGCGTTACCTGCTGGAAGCCCGCTCGCTGGGTTTCTCTCCCAGTGCCCGGCTGTACAACGCCAAGCGTGAGCTGCTGGCCGAAGACCATAGGGTCAACTGCGTGATCTGAACGATCAGCTGTCGTTGCGCTGATAGATGATTGCCTTGGTGCCGTTTTCACAGGTACCGACCACCATGGCCACGTCGTGCTTTTCGGCCTCCTCCTTGCTGACAATCTCCAGGGTGTAGGAGGGCACGGCGTTGGCCTGGATCTTGATTTCGATTTCTTTCTTGAGTTCTTCGCAATCCTTCGGAGCCGCCAGGGCCGAGGTGGCCAGCGCGCAACAAACAACTGCCAGGGCAAAACGTTTCATGATGTGGAGCTCCCTTTGATGCAGCGCCCATGGTCATGGGCTGAGCCTGCAGTCGGCTATTCGACCACATTTTCATGAAGCGAGTTCTGACGCCGCGCATATCGGGCGCGGGAGTTTCGGCAGGAGTGCAATCGCGAGCCAGTTCGCGCCTACGGGTTCGAAGGCATGAGCGAGCTGGCTCGCGAAGCGATACGGCAGGTTAAAACACCGTCAGCTGACCAGCGTCGCATCCAGGCTGATCCTGGCATTCAGCACCTTGGACACCGGGCAACCTTCCTTGGCCTTCTTGCTCAGCTCGTCGAACTGCTGCTGGCTGGCGCCGGGAATCTTCGCCTTGAGGATCAGGTGCACCGCGGTGATCGCAAAACCGCCATCGACCTGGTCCAGCGTCACTTCGGCGTTGGTGTCGATGCTGTCGGCCTTGAGCCCGGCCTCGCCGAGAATCATCGAGAAGGCCATGGAAAAACACCCCGCGTGCGCGGCGCCGATCAGTTCTTCCGGATTGGTGCCCTTACCGCCCTCGAAACGCGCCTTGAAGCCGTAAGGTGCATCGCGCAGTACCCCGGTTTCCGTGGAAATCGAGCCAATGCCGGTTTTCAGGTCGCCTTCCCAGTGAGCCGAAGCTTTCTTGATGATGCTCATGTCTGTCTCCTCGAGAACGGGCGCGAAAGACCGCGCCCTTGTGGTTTTCTGCTACTCAGGGTTCTAGAGGATAGAAGGCCCGGCGAAGTTCATCCTGTCTGAATCCACCGTTTATCCGGACAGCAAATTCAGCCTGGCTATTGAAACTCGGGTATATGCCCACATTGCATGAAACAGGCTTACAGCATTCGGCAGGTTTTGGCTCATGACAAAGGCCTGCACACCAAAGGAGAAGCAGGTTCATGAAACCACTGTCCGACGTTAAGTTTTCCACCCTCGACCTGGTCCCCGTGCGCGAAGACGGCAGCCCGGCGCAATCGCTGCGCAATTCCCTGGACCTGGCCCGCCATGTAGAGAAGTTCGGCTACACCCGCTTCTGGGTCGCCGAGCACCACAACATGGACGGTATCGCCAGCTCCGCGACCTCGGTGCTGCTGGGCTACCTGGCCGGCGGCACCTCGAGCATTCGCGTCGGCTCCGGCGGCGTGATGCTGCCCAACCATGCGCCGCTGGTGATCGCCGAGCAGTTCGGCACCCTGGAAAGCCTGTACCCAGGGCGTATCGACCTGGGCCTGGGCCGCGCGCCGGGTTCGGACCAGATGACCGCCCGCGCCCTGCGCCGCGAACGGTCCGGCAGCGCCGACGACTTCCCTGAAGACGTCGCCGAGCTGATGGCCTATCTCGGCCCACGCACCCCGGAACAACGGGTGATCGCGGTGCCGGGAACCGGTACTCAGGTGCCGGTGTGGCTGCTGGGTTCCAGCCTGTTCAGTGCGCAACTGGCCGGCGAGCGCGGCTTGCCTTACGCCTTCGCCTCGCATTTCGCGCCGCGCTACATGCACGAGGCGATTCGCGTGTACCGCAATCACTTCAAGCCTTCGGCCGTGCTCGACAAGCCTTATGTGATGCTCGGCGTGCCGCTGGTGGCCGCCGATACCGACGAACAGGCCGACTATCTGGCGACCTCGGTGTACCAGCGGATCCTCGCGTTGATGCGCGGCCAGAGCCTGGTGCAGCGCAAACCGGTGAAGAGCATGGACGGCCTGTGGCTGCCCCATGAAAAAGAGGCCGTGGGCAGCTTCCTCGGCCTGGCCATGATCGGCAGCCCGGCAAAGATCCGCGCCAAGCTCGAAGTGCTGATCGAACAGACCGGCGCCGATGAGCTGATCTTTACCTGCGACCTGTACGAGCACGCCGACCGCCTGCATTCCTACGAACTGCTGGCGCAAGTGATGAAGGGTTGAGTCTGCAATCGGGCCGAAGGACTGGGTGATCCAGAGGCCCTGCGCGCCCTTCGGTCGCGATCGCAGCCTGCGGCAGCGGCTACAGGGGCATGCCTGGCCTGACCCGGGCACAAAAAAGCCGACGCATTGCGTCGGCTTTGTTCATTGCTACAAGGGCTCAGCCACGCTTGTAGACGATTTCCTTGGTACCGCCTTCGCAGGTACCGACCACTTTGCCGTCAGTCGCGCTGCCTTTTTCGACAATTTCCAGCGAATAACCCGACACCCCTTTGGCATCGATCTTCGCGGCGATTTCGCTTTTCAGCTCTTCGCATGATTTGCCGGCAGCAAGGGCTGTTCCCGCGACACTCAACAACACTAAAGCCATTACCAGTTTTTTCATCGGTCACATTCCCTGGTCGAATCAAAATAAGCGTCAAGCCCCGGCCTGCTCGGCATCGAGGCAGATATAGCGCTTTGCCATTCCCTATGGCAATCGGCCAGCGCACAAGTTCAACAGCCTAGCCCAGGTTCAGCTGTTGGCAATGCGGAAACCGACTTTGAGCGTGACCTGGAAATGCGCGGCCTTGCCATCCTTGATATGCCCACGGGTTTCCGTGACCTCGAACCACTCCAGGTGCTGGATGCTTTTGCTGGCTTCGGCCAGCGCATTGTTGATGGCGTCTTCGATGCTGCTAGGGGACGAACCGACCAGTTCGACTTTCTTGTAGGTGTGATGATCAGACATGGCGCTCTCTCCTTATGAGGTAGATCAAAGCCTAGCAGCGATTAGCGGCAACACTTGAGTGAGCCCCGGCCCATCGAAGTTCAGATTTAATGCACTTTCGCCAGGCCGCGCAGTCGGACCCTACAGACCCTCAATCAACAATGCAGGAGAGCCACCATGGCCAACACTTCGTTACGCAAAGCCTCATTGGAAAGCATGGAAGCCGAGATCGAAAGTCTGCTCAAGTCCCTGGAGAGCCTCAAGGACGACGCTTCGGACGAATCGCGCAAAACCCTCAAGGCGCTGAAAAGCAACGCCGAGAGCGCGCTGAGACATTCGCGCAGCCTGCTCAGCGATGCCTATGAAGAAGTCAAAGTGAAAACCCGTGAAACCGGGATCGCCACCCGCGACTACGCCCAGCAGCACCCCTGGACCACCGCCGGCGTTGCCGTGGGCGCGCTGGGCCTGCTGGCCGCTTACCTGCTGTGCAAGCGCGGTAATTAAGGCGTCTGGCGCAGCTCGTTACTGAGCCACTGCGCCAGCTGCCGGGCGCGCCCATCCGCGGCGCGCTTGGGTAGCCACAACGCCAGTTGCCCCGGGGTTTCACAGAAGCCCCACGGGGCAACCAGGCGTCCGGCGCGCAGGTCCTCGGCCACCAGCGGCTGCGGCGCGATCGCCACGCCCAGCCCGGCCACCGCGGCCTCCAGCAAATAATACAAATGCTCGAAACCCTGGCCGAACTTCAGCGCCCCGGCGTCGATGCCGTTCTGCCGTGCCCAGCTGGGCCAGGCCTGCGGGCGCGAGGTGGTCTGTAGCAACGTCTCGTTGAGCAGCGCGCTGGCCGGCGCCTCGCGCAGCTGCTCGTAGCGGCTGTAGCGCGGGCTGAGCACCGGGCCGATGCGCTCGCTGGCCAGCTCAAAGACCTGCATGTCCGCCGGCCACGGCGGCTCGGCGAATACCAGCAAGGCGTCCAGCCCCGGCCGGCGCGGGTCGAGATCGCCTTCACCGGCCGACAGGTGCAGGCGCAGGTCCGGCAGGTCGGCATTCAGCCGCCCCAGGCGCGGAATGAACCAGCGCGCCAGCAGGCTGCCGGAGCAGCCGAGCACGAAGGGCGCATCGACGGTGCTCTGGGTCAGCTCGGCGCAGACCGTGCGCAGGCGCTCGAAGGCATCGCTGCTGGCATCGCGCAGGCGCACACCGGCATCTGTGAGTTTAAGGCCGCGCCCTTCCTTGACGAACAGGCTCACCCCAAGATGCTCTTCGAGCACCTTCAACTGGCGGCTGACCGCGCCATGGGTGACGTGCAGCTGTTCGGCTGCCTGACTGACACTGTTCAGGCGAGCGGTGGCTTCGAAGGCCCGGAGGGCGTTCAGCGGGGGCAGGTCGTGGCTCATGGGATATGTGAGTTTTCCTGACAGGTTGTGGCGATCTTATCGGTTTTCAGCCTGGGGCGTCAGGGGTAGAGTGAACGCCATTGTCTTTCCAGCATTCACCCTTTTGACGAATCACCGGGAGCGCCCCATGAACCAGACCAACCTGCGCAACGGTCCTGATGCCAACGGCCTGTTCGGCGCGTTCGGCGGCCGTTACGTCGCCGAAACCCTGATGCCACTGATCCTCGACCTGGCCCGCGAATACGAAGCGGCCAAGGAAGATCCGGAGTTCCTCAAGGAACTGGCCTACTTCCAGCGCGACTACGTCGGCCGTCCAAGTCCGCTGTATTTCGCCGAGCGCCTGACCGAGCACTGCGGCGGCGCCAAGATCTACCTCAAGCGCGAAGAGCTGAACCACACCGGCGCGCACAAGATCAACAACTGCATCGGCCAGATCCTCCTGGCGCGGCGCATGGGCAAGAAACGCATCATCGCCGAGACCGGCGCCGGCATGCACGGCGTGGCCACCGCCACCGTGGCGGCCCGTTTCGGCCTGGACTGCGTGATCTACATGGGCACCACCGATATCGAGCGCCAACAGGCCAACGTGTTCCGCATGAAGCTGCTGGGCGCCGAAGTGATCCCGGTGGTCGCCGGCACCGGCACCCTGAAGGACGCGATGAACGAAGCCCTGCGTGACTGGGTGACCAACGTCGACAGCACCTTCTACCTGATCGGCACCGTGGCCGGTCCGCACCCTTATCCCGCCATGGTCCGCGACTTCCAGGCGGTGATCGGCAAGGAAACCCGCGAACAGTTGCAAGCCCAGGAAGGCCGCCTGCCGGACAGCCTGGTGGCATGCATCGGCGGCGGTTCCAACGCCATGGGCCTGTTCCATCCGTTCCTCGACGACAAGAGCGTGCAGATCATCGGCGTCGAAGCCGCCGGCTACGGCATCGAGACCGGCAAGCACGCGGCCAGCCTGAACGGCGGCCTGCCTGGCGTGCTGCATGGCAACCGCACCTTCCTGCTGCAGGACGAGGATGGCCAGATCATCGACGCCCACTCGATTTCCGCCGGCCTCGACTACCCGGGCATCGGCCCTGAACACGCCTGGTTGCACGATATCGGCCGTGTCGAATACACCTCGGTGACCGACGACGAAGCCCTGGCCGCGTTCCACCAGTGCTGCCGCCTGGAAGGCATCATCCCGGCCCTGGAAAGCGCCCACGCCCTGGCCGAAGTGTTCAAGCGCGCGCCGAACCTGCCCAAGGATCACCTGATGGTGGTCAACCTCTCGGGCCGCGGCGACAAAGACATGCAAACCGTGATGCACCACATGGAACACTCTCAACAAGAGCAATCCCAGCAGGAGAAACACTGATGAGCCGCCTGCAAACGCGCTTTGCCGAGCTTAAGCAACAGAACCGCGCTGCCCTGGTGACCTTCGTCACCGCCGGCGACCCGGGCTACGACGCTTCCCTGGCGATCCTCAAGGGCTTGCCGGCCGCCGGCGCCGACGTGATCGAACTGGGCATGCCCTTCACCGATCCGATGGCCGATGGCCCGGCGATCCAGCTGGCCAACATCCGCGCCCTGGAGGCCAAGCAAAACCTGGCGAAAACCCTGCAAATGGTTCGCGAGTTCCGTGTCGGCAACAACGACACGCCGCTGGTGCTGATGGGGTACTTCAACCCGATCCACCACTACGGCGTACCGCGCTTCATCGCCGAAGCCAAGGAAGCCGGGGTCGACGGCCTGATCGTGGTCGACATGCCGCCCGAGCACAACGCCGAGCTGTGCGACCCGTCCCAGGCCGCCGGCATCGACTTCATCCGCCTGACCACGCCGACCACCGACGACGCGCGCCTGCCGAAGGTGCTGAACGGCAGCTCGGGCTTCGTCTACTACGTCTCCGTGGCCGGTGTGACCGGTGCCGGTTCCGCCACCCTGGAGCACGTGGAAGAGGCGGTGACCCGCCTGCGTCGCCACACCGACCTGCCGATCAGCATCGGTTTCGGCATCCGTACGCCGGAGCAGGCCGCGGCCATCGCCCGCCTGGCCGACGGCGTGGTGGTGGGGTCGGCGCTGATCGACCAGATCGCCAATGCCAGCAGTTCCGAGCAGGCGGTGGATGGTGTGCTGAGCCTGTGTGCCTCCCTCGCCGAAGGGGTGCGTCAAGCCCGTGTCAGCCAAGGGTAAAGTTCCTGATACAGAGGAATTCGCCTCAGAGTCCACAGACTAACCAGCAAGACCAAGGGGTTCAGAACCAGGTTCTGAGCCCCTTTTTGTTGTTCGTGCTCTGAGGAAGACCCGATGAAAATGCCCAAACGCCTGATTGCCGGTCTCGGTGTGCTGATGCTCAGCGCCAGCCCGCTGCTGCACGCGGTCGCGGACCCACGTGACGACCACGACCGCGGCGGCCCGCAACCGGGTCGCTACGACAATCGAGGAGACAATCGCGGGGATAATCGGGGCGATGAGCATCGCGGCCCGCAGGCCGACCGCCGTGGTGGCCCACCCCGGGATTTCGGCCCGGTGCGCGAGACCATTCGCGACAACCACGCCTACTTCGTACGCGGCGCGCCGCCGCCCCACGGCATCCATCTGCTGCGCGGCCAGCCGCTGCCCCGCGGCTACTACGGCGAACGCCTGGACAACCGCGCCCTGGCGCACCTGCCGTACTACCCGGGTTATGAATGGCGACGCATGGGCGCCGATATCGTGCTGATCGCGGTGGGCACGGGGATCGTCTACGAGATCCTCGATGGCGTGTTGTATTGATCGGGGCTGATGGCGCTTGAAAGGATTCCATCGCGAGCAAGCTCGCTCCTACAGAAAGCGCCTGACCTTCTAGGAGCGAGCGTGCTCGCGAAAAACCTTAAAAAATCGACAGGTCCAGCGGCCTGATCGCCCCCATCCAGATCGCATGCTCCGTGTGATCCTTCAGGTCGTCCCCGGTATCGGGGTGCAGGAATACCACCAGCCCGTTGCGATTGAGCGCCAGCCACGGCAACACCTCGCCCAGGTATTGCGGCTCGAACGCCAGCTGGCAGCTCCAGTCCGGGTGCGGGCCGACCGGCCGTTCATGCACCCGGCCCATCTTCAATGGAAACAATTGCGCCGCCTGCTCGCACAGCGCCCGCGCCTGGTCGATGGTGCTGGCGTCGAAATAGACATGGGCGTGATAGCCCTTGATGCGTTGCATGGAACCTCTCATGACAAAGTCGAACCCTGGCGACAGCCCACAGGTCATAACCTTAGCAGTGTAAAGAAACGGGCCGCGCCATGAAAAATGCCGAAACCCCGGTGGTCAAGCTGGTGCTCTACGGTGCCATGAGCAGCCTGGGCAGCGCGCTGATGGCGGAATTCCTGCGGCGCCAGCATGAAGTCATCGCCATCCTCGACGACCTGACGGCCCTCGAGCCCCTTCCCGGCTTGCGCACCAAATGCGGTGACCTGTTCGATGCCGCGCGGGTCAGGCAAAGCGTGGCCGGAGGCGACGTAGTGGCCTGCCTGCTGGATGCCCCGGGGCTGCCCATGGGCCTCGAACAGCAGGAAAACCTGCTGCTCGAACCCCGGGAACAACTTCGCGCGGTCGATGCGCTGATCGCTGGCATGCAGGCCGCGGGCGTCCGGCGCCTGTTCCTGGTGGGGCATTTTGAGGTGCTGGACCAGCCGGAGATGGAAGGCTACCCACACCGCCAGACGGCCGAGACCATCCTCGACATGCTGCAAGGCAGCAGCTTGCGCTGGACCCTGGTGAATGCGCCGCAAAGCGTACCCGGGCTGACCCTGGAACACTTCAGCCACCCCATCGACAGCCTTGCACCCGAGCGGGTCGAGCCGGTGCAGCGACTGGCACGGGTAGCTGCCGGCATTGCCGATGAACAGCAGTTGAACCTGCATGTGGGCGAACATGTGAACTTCGTGTGCTGAATCCTTATCGCGAGCAAGCTCGCTCCTACAGAAGGTTATGCGATCCCATGTAGGAGCGAGCTTGCTCGCGATGGCTTCCACGCCAACCCCAAACCTCAGATGGCAATCGACGGCAGGCCCAGCCCGGTCAAAGATTGCGCGCTGTCGGCCTGCTCGGTCATCAGCCAGTCGAAAAACCGCTGGATCAATGGCCCGCGGCGTTTGCGCTGGGGCAGGACCACGTAATAGCCGTAGCGGGAAATCAGCGTTTCGCTGATCGGCCGGCACAACAGACCTTGCGCCAGCAAGTTATCCACAAGGTGGCGCCAGCCAATACCCACGCCCTGGCCACCGATCGCCGCCTGGATCAGCAGGGTGTAGTTGTCGAAACGCAGCTGCCCCGGCGCCGGCGGGGTGGCGATCCCCAACTCGCGGAACACGCCGCTCCAGTCGAACCAGTGGCTGCTGTTTTCCCCCTTCAAATGCAGCAGCGGAAACTCCAGCAGCGACTGGGCGCCCAGGGGCAGCGGCCGCTCCTTGAGCAGCAACGGGCTGCACACCGGAAACACTTCCTCATTGAACAGCCAGTGGCTTTCACCCTGCTTGAAACGCCCATCGCCAAACAGCACCGCCACGTCGATATCGGTGCGCAGCATGTTGTGGCTGCGCTCGCTGGTGACCAGGCTTACGTCCACCTGTGGATTGGCGGCGTGGAAGCGGTGCAGGCGCGGCATCAGCCAGTAGGCGGCGAAGGCGAAGTCGGTGGCCACCTGCAGCACCTCGTGCTGATGCTGGGCGGTGATGGCGCTCAGGCCGCTGTCGATGCTCTGCAAGCCGGCCTGCACCTGTTCGAACAACTGGCTGCCGGCCTCGGTCAGTTCGATGCCCCGGTAGATGCGGTCGAACAGCCGGGTGCCGAGCTGTTCCTCCAGCCGCTTGATCTGCTGGCTGATGGCCGGCTGGGTGGTGCCCAGTTCCACCGCCGCGGCGGTAAAGCTGCGCTGACGCGCCGCCGCCTCGAATACGCGGAACAGGTCCAGGGACAGGTCGCCGAGCGCTTCATACATAAGCTGTGCTTATCCTAGTCATTGCCGTACGTGGGCTTTACCGTAAAAGCCTTGGGTTACATGCTCGATCGCAGCACTTTCGCATAACTGCCCAATATGGAATGCCGCGAATACATGAAGCGCAAGAACATTCTTTTCATCATGGCCGATCAGATGGCCGCGCCAATGTTGCCGTTCTACGGTCCATCGCCCATCAAGCTGCCGCATCTGAGCCGTCTCGCCGCCCAAGGCGTGGTGTTCGACGCCGCCTACTGCAACAGCCCGCTGTGCGCGCCCTCGCGTTTCACCCTGGTCAGCGGCCAGTTGCCGAGCAAGATCGGCGCCTATGACAACGCCGCCGACTTCCCCGCCGATGTCCCGACCTACGCCCATTACCTGCGCCGCCTGGGCTACCGCACGGCGCTGTCGGGCAAGATGCATTTCTGCGGCCCGGACCAGCTGCACGGTTACGAAGAACGCCTGACCAGCGATATCTACCCGGCCGACTATGGCTGGGCGGTGAACTGGGACGAACCGGACGTGCGCCCGAGCTGGTACCACAACATGTCTTCGGTGCTGCAGGCCGGGCCATGCGTGCGCACCAACCAGCTGGATTTCGACGAAGAGGTGGTGTTCAAGGCCCGCCAGTACCTGTTCGATCACGTTCGCGAAGACGGCGACCAGCCGTTCTGCCTGACCGTGTCGATGACCCACCCGCACGACCCGTACACCATTCCCAAGGCCTTCTGGGACCTGTACCGCGACGAGGATATTCCGCTGCCGCAGACCCCGGCCCAGGCCGCGCTCGACCCGCATTCCCAGCGCCTGCTCAAGGTCTACGACCTGTGGGGCAAGCCGCTGCCTGTGGATAAGATTCGCGACGCGCGTCGCGCCTATTTCGGCGCGTGCAGCTATATCGACAGCAACGTCGGCAAACTCCTGGAAACCCTGGAGGAAACCGGGCTGATCGACGACACCATCATTGTTTTCTCCGGCGACCACGGCGACATGCTCGGCGAGCGCGGCCTCTGGTACAAAATGCATTGGTTCGAAATGGCCGCGCGGGTGCCGCTGCTGGTCAGCGCGCCGGGGCAGTTCGCCGCCGGCCGGGTAAGCCAGGCGGTCTCGACCGCCGACCTGCTGCCGACCCTGGTGGAACTGGCCGGAGGCCAGCTGCAACCGGGCCTGGCGCTGGATGGCCGCTCCCTGGTGCCGCACCTGCAAGGGCAGGGCGGGCATGACGAAGTCTTCGGCGAATACATGGCCGAAGGCACCATCAGCCCGCTGATGATGATTCGTCGCGGCCGCTACAAGTTCATCTACAGCGAAGACGACCCGTGCCTGCTGTTCGATGTGGCCAACGACCCGCGCGAGCAGGAAGAACTCAGCCAATCGCCGCAACATCGCCCGCTATTCGAGGATTTTCTCCGCGAGGCGCGGGCCAAGTGGGATATCCCGGCCATCCACCAACAGGTACTCGCCAGCCAACGCCGCCGTCGCTTCGTCGCAGGCGCCTTGAGCCTGGGCAAGCTGAAGAGCTGGGACCACCAGCCTCTGGTCGACGCCAGTGCGCAATACATGCGCAACCACATCGACCTCGACGATCTGGAGCGCAAGGCTCGTTATCCACAACCCTGCCCAAACCAATAACGTAAGGGGAAGAGCATGCAAAGGTTATCCACAGCAGTGACGGCCACGCTTCTGGCGCTGGGCAGTGTTTCGATCCCGGCCCTGGCCTGGGCCGAACAGGGTTGCGAGACGGTGAAGATGGCCGACCCGG
This sequence comes from Pseudomonas sp. GW456-L12, assembly GCF_059424045.1. Lineage (NCBI taxonomy): Bacteria > Pseudomonadati > Pseudomonadota > Gammaproteobacteria > Pseudomonadales > Pseudomonadaceae > Pseudomonas > Pseudomonas sp. GW456-L12. The sequence continues at coordinate 89,507 of NZ_JBWKZA010000005.1, forward strand.
GCTGGAGCGACATCGCCGCCACCAACGCCATCGCCGGTTTCCTGTTGGACAGCATGGGCTACAAGGCCAAGATCGACACCCTGGCGGTGCCGATCACCTTCGGCGGGCTCAAGGACGGCCAGGTGGATGTGTTCCTGGGCAACTGGATGCCGGCGCAGCAGGGCTTCTACGACAAGTTCGTGGCCAATGGCGATGTCACCCAGCTGGCGAAGAACCTGGACGGCACCGAGTTCACCCTGGCGGTGCCGGATTACGTCTGGGACGCCGGCGTGCATGACTTCAACGACCTGAATAAGTACGCAGACAAGTTCGATAAGAAGCTCTACGGCATAGGCTCCGGGGCCCCGGCCAACTTGTCGTTGCAGGAGATCATCAAGAAGAACGACTTCAACCTCGGCCAGTGGAAGCTGATCGAGTCCAGCGAACAGGCGATGCTCGCCGAAGTCTCGCGGGCGGTGAAAAGGCAGAAGTTCGTCACCTTCCTCGGCTGGACCCCGCACCCGATGAACGTGCAGCTGAAAATGCATTACCTCAAGGGCGGCGAGAAGTACTTCGGCGACACCGGCAGCGTCTACACCCTGACCCGCAAGGGGTATGCACAGGCCTGCCCGAACGTCGGCAAGCTGCTGGGCAACCTGAGCTTCACCCAGGAAATGGAGAACAGCATCATGGCCGAGGTGGCCAACAAGAAGGTCAGCAACTTTAACGCAGCCAAGGCCTGGATCAAGGCCAACCCGGCGGTGCTGGGCAAGTGGCTGGACGGGGTGAAGACCCTCGACGGCAAGGAGGCGCTGCCGGCGGTACAGGCCAAGCTGTAATCCACCTGTAGCCGCTGCCGCAGGCCGCGATCGACCCGCAGGGGCGTAGGGTTTTCGAGCCCGTTGAGGTCCTGCCGGACCTATCGCAGCCTGCGGCAGCGGCTACAACCGTCACTGACGGGCCTTGCACGCTCCGATCTGACACTCCACCCTGACGCCTTTCGCCCCATCCCGACCGCGAGGACCCATGGCCTGGCCCAATCGCCATTCACTCTTGCCCTTCCTGAGCTGGCTGCCCCGGCAGACCCGCGCCAGCATCGGGCGCGACCTGCTGGTGGGCCTGAGCGGCGCCATCCTCGCCCTGCCGCAATCGATCGCCTATGCCCTGATCGCCGGCCTGCCACCGGAATACGGCCTGTATGCCGCCGTCGTCCCGGTGCTGATCGCCTGCCTCTGGGGTTCTTCCTGGCACCTGATCTGTGGCCCGACCGCGGCGATTTCCATCGTCCTCTACGCCAGCGTCAGCCCCCTGGCGGTGCCGGCGTCCCAGGACTACATCACCCTGATCCTGCTGCTGACCCTGCTCGCCGGCCTGTTCCAGTGGCTGCTGGGGCTGTTGCGCTTCGGCGCGCTGGTGAACTTCGTGTCCCATTCGGTGGTGCTCGGCTTCACCCTCGGCGCCGCGGTGGTGATCGCCCTGGGGCAATTGCCCAACCTGCTGGGCCTGGACTTGCCGAGCGAAGCCACCGCGCTGAACAGCCTGACCTCACTGTTCGCCCATCTCGATGCCGTGGACAAACCCTCGCTGATCCTCGGCCTGGGCACGCTGGTCGTCGGCCTGGCCCTGAAGCTGCTGGTGCCGCGCTGGCCCTCGCTGCTGATCAGCCTGATCCTCAGCGCTCTGGTGGTGTGGCTGTGGCCGGCGCTGTTCGGCCAGGTAAAACTGGTCAGCGCCTTTACCGGCCGGCTGCCACCGTTCAGCCCGCTGCCGCTGGACCTGGACATGATCCTGCGCCTGCTGCCCAGCGCCGTGGCGGTGGGCATGCTGGGGTTGGTGACCAGCCTGTCGATCGCCCGCTCGCTGTCGGCACGCTCCGAACAGTTGCTCGATGCCAACCAGGAAGTCCGCGCCCAGGGCCTGTCAAATATCGTTGGCGCGTTCTTCTCCGGCTATCTGTCGTCCGGCTCTTTTACCCGCTCCGGCCTGAGCTACGAGGCTGGTGCCTGTTCGCCGCTGGCAGGGGTGTTCTCGGCGCTGTGGGTGGCCCTGTTCGCCGTGGCCGGCGCGGCGCTGATCGCGCATATCCCGATCCCGGCCATGGCCGGGAGCATCCTGCTGATCTGCTGGGGCCTGGTGGACCACCGCGGCATTCGCGCACTGTTCCGGGTCAGCCGCGCCGAGTTCGCGGTGATGGGCCTGACCTGTGTCGCCACCTTGCTCCTGGAATTGCAGACAGCGATCTATGCCGGGGTCCTGGCGTCGCTGTTCTTCTACCTCAAGCGCACCTCGCAACCGCGCGTGCAGCACGGACGCGAAGGCGACGAAGACATCCTGCGGGTCGGCGGCTCGATCTTTTTCGGCGCCAGCCATTACCTGCAAGTGCGCATGCAGCGCTGCCATGCGCCGCGCCTGGTGATCGACGCCCGGCAGATCAACTTCATCGACTATTCCGGGGTGGCCATGCTGCATCAGGAAGCCCGCCGCCTGTTACGGCAGAACCGCAGCCTGACTCTGCGTCGCGCGCGGGCCTCGGTGATCGAAGAGTTGAGAAAGCTCGAAGGCGCGGAGAAATGCCCGATCCGGTTTGAGGATTGAGCCGGGCGAAGATTATGTAGAAGTGAGCTTGCTCGCGATGAACCTCAACAATGATGCGCTGTGGCTGTCACACCGCCGCTTCGCGGCTATCGCGAGCAAGCTCGCTCCTACAATAGAAAGAAGGAAGCAGTGTCAGAGCGCCAGCTGGCGCCGCAGCTCCGCCAGCACCGGCGCAGTGTCCGGGCGCACGCCGCGCCACAGGAAGAAGGCTTCCGCTGCCTGTTCGGCGAGCATGCCCAGGCCATCCATGGAAATCGCCGCGCCGTACTGGCTGGCCCAGCGACAGAAGGCGGTCGGCTCCTTGCCATACATCATGTCGTAGCACACCGTCTGGCCCGGCTCGATCAGGCTGGCGGCGATCGGCGGCACGTCGCCGGTGAGGCTGGCCGAGGTGGCGTTGATGATCAGGTCCACCGGCTCGCGCAGCCAGTCGAAACCACTGGCCGACACCGGCCCCAGGTCGCTGAACAGCTCGGCCAGCAGCTCGGCCTTTTCCACTGTGCGGTTGGCGATGATCAGCGACGCCGGCTGCTCCGCCAGCAGCGGCTCCAGCGCGCCACGCACCGCGCCGCCAGCGCCCAGCAGCAGAATGCGCTTGCCCTTGAGGCTGAAGCCGGCGTTGACCGTCAGGTCGCGCACCAGGCCGGCGCCGTCGGTGTTGTCGCCCAACAGGCTGCCATCGGCGAGCTTGCTCAAGGTATTCACCGCGCCGGCGCGCTGGGCGCGGGCGGTCAGGCTGTCGGCCAGGCGGTAGGCCTCCTCCTTGAACGGCACCGTGACATTGGCGCCACGCCCATCCACGAAGAATCCGCGGGCACAACCGGCGAAATCGTCGAGGGGCGCCAGCAGGGTGGTGTAGACCAGCCGCTGCGCCGTCTGCTCGGCGAACAGCCGATGAATCAGCGGCGACTTGCTGTGGCCGATCGGGTTACCAAAAACGACGTACTGATCCATCCAATAAAACCCTCATGCACATCCCTGTAAGGAACCAGCTTGCTGGCGACAGGGACGCTGCGCTGTTCTGTTCAATCGCATTATCGTCCAGCGCCGGCCAGCCGGCTGCAACGCTTTACGCAGAGCCCGCCAGCCAGTCGCGGTCCTGCAGGAAATATTCGGTCAGGCGCGCTTCTTCGCTGCCCGGCTCGGCTTTCCAGTCGTAGCCCCAGCGCACCTGCGGCGGCAGGGACATGAGGATCGACTCGGTACGCCCGCCCGATTGCAGGCCGAACAGGGTGCCGCGGTCGTAGACCAGGTTGAACTCGACATAACGGCCGCGACGGTATTCCTGGAACTCGCGCTGCTTCTCGGTATAGCCCAGGGCCTTGCGGCGCTGGACGATCGGCAGGTAGGCCTCGAGGTAGGCGTCGCCGATGGCGCGCATGAAGGCGAAGCTGGTGTCGAAGTCCCACTCGTTGAGGTCGTCGAAGAACAGGCCGCCGATGCCGCGCGGTTCATTGCGATGCTTGATATGGAAGTAGCTGTCGCACCAGGCCTTGTAGCGCGGGTAGACGTCCGGGCCGAAAGGCGCGCAGGCCTTTTGTGCGACGCGGTGCCAGTGCACGCAGTCTTCCTCGTTGGCGTAGTAGGGGGTCAGGTCGAAACCGCCGCCGAACCACCAGACCGGCTCTTCGCCTGCTTTTTCGGCGATGAAGAACCTTACGTTGGCGTGGGAAGTCGGCACATGCGGATTGTGCGGGTGGATCACCAGCGACACGCCCAGCGCCTCGAAACCACGGCCGGCCAGTTCCGGCCGGTGGGCGCTGGCGGACGGCGGCAAGCCGCTGCCGAACACGTGGGAGAAGTTGACGCCGCCTTTCTCGATCACCGTACCGTCGGCAATCACCCGGGTGCGCCCGCCACCGCCGGCCGGTCGGGTCCAGGCGTCTTCGACGAAGCGCGTACCGCCGTCTTCGGCTTCCAGGGCGGCGCAAATACGGTCTTGCAGGTCGAGCAGGTAGGCTTTTACGGCCTCGGTGCGGGTAGTCATGGCATCACCTTGAATCGGGCAAAGCTACGCGGCGCCAGGGATACAGCGGGGGGCCTGCGCAAATGGGCGCGTAGCATAACACCGCACAGGGGCCGGTCGCAGTTGACGGCGGTCAAGCATAGGAGTCCGATAAGGCACTTTCGCGACACGACCGAGGAGAGAGTGCAGATGGCCAAACGTATCCAGTTCCGTGCCCATGGCGGCCCGGAAGTGCTTGAGTATGTGGATTACCAACCCGCCGAACCGGGCCCGCAACAGGTCCGCGTGAGCAACAAGGCCATCGGCCTGAACTTCATCGACACCTACTACCGCAGCGGTCTCTACGCGCCACCGGCCTTGCCATCGGGCCTGGGCGCCGAAGGGGCCGGGGTGGTCGAGGCGGTGGGCAGCGCCGTGACCCGCTTCAAGGTAGGCGATCGCGTGGCCTATGGCAGCGGCCCGCTGGGTGCCTACAGCGAAGTGCATGTACTGCCCGCGGACAATTTGGTGCACCTGCCGGACAGCATCAGCTTCGAACAGGCGGCCGGGGTGATGCTCAAGGGCCTGACCGTGCAGTACCTGCTGCGCCAGACCTACGAACTCAAGGGCGGCGAGACCGTGCTGTTCCACGCCGCCGCCGGCGGGGTCGGGCTGCTCGCCTGCCAGTGGGCCAAGGCCCTGGGGGTGAAGCTGATCGGTACCGTCAGCTCGCCGCAGAAAGCCGCGCTGGCGAAATCCCTCGGTGCCTGGGAAACCATCGACTACAGCCATGAAGACGTGGCCAAGCGCGTGCTGGAGCTGACCGATGGCAAGAAATGCCCGGTGGTCTACGACGGCGTGGGCAAGGACACCTGGCTGACCTCGCTGGACTGCCTGCAGCCACGGGGCCTGATGGTCAGCTTCGGCAACGCCTCGGGCGCGGTGGAGGGGGTCAACCTGGGCATCCTGGCGGCCAAGGGCTCGCTGTACGTCACCCGCCCGACCCTGGGCACCTACGCCAACAACGCCGAGAACCTGCAGGCCATGGCCGACGATCTGTTCGCCATGATCGCCAGCGGCAAGCTGAAGATCGAGATCGGCCAGCGTTACCCGCTGGCGGAAGCGGCGAAGGCGCAGACCGAACTGTCGGCGCGGCGCACCACGGGTTCGACCATTCTGTTGCCTTGAAATGCATCGCGGGCGGCGATCCGGCTTGCCCGCGATAAACGACGACGCGGTGTCAGGCCGGACGCACGATCTTGCCAGTCACCAGATCGCGGATCAGGCTCGGGTTCTTGCGCCCGCCCAGGCTGCCGCCCAGGACCATGTCCAGCTGCCCGCGGAAATACTGCTCGACGCGAATCCGCGTGCGGGCCGCAGGGCGCCCCTGGGGGTTAGCCGAGGTGGAAATCAGCGGCCCCACCAAGGCGCACAACTCACGCACCAGTGGATGATCGCTGACTCGCAGGGCCACGGTGTCGTGGACCCCGGTGACCCATTCCGGCAACAGATTCTGATGGGGTACCAGCCAGGTGTTCGGGCCCGGCCAGGTGCTGGCCATGCGATCGAGCCATTCCTGGGGGAAATCCTCGAAGAGAAAATCGAACTGGCGGATGTTGTCGGCGATCAGGATCAGGCCCTTGTCCACGGAGCGCGACTTGATGGCCAGCAACCGGTCCACCGCCTCTTCGTTCCACGGGTCGCAACCCAACCCCCAGACTGCTTCGGTTGGATAGGCAATCACCGCCCCTGCGCGAATTTCTCGTGCGGCTTGTTGCACACGCCAACTGCTGACCATTGCTGACTCTCCGGATTAAGGCTGTGCGCAGTTTACCGATCCTGCCTATAAAGCCTAGGGTCTGTACGAAAAGTCGGCGAGCGAAGGCCAGGCAAGGCGCAACGACCAGCGGGAGTAACAGCCAAGGGCTGGCACGAAGGGTAAGCGCAGCGAATCAAAACAGGCGAGGAACGGCCGGGGTCGCGTTCGACTTTAGGGGCCTAAATGAGCATTCCGATCGGACTCGCGCACGAGCCTGTTTTTGCGTAGCGCCGAAGGCGCCCAGCGCGCAGCCACTTTTCGTACAGAGCCTTAGCCTTTTGCCCGGGCAAACCAGCAGCCGCCTTCGCACGTCGCATGGCCCTCCAGCTCCAGTTCGGTGAGCGCCGCCAGCACCCTGGGCAGGCTCCAGCCACTGGCCTGCACCAGGCCCTCGCTGGTCTGCGGCGCGGCATGCAACAGCGCCAGCAACGGGTGAGCGGGCGCGGCTGTTGGCGGGGCCGTGGATAACGGCAGCCGTTGCCAGCCACGCAGGGCTTCGAGGATATGTTCGATGGTTTCCACCAGCACCGCGCCATCGCGAATCAGCTGATGACAGCCCCGGGCTCCCGGATGATGGATCGACCCGGGTATCGCATACACCTCGCGGCCTTGCTCGGCGGCGAGCCGGGCGGTGATCAGCGAACCGCTGGCGACGCTGGCCTCCACCACCAGCACGCCAAGGGACAGGCCGCTGATGATCCGGTTGCGCCGGGGGAAGTGGCTGGCGTGGGGCCCGGTCTCCAGCGGGAACTCGGAAACCAGCGCGCTGCCCTGGGCGATCATGGCGTCGGCCAGGCGCCGGTTGCGCTGTGGATAAAGTTTTTCCAGGCCGGTGCCCAGCACGCCGACAGTCTGTCCGCCGACCTCCAGCGCAGCCTGGTGCGCCGCGCCATCGATCCCCAGCGCCAGGCCGCTGGTGATGACAAAACCGGCCGCGGCCAGGCTGCGGGAAAAGGCCGCGGCGGTGTCCATCCCGGGCCGCGAAGCGCGACGACTGCCGACCACCGCCAACTGCGGTTTTTCCAGGATGCGTGGGTCGCCGGCGACAAACAGCAGCGGTGGCGCATCGGCGATTTCATTCAACAGCGGCGGGTAGTCCGGCTGGTCCCACATCAGTAAATGCTGGCCCGGACGCTCCAGCCAGGCCAATGCATGGCTGGCGCCATCACGCACTTCGGCATTGCGCCGGGCCTCGGCCGCGCCCGTCGGCAGGCCCAGCGCGCGCCAGGCGCTGGCCGGTGCGCTGATGGCCTTGGAGGCCGAACCGAAGGCTTCGAGCAGCAGCTGAAAACGCTTCGGGCCGAGGTCCGGCAAGCGGTGCAAACGTAGACGGGCTTCCAGTTCCGCGGGGGAAACCGGAGCCTGGGCAGGCAGTGACATAGGATCATCCTTGATCGTTATAAGCCCGGTCGCAGCTGGAATAAGCTGTGGATAACTCTGTTGGTAACTTGTTGAGGGTTTTTACGGGTTACGGACTTTGTCCATGATCGCCAAGGAACGGGAAGCGTTGAGCACCAGGCCGTAACTGAGCTTGTCGTAGGTGCGAAAAACCATCAGCAGACCGGCCCGCTCATCCGGCATTTTCACCTGTCCACCGGCCACCCGGTCGCGCACGGTTTCGCCGGTTTTCATTACCGCCAGCACGTTGCCTTCAGCCAGGCCATCGCGCCGCCCCTTGTTCAACGTCACCACATCCAGCGCACCGATCTGGGTGACACCCCGTGGCACGTCGATGATCAGGCCCTCGACCGCCCGGCTCGGCGCACTGGGGACAAAGGTCGAGTTGATGACCCGCGGCTCGCCGCCGAACAGGCGGTCGCCCAGGCGCACTTCCTGGGTGGTGCGCTGCAGTTGCAGGGTGGCGATATCGCCCTCGACCGCGACCACCTCGCCGCCGCCGATTTCGTCGGCATTGATTCCCAGCAGTTCGCCGCTCTGCGGGTCGGTGTAGGTCTTGCCCTGACGGAAGATGCCGTAGGCCGCTTGCTCCGGGTCGAAGCGGCCGCGCGCGAAGATCCGGTCGCCGGTGCCGCTGAGTACCCGTTCGGCATCGCCGGCGACTATGTAGGGCGCGCTGTCGAAGGCGTCGGCCCGGTCGAGGATGCGGTTGCTCAGCAGAAAGCTGTCGATGGCCTGCAGTGGAATGCTCGGGATCGCCTCGACCAGTGGCGTGCGACGCACCTGGGGCGAGAGCTTGACGGTGCCCCGGGAAACGCCGCGCTCCAGGGTCAGGCGTGGTTCGCCATCGACCCGGACCAGCGCCAGGGAGTCGCCGGGGTAGATCAAATCGGGGTCGGCGAGGCTGGAGTTGGCCTGCCAGAGCGCCGGCCATTGCCAGGGATCGCGCAGGAAGCGATTGGCGATGCTCCACAAGGTATCGCCCGCCACTACGGTGTAGCGCTGTGGATAACCCTCCCGGAGCGGCACCTGCGCCTGGCCGAAACCGGCCCAGCCCACGAGCAGCAAGGCGAGTAGTGATTTCCTCATGCGGTGAATCCCTTTATTATGTGTATTCGCGTGAAACGCCAGCGCCTGTGCGCTCCCTGCTCCTGACCGAGCACGTTTTACAACGGTTGCCCTTCCAGAACCCGCAAGGCCTCCGACTCCGAACTTACTTCACACGTGTAGCAATTACGCTTATGGCCATTTTAAACATCCTCGAATTCCCCGACTCGCGCCTGCGCACTATCGCCAAACCAGTGGCCGTAGTGGACGACGAAGTGCGTCAGTTGGTCGACGACATGTTTGAAACAATGTATGAGGCGCCCGGCATCGGCCTGGCCGCTACCCAGGTCAACGTGCACAAGCGCATCGTGGTCATGGACCTGTCCGAAGACCGCAGCGAGCCACGGGTGTTCATCAACCCCGAGTTCGAAGCGCTCACCGACGAAATGGGCCAGTACCAGGAAGGCTGCCTGTCGGTACCGGGCTTCTACGAGAACGTCGATCGTCCGCAACGCGTGAAAATCAAGGCCCTGGACCGTGACGGCCAACCTTACGAACTGATCGCCGAAGGCCTGCTCGCGGTGTGCATCCAGCACGAATGCGACCACCTCAACGGCAAATTGTTCGTCGATTACCTGTCCACGCTCAAACGCGACCGGATCAAGAAGAAGCTGGAAAAGCAGCATCGTCAGCAAGCTTGATTCCCTTCTTCCAAAGGCTTGCAGCGGCAAGCCTTTTTCTTTTCCGCGTGTTTATTACCGAGAACTCCCATGACTGAGCCACTGCGCATCGTCTTTGCCGGCACCCCGGAATTCGCCGCCGAACACCTCAAGGCCCTGCTCGACAGCCCTTACGAGATCGTCGCGGTCTACACCCAACCGGACCGCCCGGCCGGGCGCGGGCAAAAGCTGATGCCGAGCCCGGTCAAGCAGCTGGCGCTGGAGCACCACATCCCCGTGCTGCAACCGCCGACCCTGCGCGACCCGCAGGCCCAGGCCGAACTGGCGGCCCTCGCGCCGGACCTGATGGTAGTGGTCGCCTACGGCCTGATCCTGCCGCAGGCGGTGCTGGATATTCCGCGCCTGGGCTGCATCAACAGCCACGCCTCGCTGCTGCCACGCTGGCGCGGGGCGGCGCCGATCCAGCGCGCCGTGGAAGCCGGCGACGCGCTGAGCGGCGTGACCGTGATGCGCATGGAAGCCGGCCTGGACACCGGGCCGATGCTGCTCAAGGTCAGCACCCCGATCAGCGCCACCGACACCGGCGGCAGCCTGCATGACCGTCTCGCCGAAATGGGCCCACCCGCCGTGGTGCAGGCCATCGCCGGCCTCGCCGCCACAACCCTGCAAGGCGAAGTGCAGGACGACAGCCTGGCCACCTACGCCCACAAACTGAACAAGGACGAGGCGCGGATCGACTGGAGCCGTCCTGCGGTAGAACTGGAGCGCCTGGTGCGAGCCTTCAACCCCTGGCCGATCTGCCACAGCACGCTGAACGGCGAAGCGCTGAAGGTGCTGGCCGCCAGCCTCGCCGAAGGCAAGGGCGTACCGGGCACCATCCTCGGCGCCAGCAAGGACGGCCTGCTCGTCGCCTGCGGTGAGCAGGCGCTGTGCCTGACCCGCCTGCAATTGCCCAGCGGCAAGGCGCTGAACTTCAGCGACCTGTTCAACAGCCGTCGCGAGAAATTCGCCACCGGCACCGTGCTCGGACAAGCGGCGGACGCCCAATGAACCCGCGTCTGGCCGCCGCCAAGGCCCTGACCTCGGTCCTCAACGGCAAAGCCTCGCTCAACAGCTCGCTGCCAACCCTGCTGGACAAGGTCGAAGTACGCGATCGCGGCTTCACCCAGGACCTGGCTTTCGGCACCGCGCGCTGGCAGCCACGGCTGGCGGCGCTGGCCGCCAAGCTGTTGCAGAAGCCGTTCAAGGCGGCCGATGCCGACGTCGAGGCGCTGCTGCTGGTGGGCCTCTATCAGTTGCTCTACACCCGCGTCCCGGCGCACGCCGCCATCGGCGAAACCGTGGGCTGCGCCGACAAGCTGAAAAAGCCCTGGGCCAAGGCGCTAATTAACGCGGTGCTGCGCCGCGCCCAACGCGAGAGCGAAGCACTGTTCGCCGAGCTGGAACGCGACCCCGTGGTGCGTACCGCCCATCCGCGCTGGCTGCAAAAGTCCCTCAAGGCATTCTGGCCCGAGCAGTGGGAAGCGATCTGCGCCGCCAACAACGCCCACCCGCCGATGATCCTGCGGGTCAATCGCCGCCACCATTCCCGCGCCGCTTACCTCCAGCTGCTGAGCGAGGCCGGCGTTGCCGCCAAGCCTTGCGTCTATAGCCAGGACGGCATCGTCCTCGATGAAGCCGCCGACGTGCGCGCCCTGCCGGGCTTCGCCGAAGGCTGGATCAGCGTGCAAGACGAAGCCGCGCAACTGGCCGCCGAGTTGCTGGAACTGGCGCCGGGACAGCGGGTGCTGGACGCCTGCTGCGCGCCCGGCGGCAAGACCTGCCACATCCTCGAAGTCGAGCCTGCGCTGGCCGGCATGGTCGCGGTGGACCTGGAAGCCAAGCGCCTGGTGCGCGTCCAGGAGAACCTCGACCGCCTGAACCTTCGCGCCGAGCTGATCGCCGCCGACGGCCGCGACACCGCCGCCTGGTGGGACGGCAAGCCGTTCCAGCGCATCCTGCTGGACGCGCCGTGCTCGGCCACCGGGGTGATCCGCCGCCACCCGGATATCAAGCTCACCCGTCAGGCCGACGACATCGCCGCCCTGGCCAGTCTGCAAGGCGAACTGCTGGACGCCATGTGGTCGACCCTGGAAGTCGGCGGCATCCTGCTATACGCCACCTGCTCGACCTTGCCGACCGAAAACACCGAGGTCATCGAGGCTTTCCTGGCCCGTACCCCGGGTGCTCGCGAACTGGACATCGCCGGGCAACTGGGTCAGCCTCCGGCCGGCCTGAAGCAGCCCCACGGTCGCCAGCTGCTGGCGCAAGAGGGCGGCCACGACGGGTTCTACTACGCCAAGCTGATCAAGATTGCCGCCGCGCGCGGTTAAGAAAGGTTCGAAGGGAGTGACTGGATGAAGATCATCATCCTCGGAGCAGGGCAGGTGGGCGGTACGCTGGCAGAGCATCTGGCCAGCGAAGCCAACGACATCACGGTGGTCGACACCGACGGCGAACGCCTGCGCGATCTCGGCGACCGCCTGGACATCCGCACCGTACAGGGCCGCGGTTCGTTCCCCACGGTACTGCGCCAGGCCGGCGCCGACGATGCCGACATGCTGGTCGCGGTGACCAACAGCGACGAAACCAATATGGTCGCCTGCCAGGTCGCCCATACCCTGTTCCACACCCCGACCAAGATCGCCCGGGTCCGCGAAGCGGCCTACCTGACCCGCGCCGGCCTGTTCGACAACGAGGCGATTCCGGTCGACGTGCTGATCAGCCCGGAACAGGTGGTAACCAACTACATCAAGCGCCTGATCGAACACCCCGGCGCCCTGCAGGTGATCGACTTCGCCGAAGGCAAGGCCCAACTGGTGGCGGTCAGGGCCTATTACGGCGGGCCGCTGGTGGGGCAGCAACTGCGCCAGTTGCGCGAGCACATGCCCAACGTCGACACCCGCGTGGCGGCGATCTTCCGCCGTGACCGGCCGATCCTGCCCCAGGGCGATACGGTGATCGAGGCCGACGACGAAGTGTTCTTCATCGCCGCCAAGGCCAACATCCGCGCGGTGATGAGCGAGATGCGCCGCCTCGACGAATCCTACAAACGCATCGTTATCGCCGGCGGCGGGCAGATCGGCGAACGCCTGGCCGAAGCCATCGAAAGCCGTTACCAGGTGAAGATCATCGAGATGAATCCGGCGCGTTGCCGCTACCTCTCGGACAACCTCGACAGCACCGTGGTCCTGCAAGGCAGCGCCTCGGACCGCGACCTGCTGATGGAAGAGAACATCGCCGACGCTGACATCTTCCTGGCCCTGACCAACGATGACGAAGCCAACATCATGTCCTCGCTCCTGGCCAAGCGCCTGGGGGCGAAGAAGGTGATGACCATCATCAACAACCCGGCCTATGTCGACCTGATCCAGGGCGGCGATATCGACATCGCCATCAGCCCGCAGCTGGCCACCATCGGTACCCTGCTGACCCACGTGCGCCGTGGCGATATCGTCAGCGTGCACTCGCTGCGCCGTGGCGCGGCGGAAGCCATCGAGGCGATCGCCCATGGCGATGCCAAATCGAGCAAGGTGATCGGCCGCGCCATCGAGGACATCGCGCTGCCGCCAGGCACCACCATCGGCGCGATCATCCGCGACGAGGAAGTGCTGATCGCCCACGACGACACGGTGATCGAAGCCGGCGACCACGTGATTCTGTTCCTGGTGGATAAAAAACATATCCGCGATGTGGAGAAGCTGTTCCACGTGGGCTTGAGCTTTTTCTGATCCAACGCCGTCCTGTAGCCGCTGCCGCAGGCTGCGAACGCCCCGCAGGGGCGCGGCGATCTCCGGCCCGCAGGAGGTCCTCCGGACCTATCGCAGCCTGCGGCAGCGGCTACAAGAGTCCACAGGAGTGACAACGATGCTCGAATCCCTGGAAAAAATGCTCGCCAAGGGCATGGATAACTCGCTGCTGCGCTTCGGCCTGGGCAAGGGTTATCTGGATCTGCACGAATACGCCAAGGCCGCCGAGCACCTGCAACGCTGCGTCGGTTTCGACCCCAAGTATTCGGCGGCGTGGAAGCTGCTGGGCAAGGCCTATCAAGGCCTGGAGGACTATGCGGCGGCGCGCCAGGCCTGGGAGCAGGGCCTGGAAGCAGCCCGCGGACATGGCGACAAGCAGGCGGAAAAGGAAATGACGGTGTTCCTCAAGAAGCTCGAGCGCCAGGGCAAAGGCGCACTGTAGCCGCTGCCGAGTGAGCGAGGCTGCGATCGACCGCGAAGCGGTCGTAAAACCAGGCGCCGCAATCTGCCAGACAAATCCTGGTGCGCAGGTTTAGCGAGGACTGCGTCCTCGTACGCAGCCTCGCAAGCTCGGCAGCGGCTACAGAGGCGATGTCCGGACGCTTCACAGGTAACGCAGGCCGATGCCCTCGGCGTCCACCAGCACCACCTCCATCTTCACCCGTGGCGCGTTCATCGGCAGGCCTTGCACCTGGCCGTAGACCACCGCGCCCTTGGGCAGCGCCGCCAATGCCGGGTGCTTGACGTACACCCCGCTGGCGGACAGGTTGCGCGTCTGGCCCAGGCACTCGCCGAAGCTTTCGTGCTGGATCTTGATCCTCAGGGATTTGCGCGAATCGGGCATATGCTGTGCTCTGCTTCAGCCTTTGTGGATAACCTTGGGCGAAAGGTTATCCACAGATCGTGCCAGGCGGTCAGTACCAGCGTTCTTCGCCGGGCGGACGTTTCTTGAAACGCTTCATGCTCCACATGTACTGGCTCGGATAAGCCCGCACATAGCGCTCGACCACCTGGCTCATCGCCGCGCAGGAGGTTTCGGTGTCGGTGCTGTACATCGCGTCCGGCGCGGCTTCGAGGATCACCTTGTAGCCCGAACCGTCGGGCAGGCGCAGCGCATGCAGGAATACCCCGACCGCCTTGCCGCCGGCGAGCATGTTCGGCACGAACTTGCTGGTCAGCGCCCTGGTGGCGAAGAAGGGCACGAAGATCCCGGCGGATTCGGCCGGTTCCGGGTCGGCAGGAATGCCCACCGCACCACCTTTGCGCACTTCCTTGATAACGCTGAGGATGCCTTCCTTGGTCGAAGCCGCCACCCGGTTGCCCAGCTGGACCCGCTGCTTGCGCAGCAGTTCGTCCACCGCCTTGAGCTTCGGCGGGCGGTAGAAAATGATCGGTTTGCACTGGCTGCAATAGAAGTGGTTGAGCACTTCCCAGTTGCCCAGGTGGCTGGTGATGCCGACCACGCCCTTGCCCGACGCCAGCGCTTCTTGTAGCACCTCGAGGCCCTCGACTTCACGCACCAGGGCGATCGAGCGCTCAGCCGGCCAGATCCAGGCGCAGGCGCTTTCAGTCAGGGACTTGCCGATGTCTTTCAGGCTCTGCCCCACTAAACGCTCGCGTTCGGCGGCGTCCATCTGCGGAAAGCACTTGGCCAGGTTGATCCGTACCACATCGCGGGAACGGTTGGGGGTCTTCCACATGATCCAGCCGATGGCCGAACCGACCGCCTGCACCGCGCGCCAGGGCAGCAGGGCAAACAATCGCAGAGCGCCTACCAGCAGGGCGCCTTTAAACTTATCCACAGGTGACTCCTGATATCCGGGTCATGAACCTTGTCGCAAGCGGGCTATTCTAACCGGCCGTTTGTCAGGATGGCGTAGCGATCGCAGTCGCGGGTGTGGTCCATGACCATGCCCGAAGCCTGCATCAGCGCATAACAGATGGTCGGCCCGACAAAGGTGAAGCCGGCCTTTTTCAAGCCGCGGCTCATCGCTTCGGCCTCTGGGGTAACCGCCGGGACTTCACTGCGATCCTTGAAATGATTGATTTTCGACACCCCGCCGACGAACGACCAGAGGAATTCCACCGGGTCTTCCAGCGCCATCCAGGCCTGGGCGTTGCGCCGGGCGGCAGAGAGTTTCAGGCGGTTGCGGATGATCCCGGGATCGAGCATCAACTCATCGATTTGTGCATCGCTCATCTGCGCCACGCGCTGCACATCGAAGCCGAACAGCACCTGGCGATAACGCTCGCGCTTCTTCAAGACGGTGATCCAGGACAGGCCGGCCTGGAACCCTTCGAGCAATAACAACTCGAACAAACGCTGCGCGTCGCGTAGCGGCACGCCCCACTCCTGATCGTGGTACGCCATGTACAGGGGATCTTCGTTGCACCAAAAGCAGCGTGGCATAAGGCTCCAGTGGGCGTGCGCACAACTGAATCGGGTATACTCCCGCTCTTTAAATCGCAGCCCAAGTAACAGGTGAATTTCGTGAGCCAGCCTACGCCAGCCGTGCGTACCTTCCAAGACTTGATCCTCGCCCTCCAGCAATACTGGGCCGAGCAAGGTTGTGTGGTACTTCAGCCCTACGATATGGAAGTAGGCGCCGGCACTTTCCATACCGCCACGTTCCTGCGCGCCATCGGCCCGGAAACCTGGAACGCCGCTTATGTGCAGCCCAGTCGTCGCCCGACTGACGGCCGCTACGGCGAAAACCCGAACCGTCTGCAGCACTACTACCAGTTCCAGGTGGTCTTGAAGCCGAACCCGGAAAACTTCCAGGAGCTGTACCTGGGCTCGCTCAAGCACGTTGGCCTCGACCCGCTGGTGCACGACATTCGCTTCGTCGAAGACAACTGGGAATCGCCGACCCTCGGCGCCTGGGGCCTGGGCTGGGAAGTCTGGCTCAACGGCATGGAAGTGACTCAGTTCACCTACTTCCAGCAAGCCGGTGGCATCGAGTGCTACCCGGTGACCGGCGAGATCACCTACGGCCTGGAACGCCTGGCCATGTACCTGCAGGGCGTGGATTCGGTCTACGACCTGGTCTGGGCCGACGGTCCGTTCGGCAAGGTGACCTACGGCGACGTGTTCCACCAGAACGAAGTGGAGCAGTCGACCTACAACTTCGAACACGCCAACGTCGAGAAGCTGTTCGAACTGTTCGATTTCTATGAAAGCGAAGCCAAGCGCCTGATCGAGCTGGATCAGCCGCTGCCGTTGCCGAGCTATGAAATGGTCCTCAAGGCCTCGCACACCTTCAACCTGCTGGATGCCCGTCGCGCGATCTCCGTGACCGCACGCCAGCAGTACATCCTGCGTGTGCGCACCCTGGCGCGTTCCGTCGCGCAAGCCTACCTGCTGGCCCGCGCCAAGCTGGGCTTCCCGATGGCGACTCCGGACCTGCGTGATGAAGTGTTGGCTAAGTTGGAGGCGGCACAATGAGTGCGCAAGATTTTCTGGTTGAACTGGGCACTGAAGAACTGCCACCCAAAGCCCTGAACACCCTGGCCGAAGCCTTCCTGGGCGGTATCGAAAAAGGCCTGCAGGCCGCCGGCCTGAACTTCGAAACCAAACATGTCTACGCCGCGCCACGCCGCCTGGCGGTGCTGATCAGCGGCCTGGCCACCCAGCAGCCGGATCGCAGCATCAACCTCGACGGCCCGCCGCGCCAGGCCGCCTTCGACGCCGAAGGCAACCCGACCCAGGCCGCCCTGGGCTTCGCCAAGAAATGTGGCGTGGACCTGAGCGAAATCGACCAGAGCGGGCCGAAGCTGCGCTACAGCCAGAGCATCAAGGGCAAGCCGACCGCCAGCCTGCTGCCGACCATCGTCGAAGACTCGCTGAACGACCTGCCGATTCCGAAACGCATGCGTTGGGCCGCGCGCAAGGAAGAGTTCGTGCGTCCGACCCAATGGCTGGTGATGCTGCTGGGTGACCAGGTCATCGACTGCACCATCCTCGCCCAGAAAGCCGGTCGCGACTCCCGTGGCCACCGCTTCCATCATCCGCAAAGCGTGCGCATCACCTCGCCGGCCAACTACCTGGACGACCTGCGTGCCGCCTATGTGCTGGCCGATGCCAACGAGCGTCGCGAGCTGATCAGCAAGCGCACCGAAGAACTGGCGCGCCTGCAGGAAGGCACCGCCATCGTTCCAGCCGATTTGCTGGACGAAGTGACCGCCCTGGTGGAATGGCCGGTGCCGCTGGTGTGCTCGTTCGAGGAGCGTTTCCTCGAAGTGCCGCAGGAAGCCCTGATCACCACCATGCAGGACAACCAGAAATACTTCTGCCTGCTGGACGTCGACGGCAAGCTGCTGCCGCGTTTCATCACCGTGGCCAACATCGAAAGCAAGGACCCGCGCCAGATCATCGAGGGCAACGAGAAAGTCGTTCGCCCACGCCTGACCGACGCCGAGTTCTTCTTCAAGCAGGACAAGAAACAGAAGCTCGAAGACTTCAACCAGCGCCTGCAGAACGTGGTGTTCCAGGAGAAGCTGGGCAGCGTCTACGACAAGGCCGAGCGCGTCTCGAAACTGGCCGCGTTCATCGCCCCGCGCATCGGCGGCGACGCCCAGCGTGCCGCGCGTGCGGGCCTGCTGTCGAAGTGCGACCTGGCCACCGAAATGGTCGGCGAGTTCCCGGAAATGCAAGGCATCGCCGGTTACTACTACGCCCTCAATGACGGCGAGCCGGAAGACGTCGCCCTGGCGCTGAACGAGCAATACATGCCGCGTGGCGCCGGCGCCGAGCTGCCAAGCACCGTCACCGGTGCCGCCGTGGCCATCGCCGACAAGCTCGACACCCTGGTCGGCATCTTCGGCATCGGCATGCTGCCAACCGGCAGCAAGGACCCGTACGCGCTGCGTCGTGCCGCGCTGGGCGTGCTGCGCATCCTGATCGACAAGAAGCTCGACCTGGACCTGACCGAAGCCGTGGCGTTCGCCGTCAGCGCGTTCGGCAGCAAGGTCAAGAGCGCCGGCCTGGCCGATCAGGTCCTGGAGTTCATCTTCGACCGTCTGCGTGCCCGTTACGAAGACGAAGGCGTGGATGTCGCCACCTACCTGTCGGTCCGTGCCCTGAAGCCGGGTTCGGCCCTGGACTTCGACCAGCGCGTGCAGGCCGTGCAGGCCTTCCGCAAGCTGCCGGAAGCCGCCGCATTGGCCGCGGTGAACAAGCGCGTCTCGAACCTGCTGAGCAAGGTCGAAGGCAGCGTGCCGACCACCGTGGAGGCCAAGTACTTCGACAACGCCAACGAGTTCTCCCTGTACTCGGCGATCCAGCAAGCGGACCAGGCCGTGCAGCCAATGGCCGCGGCGCGTCAGTACAGCGAGACCCTGGCCCGCCTGGCCGCCCTGCGCGAGCCGGTCGACGCCTTCTTCGAGAAGGTGATGGTCAACGCCGAAGACGCCAACGTGCGGGCCAACCGCTACGCGCTGCTGGCACGTCTGCGGGGTCTGTTCCTCGGTGTCGCCGACATCTCGTTGCTGGGGTAAGGCGTACGTGAAACTGCTGATTCTCGATCGGGACGGAGTGATCAATTACGACTCCGACGCTTACATCAAATCGGTGGAGGAGTGGATTCCGCTCCCCGGCTCGGTCGAAGCCATCGCGCAGTTGAGCAAGGCCGGCTGGACGGTAGCAGTCGCTACCAACCAGTCGGGCATCGCTCGCGGTTACTACGATGTCGCCACCCTCGACGCCATGCACGAGCGCCTGCGCGCTCTGGTGGCCGAGCAGGGCGGCGAACTCGGCCTCATCGTGTACTGCCCCCATGGCCCGGACGAAGGTTGCGCCTGCCGCAAACCCAAGCCCGGCATGTTGCAGACCATTGCCCGGCACTACGCAGTGGATCTGGCTGGTCTATGGTTTGTGGGCGACAGTCTCGGTGACCTGGAAGCCGCAAAAGCCGTCGACTCTCAGCCAGTTTTGGTAAAGACCGGGAAAGGCGAAAAGACCCTGGGGAAAACCCTACCGGTAGGCACCTTGATTTTTGACGACCTGGCGGCAGTTGCCGCTGAACTTATCCACAATTAGAGTCCTTCTGAGATCCTGACCAAGGATTGTTCGGGAGTGCGCTTTTTTAGAGGCGGGCAATGCCCGCAACGGTAAACGCCGCTATGTCGATCCTGCAGGCAATCAGAACCTTCTTCTTTTACCTGCTGCTGGGCACCAGTTCGTTGCTGTGGTGCTCCCTGAGCTTTTTTATCGCGCCCTTCCTGCCGTTCAAGGCGCGCTATCGCTTTATCAACGTCTATTGGTGCCGCTGCGCGTTGTGGCTGACCAAGGTGTTTCTCAAGATCAACGTGGAAGTGAAGGGCGCGGAAAACATACCCGAGCGTCCTTGCGTGATTGTCTCGAACCACCAGAGCACCTGGGAGACGTTCTTTCTCTCGGCCTATTTCGAACCGCTGAGCCAAGTGCTCAAGCGTGAACTGCTGTATGTGCCGTTCTTCGGCTGGGCCATGGCCATGCTGCGTCCGATCGCCATCGACCGCGACAATCCCAAGGCCGCGCTCAAGCAGGTCGCCAGCAAGGGCGACGAGCTGCTCAAGGACAATGTCTGGGTGCTGATCTTCCCGGAAGGCACCCGGGTGCCTTACGGCCAGATGGGCAAGTTCTCCCGCAGCGGCAGCGCCCTGGCGGTCAACGCCGACTTGCCGGTGCTGCCGGTAGCGCACAACGCCGGCAAATACTGGCCGAAGACCGGCTGGCTCAGGCACCCCGGCACTATCACCGTGGTGATTGGTGCGCCGATGTACGCCGAAGGCTCCGGTCCACGGGCCATCGCCGAGCTCAACGACCGGGTCGCGGCCTGGAATGAGCAGGCGCAGCGGGACATGGGTTCGCTGCCTCCGGTAGCCGCGGCGCCGGACAAAATGGCCATTTGAGTTTCTGTGGATAACCTGTGTACCGTTTTATTGGAAATCGCTATATCAAATCAATAACTAGATGATTTATATACATATTTCCTAAACCCATAAAATACCGGAAAAGGTGCATAAGTTTTCTGGATACGAAAAAACCGGCCTGGAGCCGGTTTTTTTTCGCCTATCGATATTCAGTCCGTGAGCAGAGGTAATTGCAGGCTGAAGGTCGTCCCCTCGCCGACCACGCTACGGCAGACAATCCGCCCTTCATGCCGGTCGACCACCGCCTTGACCATCGACAACCCCAGCCCCAGGCCTTCGCTGCCTTGGGCCGAGGCGAAGCGCTGATACTGCACGAACAGCTGCGGCAGTTCATCGGCCGCAATGCCTTTGCCCTGGTCGGTGATATCGCAGGTCAGCCAGCCTTCCGTACACGCGACTTGCACCCGGACAGTCGAGCCCGACGGGCTGTACTTGATGGCGTTTTCCAGCAGGTTGAACAAGGCCCGGGTCAGCAGGGACTGATCGGCCAGCACCATGCCTTCGGCATCATCGTCGAGGTCATGCACCAGCTGGATGTTTTTCAGCTGGGCGATGGTCATGGCCTGGTCGAACGCATCCAGCACCAGCATGGCGAACATGCTCGGCTGGAACTGATAGGCCTCGGACTCGGCCTTCGCCAGTTGCACGAAGGCTTCGGTGAGCCCCAGGGCGCGACGCACCTGGAGTTCGATCTGACTGTAGATCCGCGTGTCGCCCGAGCCCTGGTGCCGCTGTACATCGAGCAAGGCCAGGATCGCCGAATGAGGCGCGCGCAGGTCATGGGACAGGAAGCGCAACAGGGTTGCCCGCTGCTGTTCGGCGTCCCGTTCCAGGCTCAGGTCAGTGAGGCTCAGCAGCCAGCCGATCGGCGTATCGCTGTCGATCGGCAGCAGGGGTGCCAGGTCCACGCGCAGGCTGCGCTGCTCGATATCGCGAAATTCCACAGGCTGCAGTTGCGACAGGGCAGGGCGTTGCTCGTCCTGCAAACCGGGATAACCCAGGTCGGCCAACTGCTGGACCAGGTCCTCGCCGATCAGCGCGTTGCCGAACACTTCGCGAGCATTGCGGTTGGCCAGCAGCACGCGACCGTCTGGATCGCTGATCAGGGTGGCCACCGGCAGGTATTCCAGGCCATCGGCAATGAAGCGGCGGGTGTCGCGGGTGCGACTCAAGGCCTGTTCCAACGCCACGATCTGCCCCTGCAGCACATCCCCTGCGGGAGCCTGGGTGCGTCGGCGTTCGGGCAGCACCTTAGGCTCGCTGTCCAGGCGCGCCAGCTCCCAGCCGAAGTAGGCCAAGATCACGCTCAGGCGGCGCCAGTTCCAGATCAGGTACGCCAGTAGCATCCCCAACAGGCTGGCCACCGGCGGCCACCACAGCCCCAGGCGCAGCAGCCCGGCCGAACCGAGCAGGGCAGCCGCCATGCAGGCCAGGGTCAGCCATAACGCATGCCGCGGCCGCACCAGCAGCAATCCCAGCAAGGCCGCCACCAGCAGCACCGACAGCGCCGCGACCGGCCATTGCCCGAGGGCGACAATGGTGCGCTGCTGCAACAAGCCATTGAGCAGGTTGGCCTGGATCTCGATACCTGGGGTGGTGCCGACACTGGCCGACTGCGGGGTGACATAGCGGTCACCCAGGCCGGGCGCGGTGGTGCCGATCAGGATCAGCTTGTCGCGCAACAGCTCCGGCGGGACTTCGCCGCGCAATACGCTGACATAGGGAACACTGGGGAAACCGGCATGGGGACTGATGAAGGGGATGCGTACTGGGTTGCTGCGCAGCCAGCCCTGGGCGATCTGCGCGGTGTCCGAACCGGGCATCGACAGGGCAGTGCCCGGGTATGCTTGTTGATAAAGCAGCCAGGCCAGTTGCGCCTTCGGTGCCTGCGGTGGGCCTTCGCGCAGATAGACGCTGCGAACCGTGCCATCGGCGTCGGCCTCGGCATTGATATGGCCGACCGCCTTGGCGCACTGACTCAACGCCGGCACCGGTTCGATCTCGCCCAGCGGCTGGCCGTAGCGGGCCACGCTCTCGCGCAGCAGGGGCAGGAATACCTTGCCCTCGCGGCAGACCGCCTGGGCCAGTCGTTGATCGTTTTCGGGAACGCTGTCGGGTTCGCTGAAGATCACGTCGAACAACACACCCTGGACCTTGGCCGCCGTCAGCCGATCCAGCAGGTCGGCGTGCAGGGTGCGCGGCCAGGGCCACTGGCCCAGCTGCTGCAGGCTGTAGTCGTCGATGGTGATCAGCAGCAGCCGCGAATCGACCGGCAGCGGGCTGAGCCGCCGCAGGTTGTCATACAGCAGGTTATTCAGCGCCAGCCCGTGGCTCAACGACAGCAGGGCGGTCAAGGGCAGCAGGATCAGGCTGACCCATGCCCATTCCCGCACCAGACCGCCAAACAGTCGCTGGGCTTGCGTCGGCTCCCGGCCCTCGGGTCGGCGCCAGCGCCTCACCGACAAACCGCCGCGCACTTACTGAACACGCGTGGTCCTGGGGTAATAGAAGATGTCATAGACGCCCGTCTCTCCTTCGAGTCCGTGCTCATCGAAAGCAGAAAGGCGGACATGATAAAAAAACGCTTCCAGGCCGCTGAAGTTGACTTCCGGCGTGCTGGAGAACTGTTCCTGCTTGATATTGAGGAAACTTTTGTCAGTCGCCACCTGGGCCCGGTAACGCTTGGCGCCCGGCAAGGGCTTCATGATCAGCTGCCAGACCGGCAGATCGCCCGTCTGGCCCGCCTGGCCCATCAGCTGCGGTGCGGGCAACAGATCGACCGGCTTCAACGGGCCTTCTTTCTGGATGCGCAAACCTTGGCGAGCCATGACCTGGACTTCACCGGGAACCGGTCCGACCGGTTTATCCACAGGGCGTTTCTTGCCCTTGGTCTTTTTCGGCGCTTCGTCGTCTTCGCGGTTGACCGCTACCTGGCCGTTGAGCACTTCCACCAGCGACAGCTGATCGTCGTTACGCACCCGGAAGTGCGTGCCGCGTACGCCCAGCACGCCGATCGGCGTGACGATCTGGAAACGGTCGTAATCGCTCGGGCGCTTGATGACATAGGATTCGATCTGCCCCTGCTCGAGCGCGACCTGGGGGATCGCATGTTCTTCGTTCAGGTGCAGGGTGATCTGGGAACTGGAGGGCAGTACCACCAGCGAACCATCGCCCAGGGACAGGCTGACGAATGCCGAAGGCGAGGTCTTCACCCCTTCGAGTTCATCGACGCTCATGCCTTCTTCCAGGGGCACCTGGTTGCCCTTGGCATCCAGCTTCCAGGCTTCGCCCGTGAGGTGCTCGACCGTCGCCGGCAACGGCTGGCCACGGCATTGCTGGTTTTCATCGATATAGGGAGGGCGCTTGGGTGCTGCAACGGCAGCCTGCACCGTGGAAAAGGCCAGTGCGCTACCGAGAAGAAACGACACGAGCATGGCCCGGTGGCGGATGTGCAAGGAGGTCATGGGTTCATAGGTCCGTAGTCGCGCTCTTCTGAAGTCCGTGCCATTAGAACTGCATTGTTAGCGTTCTGACCATACCTCTCGAACCAAGGCCGGCCAGGGTCATTCCCTTACGGGATGAGCGGCTGCGCTGTTTGGCTCCATGCCGGCCGGATGCGAATCGGCGCATCCGGCCGCACAGGTCAGTCCCGCTCGATGGAGATCAACCGATAGGCCAGGGCTCCCAGCCCTGCGCCCAACAGAGGTGCTACCCAGAACAGCCACAGCTGGGACACTGCCCACTCACCGGCGAAGAAAGCTACCGCGGTGCTGCGGGCCGGGTTGACCGAGGTATTGGTGACCGGAATGCTGATCAGGTGGATCAGGGTCAGCGTCAGGCCAATGGCAATCGGGGCAAAACCGGCTGGAGCACGCTTGGCGGTGGCACCCAGGATGATCAGGAGGAACATCGCCGTGAGCACAACTTCGGTCAACAGCGCAGCAAACATCGAGTAGCCACCAGGCGAGTGCTCACCATAGCCATTGGCCGCGAAGCCCGCCGACGCGTCGAAACCGACCTTGCCGGAAGCGATCAGGAACAGCACGCCACCCGCGGCGAGTCCACCGAGAACCTGGGCGACGATATAAGGCAGCAGCCGGCTACCCGGGAAACGCCCACTCAACCACAGGCCGACCGAGACCGCGGGGTTGAGGTGAGCCCCGGAAATCGGACCCAATGCATAAGCCATGGTCAGGACGCTCAGGCCAAAGGCCAGGGCTACCCCCAGATAACCGATCCCGAACTGCGGAACGCCGGCCGCCAGCACGGCGCTCCCGCACCCGCCCAGGACCAACCAGAACGTACCGAAAAACTCAGCGCCGAATGTCTTCATCAGAGGCCTTCACAGATAAAAAATGAGGAGTTGTTTGTTGGCTGGCGGCGCCGTGGGGCCGCGCGGGAGAGGAGGGATGACACATCCCTGTGTCGAAGCATTACGTCCTGAGGAGGCACTCCCTGTATTCCCCTGTACTGCAAATCGAGGCCAAGCCTCGGTCTGACGCCCGCCAATCCGGCGGTTGACACTCCCTGTGTCGGAGCACTTCCGAATGCCCCTGTGTGCCACTCAGCGACTACGAATTTACCGGCATGGTGTGGAGGCCGGGCCGGTTTGCAATATTTGTTCAGAATTGTCTGATCTAGAACACCCAACGCTGCTGCTCCTGATAGACCATAGGCTGGGTCATCTGTGGCGCGCTGATCGGGGCGAATCCCTGGGAATCGCTGAACCCGATAGTGGTTACGGATGGGCTGAAATAGCGCTGCACCGGCAAGGCATAGTCCGAAGACGGCAGCGTAGGCTGCTCCGCGGTCGAACCCAGGCTCAGGCAAGCCGCGAGCATCAGTGTGATAAATCGAGCCAGGTCCGCTGCCCGCGCAATGCCTGCGTAGAGCAACCGCCCCTTCCCCAGGATGTTCCCCATAGTCCTTTTCCTTGCACGTTCGAGCCGGTATCGTTCTGCAATGAATGCAGGCCGGATGGACAGTGCTCCTGTCGGCTACCGGCTATATGACATCAGCGTACCGAGCAAAGGTATGAACCAGAGCAATTCGCCACAATTGTTCAGATTCGTCTGATCAGCCTAAACTCAGCGCCAGGTAAGGCCTCAAATAAAGCCATCAGCATTCTCTCGCGATAAAAGGAACTGCCCCGCATGCGTGTCGCAATACTGGATGACGAGCCCGCCGAACTGGCGCGGGTGGAACAGACACTGCGACAGATCCCCGGCCCCGGGGAACAGCCATGGACGCTGCACAGCTTCGAGCGTGGCGAGGATCTGCTGCGGCAGCTGCGGCGCGAAACCTTCGACCTGCTGATTCTCGACTGGCAGCTGCCGGACCTCAGCGGACTGTCGTTGCTGCGCTGGACCCGTGAACACATGGAGGCGCCACCGGCGGCCATCATGCTAACCAGCCGCGATGCCGAGAGCGATATCGTCCAGGCCCTGAACACCGGTGCCGACGACTATGTGAGCAAACCTTTCCGCCCCAACGAACTCAAGGCACGGGTAACCGCCGTCCTGCGGCGTCACGGCTTGCAGCGATCGGCAGCCGTCGAGGTGCAAACCTTCAACGACCTGGCCTTCGATGACGCCGAGCTGACCGTGACCCGTGCCGGCAACCCGATCAGCCTCACCGAACGCGAGTACCGCCTGGCCCGCTGCCTGTTCGCCAACCTGGGTCGGCCGTTATCCCGGGAATACCTCTACGAACGTTTCTGGACCCACGAGGAAATCGTCTCCTCCCGTCCCCTGGACACTCACATCTACCGCTTGCGCAACAAGCTGGGGTTAACCGCGGATCGTGGCTGGCAGTTGCTGACCATCTATGGCTATGGCTATCGCCTGGAAAGTGTTTCAGCGGCCGAGTAGGGCACTCCTTTTAACCAGGCAATAAAAAAGGCCAACGCTGAGCGTTGGCCTTTTTCATTTCGGCGATGCAACCCGGATCAGAAGTCCAGGTTGGATACCGCCAGGGCGTTGCTTTCGATGAAGTCACGACGAGGCTCGACCGCATCACCCATCAGGGTGTTGAAGATCTGGTCGGCGCCGATGGCGTCTTCGATGGTGACCTTGAGCATGCGGCGCACGCTTGGGTCCATGGTGGTTTCCCACAGCTGATCCGGGTTCATCTCACCCAGACCTTTGTATCGCTGGATGGTATGGCGCTTGGTGCTTTCGGTCATCAGCCAGTCCAGGGCTTCCTTGAACTCGGTCACCGCCTTCTTACGCTCGCCGCGCTGAATATAAGCGCCTTCGTCCAGCAGGGAGCTCAGCTGAGCGCCGAGGGTGACGACGGTCTTGTAGTCATTGCTGCCGAAGAAATCGCGGTTGAAGGTGACGTAGTTCGACAGGCCGTGGGAGATCAGTTCGACCTCTGGCAGCCAGACATTACGTTCACGGTCTTCACGCAGGCTGGCCTTGTAGACCAGGCCGGACTTCTCGACGGTGCGCAGGCGGACTTCATACTGGGCCAGCCAATCCTGCATCGCCGCGTGATCGGAGAGTTGCTCCAGGCTCACGGCCGGCAGGTAGATGAAGTGCTCGGTCAGCTCTTGAGGGTACAGGCGCGACAGACGCTTGAGGGTCTTCATGACCATGCGGAAGTCGTTCACCAGGCGCTCCAGCGCCTCGCCGGAAATACCCGGTGCTTCTTCGTTCAGGTGCAGGCTCGCATCTTCCAGGGCCGACTGCGTCATGTACTCTTCCATGGCGTCGTCGTCTTTGATGTATTGCTCTTGCTTGCCTTTCTTGACCTTGTACAGCGGCGGTTGAGCGATGTAGATGTAGCCACGCTCGATCAGCTCCGGCAACTGACGGAAGAAGAAGGTCAGCAGCAGGGTACGGATGTGCGAACCGTCGACGTCGGCGTCGGTCATGATGATGATGTTGTGATAACGCAGCTTGTCGATGTTGTACTCTTCGCGGCCGATGCCGCAACCGAGTGCAGTGATCAAGGTGCCGACCTCTTGCGAGGAAATCATCTTGTCGAAGCGCGCTTTCTCGACGTTGAGGATCTTGCCCTTGAGCGGCAGGATCGCCTGGGTCTTACGGTTGCGTCCCTGCTTGGCGGAGCCGCCAGCAGAGTCACCTTCCACCAGGTAGAGTTCGGAAAGGGCAGGGTCTTTTTCCTGGCAGTCCGCCAGTTTGCCCGGCAGGCCGGCGATATCCAGCGCGCCTTTACGACGGGTCATCTCACGGGCTTTACGCGCCGCTTCACGGGCACGGGCGGCGTCGAGCATCTTGCCGACCACCAGCTTGGCTTCGTTCGGGTTTTCCAGCAGGAAGTCGGAGAAGTACTTGCCCATTTCCTGTTCGACCGCGGTCTTCACTTCGGAGGACACCAGCTTGTCTTTGGTCTGGGAGCTGAACTTCGGATCCGGCACCTTGACCGAAATGATCGCGGTCAGGCCTTCGCGGGCATCGTCACCGGTGGTGGCGACCTTGTGCTTCTTCGCCAGGCCTTCCTGCTCGATGTAGTTGTTCAAGTTACGCGTCAGCGCCGAACGGAAGCCCACCAAGTGGGTGCCGCCGTCGCGCTGCGGAATGTTGTTGGTGAAGCACTGCAGGTTCTCGTTGAAGCTGTCGTTCCACTGCAGGGCGATTTCCACGCCGATGCCGTCTTCACGCTGCACATTGAAGTGGAACACCTGGTTGACCGCAGTCTTGTTGGTGTTCAGGTATTCAACGAACGCACGCAAGCCGCCTTCGTACTTGAACAGTTCTTCCTTGCCGCTGCGCTCGTCCTTCAGAACGATACCGACACCGGAGTTGAGGAAGGACAGTTCACGAATCCGCTTGGCCAGGATGTCCCAGCTGAAGTGGATGTTCTTGAAGGTCTCGCTGGAAGCCTTGAAGTGAATCTGGGTACCGGTGGTTTCGCTGTCACCGACGATAGCCATAGGCGCCTGAGGCACACCGTGAACGTAGGTCTGTTCCCAGATCTTGCCACTGCGGCGAACGGTCAGGACCAGTTCTTCGGACAGGGCGTTCACTACCGACACACCCACACCGTGCAGACCGCCGGATACTTTGTAGGAGTTATCGTCGAACTTACCGCCGGCGTGCAGTACGGTCATGATGACCTCGGCTGCGGAAACGCCTTCTTCTTTATGCACGTCTACCGGGATGCCGCGACCGTTGTCGCGCACGGTAATGGATTCGTCCGGGTGGATGATGATGCTGATGTCGTCGCAATGGCCGGCCAGAGCTTCGTCGATCGAGTTATCGACCACCTCGAACACCATATGGTGCAGACCGCTGCCATCGTCGGTGTCACCAATGTACATACCGGGACGTTTGCGTACGGCATCCAAACCTTTCAGCACTTTAATGCTGCTCGAGTCGTACGTGTTTTCTTCGCTCATGCCTTCACTCCCGATGGTCGTGGGTCTGGGTGATACGGCCCTGTTCCACGTGGAACAGGGCAACTGGCGTTTCCGTCTGCCAGCCTTCCCTCAATAATTCGTGGTCTACACAGGTGATGAACACCTGGCAGCGTAAGTCTTCCAACAAGCGACAAAGTGCGCGGCGATGCTGCTCGTCCAGTTCGGACGGCAAGTCATCCACCAGATAAATACATTGACCGCGCCGGGCCTGGCTAACCAGGTGCCCCTGGGCGATCCGCAAGGCACAGACCACCAACTTCTGCTGACCGCGGGACAAGATGTCCGCAGCGTTGTGTGCGCCCAATCTGAGACGCAAATCAGCACGTTGGGGGCCGGCCTGGGTATGACCCATTTGCTGATCACGATGGAGGGATGTCGCGAGCACTGCACTGAGCTCTCGCTCTTTATCCCAACCACGGTAATAGCTAAGCGTTAAGCCCTCGAGCTCTACCAGCTCGCTCAAGGTCCGCTCAAAGACTGGTTTCAAGGCTTTGATATAAGCGCGGCGGTATTCATCAATTTCAGCGCTGGCCTGACACAGTTCCCTGTCCCAGGCTGCTTGCGAAGCGGCGTCAAGTGTACCATGCCGCAGCCATGAGTTCCGCTGCCGCAGGGCCTTCTGCAAGCGCTGCCAGGTTGACATAAAGCGGGGTTCCACGTGGAACACGCCCCAATCAAGGAACTGGCGCCTGATTTTCGGAGCACCTTCCAGCAGGCGGAAACTGTCCGGGTTGATCAACTGCAGGGGCAGGATCTCCGCCAGCTGTGCCGCGCTGCGGGCGTTCTGCCCGTCGATACGGATCTGGAATTCGCCCTGCCGGTCGCGAGATATCCCCAGGCTGCTATGCCCGCCTTCTGCCAGCTCGACCTGGCCGAACACCGTACAAGCGAGTTGCTCGTACTGGATCACCGGCAATAAACGGGCACTGCGAAACGAGCGAGCAAGCCCCAGCAAGTGGATGGCTTCCAGCACGCTGGTTTTGCCACTGCCGTTGGCGCCGTAGAGGAGGTTGATGCGGGGAGAGGGGGAGAAGGTCACCGGGTGCAGATTGCGCACCGCGGTGACCGAGACGCGACTGAGGGACATCTAGCTTCTGCTGAGCATGATTACAGGCGCATCGGCATGACAACGTAGGCCGAGTCGTCGTTGTCGGATTCCTGCACCAGCGCACTGCTGTTGGAATCGGACAGGATCAGGCGTACCTGTTCGGTGGTCATCACGCCCAACACGTCGAGCAGGTAGCTCACGTTGAAGCCGATCTCCAGCGAGCCGCCGTTGTATTCCACGCCTACTTCTTCTTCCGCCTCTTCCTGCTCCGGGTTGTTCGCCTGGATTTTCAGCTGACCGTTGGCCAGTTGCAGACGGATACCGCGGTACTTCTCGTTGGACAGAATCGCGGTACGGCTGAAGGCCTCACGCAGCGCCTGACGGTCGCCCAGTACCAGCTTGTCACCGCCCTTAGGCAGCACACGCTCATAGTCCGGGAACTTGCCGTCGACCAGCTTGGAGGTGAAGGTGAACTCGCCGGTAGTAGCACGAATGTGGTGCTGACCCAGCACGATGCTGACAATGCCATCCGGCTCGGTGAGCAGGCGGGCCAGTTCCAGGATACCTTTGCGCGGCACGATCACCTGGTGGCGATCCGGCTGACCGATATCGGCCTGCATCGAGCACATGGCCAGGCGGTGACCGTCGGTGGCCACGGCGCGGATGATGCCGGCGGAGACCTCCAGCAACATACCGTTGAGGTAATAACGCACGTCCTGTTGGGCCATGGCGAAGCTGGTGCGCTCGATCAGGCGACGCAGCTTGCTCTGCTCCAGCTGGCAGGTCAGCGAGCCCGGGCCTTCTTCCACGGTCGGGAAGTCGTTGGCCGGCAAGGTGGACAGGGTAAAGCGGCTACGGCCAGCCTTGACCACCAGCTTCTGCTCGTCGACCTTGATGTCGATCAGCGCATCGTTCGGCAGGCTCTTGCAGATGTCCATCAGCTTACGCGCCGGGACAGTGATTTCGCCTGGCTCGGCCGGCTCTTCCAACTGCACGCGACCGACCAGCTCGACTTCCAGGTCGGTACCGGTCAGCGACAGTTGCTGGCCTTCGACAACCAACAGCACGTTGGAAAGTACCGGCAAGGTCTGACGACGTTCGACGACGCCGGCGACCAGTTGCAGGGGTTTCAACAGGGCTTCGCGTTGAATGGTGAAATGCATGGTCTAGTCCCTTGCCTTAATAAGCTGCGCTGGAGTCATCAAGTGGTCAGAGTACGCAGCAGGTTCTTGTAGTCCTCGCGGATGTCCGCGTCGGATTCCTTAAGTTCATTGATCTTGCGGCATGCGTGCAAGACCGTGGTGTGATCGCGGCCGCCGAACACATCGCCGATTTCCGGCAGGCTGTGGTTGGTCAGTTCCTTGGACAAGGCCATGGCTACCTGGCGCGGGCGCGCGACAGAACGCGAGCGACGCTTGGACAGCAGATCGGAGATCTTGATCTTGTAGTACTCGGCGACAGTGCGCTGAATGTTATCCACAGAGACCAGCTTGTCCTGCAGGGCCAGCAAGTCTTTCAGCGATTCGCGAATCAACTCGATGGTGATATCGCGCCCCATGAAGTGCGAGTGGGCGATGACACGCTTGAGCGCACCCTCCAGCTCACGCACGTTGGAGCGAATCCGCTGGGCAATGAAGAACGCCGCATCGTGAGGCAGTTCGACTTTGGCCTGGTCGGCTTTCTTCATCAGGATCGCAACGCGGGTTTCCAGCTCCGGAGGCTCTACCGCCACCGTCAAGCCCCAGCCGAAGCGAGATTTCAGGCGTTCTTCCAGGCCTTCGATCTCCTTCGGATAGCGGTCACTGGTGAGAATCACCTGTTGGCCGCCTTCGAGCAGGGCGTTGAAGGTGTGGAAAAACTCTTCCTGGGAACGCTCCTTACGGGCGAAGAACTGGATATCGTCGATCAGCAACGCATCCACCGAACGGTAGAAACGCTTGAATTCGTTGATCGCGTTGAGTTGCAACGCCTTGACCATGTCCGCCACGAAGCGCTCGGAATGCAGGTACACGACCTTGGCATTCGGGTTCTTCTTTAATAGGTGGTTACCCACAGCATGCATCAAGTGGGTCTTACCCAAACCTACGCCCCCATAAAGGAAGAGCGGGTTGTAACCATGCTTGGGGTTGTCGGCTACCTGCCAGGCCGCGGCGCGGGCCAGCTGGTTGGACTTGCCTTCCACGAAGTTTTCGAAGGTGAAGGTGCGGTTCAGGTAACTGGTGTGCTTGAGCGCACCTTCCACCTGAACGGTGCGCTGTTCGGCGCGTACTGGAGCCTGCTGCGAGCTGGCCCCCGCCATCGGGTCGAAGCTGTCACGAGAGGGTTCTTCGCTGACTTCGGCGGCTTTCTGGGTCGCCGGTTTGGTCGGTGCGGCCGGAGCCGGCGCAGCGACTGGGGTGGCAGCTGCTGCCTGCTGAACCTGAGAGGCAACCGCGGCGGCCAGCGGAGCATTGGGTGCCGCACGAGGAGCGGAACTGCGTTTGCTGCCTATTAATAAGGAAAGCGCCGGCGCCATGCCATTGCCATGCTCATCCAGCAGCTCGAGCACGCGGCCCAGGTACTTTTCGTTGACCCAATCGAGAACAAAACGATTCGGTGCGTATACACGCAACTCGTCGCCTTCGGCTTCGACCTGTAGCGGACGGATCCAAGTGTTGAATTGCTGGGCAGGCAGCTCATCACGCAGAAGCTCCACGCACTGCTGCCAAAGTTCCACTGACACGGATATCCCCTAAGTTGAAAGCCGGTGAGGCAAAAACAAGCCGCCATTGTAGCGACCAGACGCACACTTATCCACATGTAGGTTGATCACAGGGCACTATGAATCAACGCTTTATCCCGAAAAAACACGACCAATGGTATGTGCATAAGCTCTGTGGATAACCATACCTGAGGGCATTGCACAACTGGGGGCGAAAATCGGTGGATAACCTGCTTGTGGATAACTCACCTTTCCACACACAGCTTTTCCGATAGCGCAGCACAGGCAGAGCACCGTTTCTCGACAGTGTTGTCATTCTCTGTACACCACGGTCTATAAGGGCTGAATGTAGTTATCCACAGATAGCTGCATCCCTAGCCTTTATAAGCTTTACAGAAAAGCTTTAAATAATTCCCTTCTTTATTTTTATATCTGGCTGACCGGGTTCTTCAGTCTTCGATGTGGACATACCCAGACAAAGGAAAAGCTGGTTGGAAATTGACCTAGAGGCTTGCTTTCTCTAGAATCGCCGATCTCTTAAAACGGGGGCCATTCCGGCCCGTTGTGGACGAACCAGGTAACACGACAATGAAACGTACTTTCCAACCAAGCACTATCAAACGCGCTCGTACCCACGGTTTCCGTGCTCGCATGGCTACCAAGAACGGTCGTGCCGTCCTGTCGCGTCGTCGCGCCAAAGGTCGTGCGCGTCTGGCAGTTTGATACTCCGGCACTGGAGGTGAGTCAGGACTTCAGTCGGGAAAAGCGTCTGCTTACCCCCCGGCATTTCAAGGCAGTCTTTGACTCCCCTACCGGCAAGGTTCCGGGGAAAAATCTCCTGCTCCTTGCGCGCAACAACGATCTGGATCATCCCCGTCTGGGGCTGGTTATCGGAAAAAAGAGCGTCAAGCTCTCCGTTGAGCGCAATCGCCTCAAACGTCTGATGCGCGAATCGTTTCGCCTGCACCAGGATGCTCTGGTCGGCTGGGACATCGTTATCGTCGCGCGCAAAGGTTTGGGCGATGTAGAAAACCCCGAATTGATTCAGCATTTCGACAAGCTCTGGAAGCGTCTGGCCCGTAACAAGCCGGCACCAGCAGCCAAACCCGAAACTGTAGGGGTAGACAGCCCGAATGCGTAAACTGGCACTCGTTCCGATCCAGTTTTATCGCTATGCCATTAGTCCTCTGATGGCCAGTCACTGTCGTTTCTACCCCAGCTGTTCCTGCTACGCGTATGAAGCCATCGAAAATCATGGCCTTCTGCGCGGTGGCTGGCTGACCTTTCGTCGTTTAGGTCGCTGTCATCCGTGGAATCCCGGTGGTTATGACCCGGTTCCACCTATCCCTACCTCCCGTTCTTCTTCGATGGCCGAGTAATCATGGATATTAAACGCACGATCCTGATCGTCGCCCTGGCAATCGTGTCCTACGTCATGGTTCTTAAGTGGAACCAGGATTATGGCCAGGCTGCCCTGCCGACTCAGAATGTTGCTGCCAACACCGCCACCCCGGCTCTACCGGATACGCCTGTTGGTAACAATGCTTCCGCCAGTGCCGATGTACCCAGCGCGAATACCGATACCAGCACCCCTACCGAAACTCCGGTAGCGGCAAGCAAAGACCTCATCCAGGTAAAAACGGATGTGCTCGATCTGGCTATCGATCCTCAAGGTGGTGATATCGCCCAGCTGAAGCTGCCGCTGTATCCACGTCGCCAGGACCATCCGGAAATTCCGTTCCAGCTGTTCGATAACGGTGGCGAACGCACTTATCTGGCGCAAAGCGGCCTGACCGGTACCAACGGCCCGGATGCCCGTCCTGCCGGACGCCCGGTTTACTCGGCCGAAAAAAAGACTTATCAACTGGCTGACGGCCAGAACCAGCTGAATGTCGACCTGAAATTCAGCGACGCCGGCGTCAACTACATCAAGCGTTTCACCTTTACCCGCGGTCTGTACGATCTGAAAGTCACCTATCTGATCGACAACACCAGCGACAAGGCCTGGACTGGCAACCTGTTTGCCCAGCTCAAACGCGACGCCAGCTCCGATCCTTCTTCCAGCACCGCCACCGGTACCGCGACTTACCTGGGCGCCGCCCTGTGGACAAGTTCCGAGCCGTACAAAAAAGTGTCGATGAAAGATATCGACAAGGGCTCGCTGAAAGAAACCGTGCAAGGTGGCTGGGTTGCCTGGCTGCAACACTACTTCGTGACCGCCTGGATCCCGGCGAAGAACGAAAGCAACGTGGTGCAGACCCGCAAAGACAACCAAGGCAACTACATCATCGGTTTCACCGGCCCGGCGCTGACCGTTGCACCAGGTGCCAAGGCTGAAACCACTGCCACTCTGTACGCCGGTCCGAAAAGCCAGGCCGTGCTGAAAGAGTTGTCCCCAGGCCTGGAACTGACTGTCGACTACGGCATTCTGTGGTTCATTGCCCAGCCGATCTTCTGGCTGCTGCAACATATCCACAGCATTGTGGGTAACTGGGGCTGGTCGATCATCTTCCTGACCATGCTGATCAAGGGGATCTTCTTCCCACTGTCGGCGGCCAGCTACAAATCCATGGCGCGCATGCGTGCAGTGGCGCCGAAACTGGCGGCTCTGAAAGAGCAACATGGCGACGACCGGCAGAAAATGTCGCAAGCCATGATGGAGCTGTACAAGAAAGAGAAGATCAATCCGCTGGGTGGTTGCTTGCCAATCCTCGTGCAGATGCCGGTGTTCCTGTCCTTGTACTGGGTACTCCTGGAAAGCGTGGAAATGCGCCAGGCACCGTTCATGCTGTGGATTACCGACCTGTCGATCAAGGATCCGTTCTTCATCCTGCCGATCATCATGGGCGCCACCATGTTCATCCAGCAGCAACTGAACCCGACTCCTCCGGATCCGATGCAGGCCAAGGTGATGAAAATGATGCCAATCATCTTCACCTTCTTCTTCCTGTGGTTCCCGGCGGGCCTGGTGCTGTACTGGGTGGTGAACAACTGCCTGTCGATCGCCCAACAGTGGTACATCACACGTAAGATCGAAGCGGCTACCAAGAAAGCAGCTGCCTGACCTACTCTGTGGATAACCACTCAAAACGCCCCCTAGTGGGGCGTTTTGCTATCTGTCACTTTTGTCTGCCTCTTTATGTCTGGAGCGGGTTATGAATGTCCCTCGTGAAACCATCGCAGCCGTAGCCACCGCCCAGGGGCGCGGTGGTGTGGGCATCGTGCGTATTTCCGGACCGCTGGCCAATGTCGCCGCCAAGGCCATCAGCGGCCGCGAGCTGAAACCGCGTTACGCCCATTACGGGCCGTTTTTCAGCGATCGGGACGAGGTCCTGGATGAGGGGATCGCCTTGTATTTCCCGGGGCCGAACTCCTTTACCGGCGAAGACGTGCTGGAACTTCAGGGCCACGGCGGCCCGATCGTCCTGGATATGTTGCTGCAGCGTTGCCTGCAGCTGGGATGCCGCCTGGCCCGGCCGGGGGAATTCAGCGAGCGCGCGTTCCTCAACGACAAGCTCGACCTGGCCCAGGCCGAAGCCATCGCCGACCTGATCGAAGCCAGTTCCGCACAGGCCGCGCGCAATGCCTTGCGCTCTTTGCAGGGGGCATTCTCCAAGCGTGTGCATAACCTGACCGAGCAATTGATCGCGCTGCGTATCTACGTCGAGGCGGCCATTGATTTTCCCGAGGAAGAAATCGACTTCCTGGCCGATGGCCATGTCCTGCAGATGCTCGACGCGGTACGCGACGAGTTATCCACCGTGGTCCGCGAAGCCGGGCAGGGCGCCTTGCTGCGTGACGGCATGACCGTGGTCATCGCTGGCCGGCCCAACGCTGGCAAGTCCAGCCTGCTCAATGCCCTGGCCGGACGCGAAGCGGCGATTGTGACCGAGATCGCCGGTACCACCCGGGATGTGCTGCGTGAACATATCCACATCGACGGCATGCCGTTGCACGTTGTGGATACCGCAGGGCTGCGCGATACCGAGGACCAGGTGGAAAAGATCGGTGTGGAACGTGCCCTCAAGGCCATTGGCGAGGCCGACCGCGTATTGCTGGTGGTCGACGCCACGGCCCCGGAAGCGCTGGACCCCTTTGCCTTGTGGCCGGAGTTCCTGGAACAGCGGCCGGATCCGGCGAAAGTCACGCTGATCCGCAACAAGGCCGACCTGACCAGCGAAGCGATCGCCTTGGAGGTCAGCGACGATGGCCACGTGACTATCAGCCTCAGTGCCAAGGCCGGCGGCGAGGGCCTGGAACTGCTACGTGAGCACCTCAAGGCCTGCATGGGTTACGAACAGACTTCCGAAAGCAGCTTCAGTGCACGCAGACGTCACCTGGAAGCCCTGCACCACGCCAGCGACGCACTTGAACATGGCCGTTTGCAACTGACCCTGGCCGGCGCCGGCGAGCTGCTGGCTGAAGATCTGCGCCAAGCCCAGCAATCCCTGGGAGAAATTACCGGCGCTTTCAGCTCGGACGACCTGCTGGGCCGGATCTTCTCCAGCTTCTGCATCGGTAAGTAACCCCATCTCCCTATAGGAGCAGCCGTTCGACGGCTTGGTTGCTCGTGATGCTCATGGCGGTGTTCCGCCGGAATCACGGGCAAACCCGCTCCACAATCCCTCGTACTTTCCATTATTTCCGAGTTTGCCGGGCGCCATCGAGCGCTCCGGAGGATTTCTCGTGGGCGCCGTTTGCTCGTACGAGCCTTTTTCTGTGGATTAAGCCCTGTGAATAACTGCCCTTAGGCTCAGTTGATAACAGGGCGTCAAAACTGAGGAAAACCCGCTCTGTGGATAAGCATCACTTTAATCCACAGGCTTACACCGGTTATCCAAGGGCCTCGTTGCTACCTAACCACAGACTTTTGAATCTCTGTACACATTGAAAACAAAGGGCTGTATGAATCTATCCACAGATAGGTCGGTGCCTAAGAATAAACATAAAAACAAAGATTTAATAAATTTCTTTCTTTTTAATTTCTATTGTCCGTGAGTCATCCACAGCTGGTTAAATTTTGTGCAAAGGGTTCTTTAGGAAGGGCGAAGACCCTATACTTGTCCGTTATCCCAAGAACCCATCCTTTTTTACCCATATAAGCAGGCACGAGGTGCGTGGTGGATTTCCCTTCCCGTTTTGAAGTGATCGTCATCGGCGGCGGTCATGCCGGTACCGAGGCAGCACTTGCATCAGCACGCATGGGGGCAAAAACCCTGTTGCTGACGCACAACGTGGAAACCCTCGGAGCAATGAGCTGCAATCCCGCGATTGGCGGGATCGGTAAAAGTCATCTGGTCAAAGAAATCGACGCCCTCGGCGGCGCGATGGCCATGGCTACCGATAAAGGTGGTATTCAGTTTCGGGTGTTGAACAGCCGTAAAGGCCCAGCCGTGCGTGCTACCCGCGCCCAGGCCGACCGTATTCTGTACAAGGCTGCTGTCCGCGAAATCCTGGAAAACCAGCCGAACCTGTGGATATTTCAACAGGCAGCGGATGACCTGATCGTCGAACAGGACCAGGTCCGCGGAGTAGTGACCCAAATGGGCCTGCGTTTCTTCGCCGAATCCGTGGTGTTGACCACCGGTACCTTCCTCGGCGGACTTATCCACATCGGTTTGCAGAATTATTCCGGCGGTCGTGCCGGTGATCCGCCGTCGATCGCTCTGGCTCGCCGTCTGCGCGAATTGCCTCTGCGTGTGGGCCGCCTGAAAACCGGTACGCCACCGCGCATCGATGGCCGGTCTGTGGATTTCTCGGTGATGACCGAGCAACCGGGTGATACGCCAATCCCGGTCATGTCTTTCCTGGGCAACAAGGAACAGCATCCGCGGCAGGTCAGTTGCTGGATTACTCATACCAATGCGCGGACTCACGAAATCATCGCTGCAAACCTCGACCGTTCGCCGATGTATTCCGATGCCGGCTCGATCGAGGGCATTGGCCCGCGCTACTGCCCGTCGATCGAAGACAAGATCCATCGCTTTGCCGACAAGGAAAGCCATCAGGTCTTTATCGAGCCGGAAGGCCTGACCACTCACGAGCTGTACCCGAACGGGATATCCACAAGCCTGCCGTTCGATGTGCAGTTGCAGATCGTGCAATCGATCCGCGGCATGGAAAACGCGCACATCGTGCGTCCCGGCTATGCCATCGAGTACGACTACTTCGATCCGCGCGACTTGAAGTACAGCCTGGAAACCAAAGTGATCGGCGGCCTGTTCTTTGCCGGCCAGATCAACGGCACCACCGGTTACGAAGAAGCCGGCGCCCAGGGTTTGCTCGCCGGTGCCAACGCCGCATTGCGCGCGCAGGGCAAAGACAGCTGGTGCCCGCGCCGCGATGAAGCCTATATCGGTGTGTTGGTCGACGACCTGATTACCCTGGGAACCCAGGAGCCGTATCGGATGTTCACATCCCGTGCCGAATACCGCCTGATCCTACGCGAAGACAATGCCGACCTGCGCCTGACCGAAAAAGGTCGGGAACTGGGCCTGGTGGACGATGTCCGTTGGGCCGCGTTCTGCAAAAAACGCGAAGGTATAGCCCTGGAAGAGCAGCGCCTGAAAAGCACTTGGGTTCGTCCGGGTACCGAGCAGGGTGATGCGATCGCCGAAAAGTTCGGCACACCGCTGACCCATGAGTACAACTTGCTGAATCTGTTGAGCCGTCCGGAAATCGACTACGCTGGCCTGGTCGAAGTGACCGGGCAGGGCGCAGAAGATCCACAGGTCGCCGAGCAAGTCGAGATCAAGACCAAGTACGCCGGCTACATCGATCGCCAGCAGGACGAAATCGCTCGTCTGCGGGCCAGCGAAGACACCAAGCTGCCTGTGGATATCGACTACAGCAACATTTCCGGTCTCTCGAAAGAGATCCAGAGCAAGCTCGGCGCCACGCGTCCTGAAACCCTGGGCCAGGCTTCGCGGATTCCGGGCGTGACCCCGGCAGCGATTTCGCTGTTGATGATTCACTTGAAAAAACGCGGCGCGGGCCGTCAGTTGGAGCAAAGCGCTTGAGTTCGCAGGTCACCTCGCAACATGCAGAAGAGTTATCCACAGGTGCTCGCCAACTCGGTGTCAACCTGACAGAAGCCCAGCACGAGTTACTGCTGGGTTATCTGGCCCTGCTGATCAAATGGAACAAGGCTTACAACCTGACCGCAGTACGCGATCCGGATGAAATGGTCTCGCGTCATCTGCTCGATAGCCTGAGCGTGATGTCGTTCATCGAAAACGGCCGCTGGCTGGACGTTGGCAGCGGCGGCGGGATGCCGGGCATTCCATTGGCTATCCTGTTTCCGGATTCGCAAGTGACCTGTCTGGACAGCAATGGCAAGAAAACCCGCTTCCTGACCCAGGTCAAACTGGAACTGAAGTTGGATAACCTGCAAGTTATCCACAGTCGTGTCGAAGCTTTCCAGCCGCAGCAGCCATTCAACGGGATCATTTCCCGGGCATTCAGCAGCATGGAGAACTTCACCAACTGGACTCGCCACCTCGGCGACCGCGATACACGTTGGCTGGCAATGAAGGGCGTTCATCCCGCCGATGAGCTGGTAGCATTGCCGGCGGACTTCCACCTCGATAGCGAACACGCCCTGGCCGTACCCGGTTGCCAAGGCCAACGCCATCTGCTGATACTGCGCCGCACGGCATGATTGGGAACACAAGCAAGAATGGCTAAGGTATTCGCGATAGCGAACCAGAAAGGTGGCGTGGGCAAGACCACCACCTGCATCAACCTCGCAGCATCGCTGGTTGCTACCAAGCGCCGGGTGCTGTTGATCGATCTCGATCCACAGGGCAACGCCACCATGGGTAGCGGTGTGGATAAACACGGCCTGGAAAATTCGGTCTACGACCTGCTGATCGGCGAGTGCGATCTAGCCCAGGCCATGCATTACTCCGAGCACGGTGGTTATCAACTGCTGCCGGCGAACCGTGACCTGACTGCCGCGGAAGTGGTTCTGCTGGAAATGCAGATGAAGGAAAGCCGTCTGCGCAGTGCCTTGGCGCCGATCCGGGAAAACTACGATTACATTTTGATCGACTGCCCGCCGTCGCTGTCGATGCTCACGCTCAACGCCCTGGTTGCCGCCGATGGGGTCATTATCCCCATGCAGTGCGAGTACTTCGCTCTCGAAGGGCTGAGCGACCTTGTGGATAACATCAAGCGCATCTCCGAATTGCTCAATCCGAACCTCAAGGTCGAAGGCTTGCTGCGGACCATGTATGACCCGCGGCTGAGCCTGATGAACGATGTTTCCGCGCAACTCAAGGAACACTTCGGCGATCAGCTGTACGACACAGTGATCCCACGCAACATCCGTCTGGCTGAAGCCCCCAGTTATGGCATGCCGGCGTTGGTCTACGACAAACAGTCCCGCGGTGCCATCGCCTATCTGGCCCTTGCTGGCGAGATGGTTCGTCGGCAACGGAAAAATTCACGCGCAGCCGCTGCCCAGCCAACTTAAGGAATCCCCATGGCCGTCAAGAAACGAGGTCTCGGACGTGGACTGGATGCACTGTTGAGTGGTCCGACTGTCAGCTCGCTGGAAGAACAAGCGGTTCAAGCCGATGTGCGTGAGCTGCAACATTTGCCCCTGGACTTGATCCAGCGCGGCAAGTATCAGCCGCGCCGGGACATGGACCCTCAGGCGCTGGAAGAATTGGCGAGCTCGATCAAGACTCAGGGCGTGATGCAGCCAATCGTGGTGCGTCCGATCGGTTCCGGCCGTTTTGAAATCATCGCCGGCGAGCGCCGCTGGCGCGCCAGCCAGCAGGCGGGTCAGGAAACCATTCCGGCGATGGTCCGCGATGTGCCCGACGAAACCGCCATCGCCATGGCGCTGATCGAGAATATCCAGCGCGAAGATCTCAATCCCATCGAGGAAGC
Organism: Pseudomonas sp. GW456-L12; assembly: GCF_059424045.1. Lineage (NCBI taxonomy): Bacteria > Pseudomonadati > Pseudomonadota > Gammaproteobacteria > Pseudomonadales > Pseudomonadaceae > Pseudomonas > Pseudomonas sp. GW456-L12. The sequence goes on from NZ_JBWKZA010000005.1 coordinate 130,703, forward strand.
GGTTGCCCTGCAGCGCCTGCAGCAGGAATTCCAGCTGACTCAGCAGCAGGTTGCCGAGGCTGTGGGTAAGTCCCGCGTCACTGTAGCCAACTTGCTGCGCCTGATCGCTTTGCCTGAAGTGATCAAGACCATGCTGTCCCACGGCGACCTGGAAATGGGTCATGCCCGTGCCTTGCTGGGTTTGCCGGAAAATCAACAGGTTGAAGGGGCGCGACACGTTGTCGCACGTGGCCTCACCGTACGCCAGACCGAAGCCCTGGTTCGCCAGTGGTTGAGTGGCAAACAGCAGCCTGCCGAACCTGTAAAACCCGACCCGGATATCGCGCGCCTGGAGCAACGCCTGGCCGAGCGCCTAGGCTCTGCGGTGCAGATTCGTCACGGAAAGAAAGGGAAAGGTCAGTTGGTGATCGGGTATAACTCCCTCGATGAGCTTCAAGGCGTCCTTGCACACATCCGCTGAAACATTTCCTCATGTAGCGTGCAGTCGGAAATCACTACCCGGCAGTTGAATAGGGGCTGAACCGCCCCTATACTCTGCGCGCATTTTGTCGGCACAAATTATGCCAAGTTATTGAATTCTGGCAGCCGACCCATGAGGAGCAAGAGTGATGGAAACCCGCACGCCAAACCGCTTGCCGTTCCATCGCTTGGCGGTTTTCCCGGTTTTATTGGCTCAGTTGGTCGTTTTATTGCTGGCCGCCTTGGCGCTCTGGCATTGGCATGGAGTCGTAGCCGGATACTCAGGCCTTTGTGGGGGACTGATAGCCTTGCTCCCCAATGTGTATTTCGCTCATAGGGCATTTCGGTTTTCCGGCGCCCGAGCAGCTCAAGCCATCGTCCGGTCTTTTTATGCCGGCGAGGCGGGCAAACTGATTTTGACGGCAGTGCTCTTTGCATTGACGTTCGCAGGTGTGAAGCCATTGGCGCCGCTAGCTGTATTCGGCGTCTTCGTGCTGACCCAACTGGTCAGCTGGTTCGCTCCCCTGCTTATGAGAACAAGACTTTCGAGACCTTAGGGCGTTTGAGGCAACCATGGCAGAAACAACCGCTTCGGGCTATATCCAGCACCACTTGCAGAACCTGACCTTCGGTCAGCTACCTAATGGCGGCTGGGGCTTTGCCCACACCGCAGCAGAAGCCAAAGAAATGGGCTTTTGGGCATTCCACGTCGATACCCTCGGCTGGTCTGTGGCGTTGGGTCTGATCTTCGTTCTTCTTTTCCGCATGGCGGCCAAGAAGGCAACTTCCGGTCAGCCAGGTGCTTTGCAGAACTTCGTTGAAGTATTGGTCCAGTTCGTCGATGGCAGCGTGAAAGACAGCTTCCATGGCCGTAGCCCAGTGATTGCACCGCTGGCACTGACCATCTTCGTCTGGGTGTTCCTGATGAACGCCATCGACCTGATCCCGGTCGACTGGATTCCTCAACTGGCCATCCTGATCTCCGGCGATGCGCACATTCCTTTCCGTGCCGTGTCGACTACCGACCCGAACGCCACGCTGGCCATGGCCTTCTCGGTGTTCGCACTGATCATTTTCTACAGCATCAAGATCAAGGGCATCGGCGGTTTCATCGGCGAACTGACCCTGCATCCGTTCGGCAGCAAGAATATCTTTATTCAGGCGCTGCTGATTCCGGTGAACTTCCTGCTTGAATTCGTGACGCTGATCGCCAAGCCAATCTCTCTGGCACTTCGTCTGTTCGGCAACATGTACGCTGGCGAACTGGTGTTCATCCTGATCGCCGTGATGTTCGGCAGCGGCCTGCTCTGGCTCAGCGGCCTGGGCGTGGTGCTGCAATGGGCGTGGGCTGTGTTCCACATCCTGATCATCACCCTGCAAGCGTTTATCTTCATGATGCTGACCATCGTCTACCTGTCGATGGCGCACGAAGAGAACCATTAAGACCGGTCTCGACCAGTCTGATGTCCCTCCCGGTCAAACGGGAGGGGGCCCGTCTAGGGCACGATGAAACGATTTGTTTTACCGCTTTAATCTAAAAAACCTAAACCATACGACGTAAAAGTCGGGAGGAAAGATGGAAACTGTAGTTGGTCTAACCGCTATCGCTGTTGCACTGTTGATCGGCCTGGGCGCACTGGGTACTGCAATTGGTTTCGGCCTGTTGGGCGGCAAGTTCCTGGAAGGCGCTGCGCGTCAGCCAGAAATGGTTCCAATGCTGCAAGTTAAAATGTTCATCGTTGCCGGCCTGCTCGACGCCGTGACCATGATCGGCGTTGGTATCGCTCTGTTCTTCACCTTCGCGAACCCCTTCGTTGGTCAACTCGCTGGCTAATCACTCGAATTTTCGAGTTGATTGGTGTGATGGACAACGAACGAGCGAGGTGTTGGCGTGAACATTAATGCAACCCTGATTGGCCAGTCCGTTGCGTTCTTCATTTTTGTACTGTTTTGCATGAAGTTCGTGTGGCCTCCGGTCATCGCGGCTTTGCACGAACGTCAGAAGAAGATCGCGGATGGACTGGACGCTGCCAGCCGAGCAGCTCGCGACCTGGAACTGGCCCAAGAGAAAGCGGGTCAGCAACTGCGCGAAGCAAAAGCTCAGGCAGCCGAAATCATTGAGCAAGCCAAGAAACGCGGTAACCAGATCGTCGAAGAGGCTGTTGAAAAAGCCCGTGTCGACGCTGACCGTGTGAAGGTTCAGGCTCAGGCCGAGATCGAGCAGGAACTGAACAGTGTCAAAGACGCGCTGCGTGCCCAACTGGGTGTGCTGGCCGTTGGCGGCGCCGAGAAGATCCTGGGTGCCACAATCGATCAAAACGCGCACGCGGAGCTGGTTAACAAACTGGCTGCTGAAATTTAAGCGAGGGTGATCATGGCAGAACTGACCACGTTGGCCCGACCTTACGCTAAGGCGGCCTTCGAGCACGCTCAGGCCCACCAGCAGCTGGCCTCTTGGTCAGCCATGCTCGGCCTGGCTGCAGCGGTGTCGCAAGACGACACCATGCGGCGCGTGCTCAAGGCCCCGCGACTGACGAGCGCAGACAAGGCCGCCACGTTTATCGACGTGTGCGGCGACAAGTTCGATGCCAAGGCACAGAATTTCATCCACGTCGTTGCCGAAAACGACCGTCTCCTGCTTCTGCCGGAGATCGCCGCCCTGTTCGACCTGTACAAGGCCGAGCAAGAGAAGTCGGTAGATGTGGAAGTCACCAGTGCTTTTGCGTTGAACCAAGAACAGCAAGACAAACTCGCCAAGGTTCTCAGTGCACGACTCGACCGGGAAGTGCGCCTGCAAGTTGCGGAGGACGCTGCCCTGATTGGTGGTGTCGTCATCCGCGCCGGCGACCTGGTTATCGATGGCTCGATTCGCGGCAAAATCGCGAAACTTGCCGAAGCATTGAAATCTTGAGTTTGAAGGGGCAGCAGAGCAATGCAGCAACTCAATCCTTCCGAAATAAGTGAAATTATCAAGGGCCGCATCGAAAAGCTCGATGTGACCTCCCAAGCCCGTAACGAAGGCACTGTCGTCAGCGTTTCTGACGGTATCGTGCGGATTCACGGTCTGGCCGACGTCATGTACGGCGAGATGATCGAGTTTCCGGGCGGTGTCTACGGTATGGCACTCAACCTCGAGCAAGACTCCGTAGGTGCCGTTGTACTGGGCGCATACACGACTCTGGCTGAAGGCATGAGCGCCAAGTGCACCGGCCGCATCCTCGAAGTTCCGGTTGGTAAGGAACTGCTGGGTCGCGTAGTCGACGCACTGGGTAACCCAGTTGACGGCAAAGGTCCGCTGAACAACACCGAGACCGACGCGGTCGAGAAAGTTGCTCCAGGCGTGATCTGGCGTAAGTCGGTAGACCAGCCTGTACAGACTGGCTACAAGGCTGTCGATGCCATGATCCCTGTCGGCCGTGGCCAGCGTGAGCTGATCATCGGTGACCGTCAGATCGGTAAGACCGCTCTGGCGATCGACGCGATCATCAACCAGAAAGACAGCGGCATCTTCTGCGTATACGTGGCTATCGGTCAGAAACAATCGACCATCGCCAACGTTGTTCGCAAGCTGGAAGAAAACGGCGCTCTGGCCAACACCATCATCGTGGCTGCCAGTGCTTCCGAATCCGCTGCCCTGCAATTCCTGGCACCGTACTCCGGTTGCACCATGGGCGAATTCTTCCGCGACCGCGGTGAAGACGCGCTGATCGTTTATGACGATCTGTCCAAGCAAGCAGTGGCTTACCGCCAGATTTCCCTGCTGCTGCGCCGTCCACCAGGCCGTGAAGCTTACCCAGGCGACGTGTTCTATCTCCACTCCCGTCTGCTGGAGCGCGCATCCCGCGTTTCGGAAGAGTACGTAGAGAAGTTCACCAACGGCGCGGTAACTGGCAAGACCGGTTCCCTGACCGCACTGCCGATCATCGAAACCCAGGCTGGCGACGTTTCCGCGTTCGTTCCGACCAACGTGATTTCCATCACCGACGGTCAGATCTTCCTGGAATCGGCCATGTTCAACTCCGGCATCCGCCCGGCAGTGAACGCCGGTGTTTCGGTATCCCGTGTAGGTGGTGCCGCTCAGACCAAGATCATCAAGAAGCTGTCCGGTGGTATCCGTACCGCTCTGGCTCAGTACCGTGAACTGGCGGCATTCGCCCAGTTCGCTTCTGACCTGGACGAAGCGACCCGTAAGCAACTTGAACACGGTCAGCGCGTTACCGAGCTGATGAAGCAGAAGCAATACGCGCCTATGTCCATCGCTGACATGTCGCTGTCGCTGTATGCCGCTGAACGTGGGTTCCTGACTGACGTCGAAATCGCCAAGATCGGTAGCTTCGAACAAGCGCTGATTGCTTACTTCAACCGCGATCACGCCGATTTGATGGCGAAGATCAACGTGAAGGGTGACTTCAATGACGAAATCGACGCTGGCCTGAAAGCCGGTATCGAGAAGTTCAAGGCCACCCAAACCTGGTAAGCCGCAGCGGGGGCCGCGAGGCTCCCGCTTGCTAACCTGATAGGTGTTACATGGCAGGCGCAAAAGAGATTCGCAGTAAGATTGCGAGCATCAAAAGCACGCAAAAGATTACCAGCGCCATGGAAAAAGTGGCGGTCAGCAAAATGCGCAAGGCACAAATGCGCATGGCTGCTAGCCGTCCTTACGCGGAGCGCATCCGCCAGGTTATTGGTCATCTGGCCAACGCCAACCCGGAATATCGCCACCCGTTCATGATCGACCGCGCAATCAAGCGCGTCGGTTATATCGTGGTGAGCAGTGACCGTGGTCTGTGCGGTGGTTTGAATACCAACCTGTTCAAGGCTTTGGTCAAGGACATGGCGGTAAACCGCGAAAATGGCGTCGAGATCGATCTGTGCGTGGTAGGCAGCAAAGGTGCGGCTTTCTTCCGTAACTTCGGCGGTAACGTCGTCGCTGCAATCAGCCACCTGGGTGAAGAGCCGTCGATCAATGACCTGATCGGCAGCGTCAAGGTGATGCTGGATGCCTACCTGGACGGCCGGATTGACCGCCTGTCCGTGGTGTCCAACAAGTTCATCAACACCATGACGCAACAGCCTACGGTGGAGCAGTTGATTCCGCTGGTGGCAACCCCGGATCAAGAACTCAAGCACCACTGGGACTATCTCTACGAACCGGACGCCAAAGAGCTGCTTGACGGCTTGATGGTTCGCTACGTGGAGTCGCAGGTCTACCAGGCGGTGGTCGAGAACAACGCGGCTGAACAAGCTGCGCGGATGATCGCGATGAAGAACGCTACCGACAACGCCGGTGATTTGATCAGCGATTTGCAGCTGATCTACAACAAGGCGCGTCAGGCTGCGATCACCCAAGAGATCTCGGAAATCGTCGGCGGCGCTGCCGCGGTTTAACGGTTCAAATATTCAGAGGATCCAGCTATGAGTAGCGGACGTATCGTTCAAATCATCGGCGCCGTTATCGACGTGGAATTTCCACGCGACAGCGTACCGAGCATCTACGACGCCTTGAAGGTTCAAGGCGCCGAAACCACTCTGGAAGTTCAGCAGCAGCTGGGCGACGGCGTGGTACGTACCATTGCGATGGGCTCCACCGAGGGCTTGAAGCGCGGTCTGGACGTCAACAACACTGGCGCAGCCATCTCCGTACCGGTCGGTAAAGCGACCCTGGGCCGGATCATGGACGTACTGGGCAACCCGATCGACGAAGCTGGCCCGATCGGCGAAGAAGAGCGTTGGGGCATTCACCGTCCTGCGCCGTCCTTCGCTGAACAAGCTGGTGGCAACGACCTCCTGGAAACCGGCATCAAGGTTATCGACCTGGTTTGCCCGTTCGCCAAGGGCGGTAAAGTCGGTCTGTTCGGTGGTGCCGGTGTGGGCAAGACCGTAAACATGATGGAACTGATCCGTAACATCGCCATCGAGCACAGCGGTTATTCCGTGTTCGCCGGTGTGGGTGAGCGTACTCGTGAGGGTAACGACTTCTACCACGAGATGAAGGATTCCAACGTTCTGGACAAAGTGGCACTGGTATACGGCCAGATGAACGAGCCGCCGGGAAACCGTCTGCGCGTAGCTCTGACCGGCCTGACCATGGCCGAGAAGTTCCGTGACGAAGGTAACGACGTTCTGCTGTTCGTCGACAACATCTATCGTTACACCCTGGCCGGTACCGAAGTATCCGCACTGCTGGGCCGTATGCCTTCCGCAGTAGGTTACCAGCCGACCCTGGCTGAAGAGATGGGCGTTCTGCAAGAACGTATCACTTCGACCAAGCAAGGCTCGATCACCTCGATCCAAGCGGTATACGTACCAGCGGACGACTTGACCGACCCGTCGCCAGCGACCACCTTCGCCCACTTGGACGCCACCGTCGTACTGTCCCGTGACATCGCTTCCCTGGGTATCTACCCAGCGGTAGATCCACTGGACTCGACTTCCCGTCAGCTGGACCCGAACGTGATCGGCAACGAGCACTATGAAACCGCTCGCGGTGTTCAGTACGTGCTGCAGCGCTACAAAGAGCTGAAGGACATCATTGCGATCCTGGGTATGGACGAACTGTCCGAAGCCGACAAGCAACTGGTATCCCGCGCTCGTAAGATCCAGCGCTTCCTGTCGCAGCCGTTCTTCGTGGCTGAAGTCTTCACTGGTTCTCCAGGCAAATACGTTTCCCTGAAAGACACCATCGCTGGCTTCAAAGGCATCCTCAACGGTGACTACGACCACCTGCCAGAACAAGCGTTCTACATGGTCGGCGGCATCGAAGAAGCGATCGAGAAAGCCAAGAAACTGTAATCCCGGCGCCCGGCAACGGGCGCTAATTTAGGTTGAGGCAAGCAGATGGCTATGACAGTCCATTGCGATATCGTCAGCGCGGAAGGGGAAATCTTCTCCGGTCTGGTCGAGATGGTGATCGCACACGGCGAGCTCGGGGATCTTGGTATCGCCCTGGGTCACGCTCCGCTGATCACTAATCTGAAACCAGGTCCGATCCGCTTGATCAAGCAGGGCGGGGAAGCCGAGGTGTTCTACATCTCCGGTGGTTTCCTCGAGGTTCAGCCGAACATGGTCAAGGTTCTTGCCGACACCGTGCAGCGTGCTGCCGACCTGGACGAAGCCTCCGCTCAGGAAGCCGTCAAGGCTGCTGAGAAGGCCCTGAATGAAAAAGGCGCAGATTTCGACTACGGTTCTGCTGCTGCACGTCTGGCCGAGGCCGCAGCCCAGCTGCGCACCGTCCAGCAGATCCGCAAGAAGTTCGGCGGCTAAGCCGCGGGATTTCCGCGTGATTGATTAAAAAGGGTAGCCTCGGCTACCCTTTTTCTTTTTTGCAATTCACCTCATGGTCGCAACCGCTGACCCCCAGGATTGGTAGCCAGTCATGTCTCTCGAAATCGTTATTCTCGCTGCCGGTCAAGGCACCCGCATGCGTTCCTCGTTGCCGAAAGTGCTGCACCCGGTGGCGGGCAACTCCATGCTTGGTCATGTTATCCACAGCGCCCGGCAACTCGATCCACAGCGTATCCATGTCGTCATCGGTCACGGTGCCGATGCGGTGCGTGAGCGCCTGGCGGCGGACGACTTGAATTTCGTGCTGCAGGACAAGCAGCTGGGTACCGGTCACGCCACCGCCCAGGCGGTGCCGTTCATTACCGCCGATACCGTGCTGATTCTCTACGGTGACGTGCCGCTGATCGAAGTCGAAACCCTGCAGCGCTTGCTCAAGCACGTTGTTCCCGGGCAAATGGGATTGCTGACCGTGGAGCTGGACGACCCGACCGGTTATGGCCGGATCGTTCGCGATGCCGACGGCAGGGTCGCAGCCATCGTCGAGCACAAGGACGCCAGCGAAGCGCAACGCGCAATCACCGAAGGCAACACTGGCATCCTTGCGGTGCCGGCCAATCGCCTTGCCGACTGGATGAGTCGTCTGTCGAATAACAACGCCCAGGGCGAGTATTACCTGACTGACGTGATCGAGATGGCGGTCAGCGATGGTTTGTTGGTGGCCACCGAGCAACCTCACGATCCGATGGAAGTGCAGGGCGCCAACGATCGCAAGCAGCTGTCCGAACTGGAGCGTCATTATCAGTTGCGCGAAGGTCGGCGCCTGATGGCTCAGGGCGTGACCCTGCGCGATCCGGCACGTTTCGATGTGCGCGGTGAAGTGACGGTGGGCCGCGACGTGCTGATCGACATCAACGTGATTCTCGAAGGCCGCGTGGTCATCGAGGACGACGTGGTGATCGGCCCGAACTGCGTGATCAAGGACAGCACCCTGCGCAAGGGCGTGGTGATCAAGGCCAACAGCCATATCGAAGGTGCGGTACTGGGTGAAGGCAGCGATGCCGGTCCGTTCGCCCGCCTGCGCCAAGGTACTGTTCTCGAAGCCCGTGCCCATGTGGGTAACTTTGTCGAGTTGAAGAACGCACGCATGGGCGAGGGCGCCAAGGCCGGGCACCTGGCCTACCTGGGAGATGCTGAGATCGGTGCACGCAGCAACATCGGCGCCGGCACCATTACCTGCAACTACGATGGCGCCAACAAACATCGGACAGTGCTGGGCGAAGACGTCTTCATCGGTTCCAACAACTCGTTGGTGGCACCTGTGGATATCCAGGATGGCGCGACCACGGCGGCCGGTTCTACCATCAACCAGACTGTGGAAAAAGCCCAGCTGGCCGTGGCCCGTGCCCGGCAGAAGAATATCGATGGCTGGAAACGCCCGGTGAAAATCAAGAAGAGCTGAGTTATCCACAACGCAGTGGCCGGTACTCTCGAGATTGCTTTCGCGGGCAAGCCTCGCTCCTACAGACAGTGATATCTGTAGGAGCGAGGCTTGCCCGCGATGCTTTTATCCACAGATTTTTTTCTTGCGCTGGCTTGACGAATTTCCGGCAATAGGTTTTGATTGCTTCCGTTATCTTTCGAATCGAAACTTAAGTGCTCATGTCGAAACGCAATACGCCCCAGCGCCGTCACAACATTCTGGCCTTGCTCAATGAACAGGGCGAGGTGAGCGTGGATGAGCTGGCTAAACGCTTCGAAACTTCGGAAGTTACGATCCGCAAGGACCTGGCGGCTCTGGAGAGCAACGGCTTGTTGCTGCGGCGCTACGGCGGCGCGATCACCATGCCGCAGGAACTGGTTGGCGATATCGGCCAGCCGGTGTCCCGGTACAAACAAGCCATCGCCCGCGCGGCGGTTGCGCGGATTCGCGAACACGCCCGCATCATCATCGACAGTGGCAGTACCACCGCGGCCATGATTCCCGAACTCGGTCAGCAGCCAGGCCTGGTGGTCATGACCAACTCGCTGCATGTGGCCAATGCCCTGAGCGAACTGGAGCACGAGCCGGTGCTGTTGATGACCGGCGGTACCTGGGACCCTCACTCCGAGTCGTTCCAGGGGCAGGTCGCCGAGCAGGTATTGCGTTCCTACGATTTCGACCAGCTGTTTATCGGTGCCGACGGCATCGACCTGGTGCGCGGGACCACCACCTTCAACGAGTTGCTCGGCCTGAGTCGGGTGATGGCCGAGGTGGCGCGGGAAGTCGTGGTGATGGTCGAGGCCGACAAGATCGGCCGCAAGATTCCCAACCTGGAGCTGCCCTGGAGCAGCGTCCATACCCTTATTACCGATGATCGCCTGCCTGCAGAGGCCCGCGACCAGATTCAAGCCCGCGGCATCACGCTGATTTGCGCGGCAGTCATCTAGGAGAGAAACCATGTGTGGAATTGTTGGCGCCGTTGCTGAACGGAATATCACGGCCATCCTGCTCGAAGGCCTCAAGCGTCTCGAATACCGCGGCTACGACAGCGCCGGGGTGGCGGTCCTGACCAACGATGGCAAGCTCGAGCGCATGCGTCGTCCGGGCAAGGTCAGCGAGCTGGAACAGGCCCTGGCCGGCGAGCCTCTGGTCGGTCGCCTGGGCATCGCCCACACTCGCTGGGCCACTCATGGCGCGCCATGCGAGCGTAACGCCCACCCGCATTTCTCCGGCGACCTGGCGGTGGTGCACAACGGCATCATCGAGAACCATGAAGTCCTGCGCGAGCAACTCAAGGGCCTGGGCTACGTGTTCACCTCGGACACCGACACCGAAGTCATCGCCCACCTGCTGGAGTACAAACTCAAGGACCTGGGCGACCTGACCGTGGCCCTGAAAGCCACCGTCAAGGAACTGCATGGCGCCTATGGCCTGGCCGTGATCAGCGCCAGCCAGCCGGACCGCCTGGTTGCCGCCCGCAGTGGCAGCCCATTGGTGATCGGCCTGGGCCTGGGGGAAAACTTCCTGGCTTCCGACCAACTGGCCCTGCGTCAGGTAACCGACCGCTTCATGTACCTGGAAGAGGGCGATATCGCCGAGATTCGCCGCGACAGCGTGCAGATCTGGGATGTCGACGGCAAAGCGGTCGAGCGTGAAGCCGTGCAATACCGTGATGGCGCCGAGGCCGCCGAGAAAGGCGAGTTCCGCCACTTCATGCTCAAGGAAATCCACGAGCAGCCAGCCGTGGTGCAACGCACCCTCGAAGGCCGCCTGAGCCCGAACCAGGTGCTGGTCCAGGCTTTCGGCCCACAGGCCGCCGAGCTGTTCGCCAAGGTGCGCAACGTGCAGATCGTCGCCTGCGGCACCAGCTATCACGCCGGCATGGTTGCCCGTTACTGGCTGGAAGAACTGGCCGGGATTCCGTGCCAGGTCGAAGTGGCCAGCGAGTTCCGCTACCGCAAGGTGGTGGTGCAGCCGGATACCCTGTTCGTGACCATTTCCCAGTCCGGCGAAACCGCCGACACCCTGGCCGCGCTGCGTAATGCCAAGGAGCTGGGTTTCCTCGCCAGCCTGGCGATCTGCAACGTCGGTATCAGCTCGCTGGTGCGTGAGTCCGACCTGACCCTGCTGACCCAGGCCGGTCGTGAAATCGGCGTGGCATCGACCAAAGCCTTTACCACCCAGCTGGTTGGCCTGCTGTTGCTGACCCTGTCCCTGGGTCAGGTCCGCGGCACCCTGGGCGAAGGCGTCGAAGCCACCCTGGTGGAAGAACTGCGGCGCTTGCCGACCCGCCTGGGCGAAGCCCTGGCGATGGACAGCACGGTGGAAAAAATCGCCGAGCTGTTCGCCGAGAAGCACCACACCCTGTTCCTCGGTCGTGGCGCACAGTTCCCGGTGGCGATGGAAGGGGCACTCAAGCTCAAGGAAATCTCCTACATCCACGCCGAAGCCTACCCGGCCGGTGAGCTCAAGCACGGTCCGTTGGCCCTTGTGGATAACGACATGCCGGTGGTCACCGTGGCGCCGAACAACGAGTTGCTGGAGAAGCTCAAGTCCAACCTGCAGGAAGTCCGCGCCCGTGGCGGCGAGCTGATCGTCTTTGCCGACGAGCAGGCCGGCATGACCAACGGCGAGGGCACGCATGTTATCCACATGCCGCATATCCACGACATCCTGTCGCCGATCCTCTACACCATCCCGCTGCAGCTGCTGTCGTATTACGTGGCGGTGCTCAAGGGCACTGACGTCGACCAGCCGCGCAACCTGGCCAAGTCCGTCACGGTGGAGTGAGTTATCCACAGTCGGCCGCATGGTGATCTTAAACAAATAAGTCAGTCTCGGAATAAATAAGTCAGTCTCGCTTGGAGCCTCTAAGGGCTCCGAGCGACGTGACGTCCCTCGCCTATCTCGTGCTTTGACCCCCCTTGGTGCGCCCCCCTTGCTGCTGACCATCCAACCGCAAGAGTCTCTACGTTCCTTTCTGGAAAGGCATTTCTTTGTCGATTCACGCTCACCGGAGTCGATTGAGTTCAAGAAAATCTCCAGGTACTACATGCGAGGAGAATCCATCGGGTTTATCGCTGCTGTACTTGGAAGGTCTGATACCTACGGATTCAATCGATTGCTCCACGATCACACAAGTTACTCGCAAGTAGCAGTTTTCCCGGATGCCGGCCAGAACAGCTATACCCGAAGCAAGTATCCTAGATGCTCTACTAGATTTGAAACGGAGAGTCAGCAGGCCGGGATTTGCATCGACTGTATTAAAGAGGACATTGATTTCCTCGGCTTTCCGTACTGGAGACGAGATCACAGATACGTAAAAGTATGTGCAAAGCACAACACCGTATTACTTAGGAAATGCCCTGTTTGTGGTGTTGATATCAGTCGTCACAGCTTAGGATATGGGCACGAACTTATATGGAGAGGGTGTAAGGGGCGCTATTTTCATCAGTATGAATCGGAGAAAAATCATGACGAAGAAAGTATTGTATTTGCGAGAATTTTCGCGGAGATCGGTGAGTCGGAATTCGCCGTTGACCTTAAATGTGTCCTAGCGCATCTTGCAGATGAGGCCACAGCAATGTGCAATTCTGGGAAGATTTCTAAAGAATATTTGAGCTCTATTTATTGGAAGCTAGATGTCTCTAGAAGAATTTCAGATACAGGAACGAATTATCGTCCTGATTTTATGTACAGCGAATATATGATACACACAATAGCAGTTGTGCACGGCAGCTTCGCAGGTTTGATCGATAGCGTGCGTAGTAAAGGGATGTTAGTCCGGAGCGTTGATGATCTTATGCGAGTCAGGCACACGGATCGTTCAAGGTATTAATCATCCTTCTTATCATCGAAGAATTCGCTGAAACCGTTCCCCAAATCATCATTCGTCGGTTTCCCTAATGGCTTGCGCTTGGGCCGCTTGGCGGGCGCAGCCTTCATGTCGGTATCCAGCTTCAAGCTTTTGTGCGTTTCACGCTCCTCCGCTGTAAGCGCACCTTTGAAAGCAGCCTGAGCGACACGGTTATCACGTTCTTTCCTTACGAACTGCACCACATTCGACCGAGTGGGTGATCCGAATGGGCAAAGAAGGTCGTCTCGCTTGGTTTTCTGTTTAATTGCGATGCGTTCCAACTCCTCAACGTCGATTCTGTATGCATAATACGTACTTGAGACATAGGCTTTATGGACATCTCCCAATTCAATCCACGTGCGATTGGCCGAGCGAGCTTGAATATATGCTTGTACAATAAGGTGGATGGCTGCACGTTTAAGCCCATAGCTACCACGATAGATCTCATGGGAAAAATCTGAGCGATCGGCCCGAGTACGGCCGTCACTCGCAGCGATACATGCATCTATGAAATCAGCCCAGTTTTTTGACTCTGGAGCGTCCGGCCACATGATTCTTGGTTGTGCTACCAAGCGCTGGGTGTCTTCCTGATTACGCTTTAGCAGCTTATGTCCCAGGCTGAAGTTCGATACATATACCATAGGCAAGCCGAGGCCGGACATAGTTAGCAGGAAGTCGGTTGTTAGGGCTACACCTTTCCCTGGCGTCAAATGCTGCATTTCCTCAAGCACCGCCAGTGAGATACCGCGCTTGTTTGCTTGCTGCTGTGCTCTGAATTTGAGGCTTGCTGCGTTCTCACGGGTCGTCGCCTCAATGCCGAGAAAATCAGTGAGGAGTTGCTTACCAGATGACTTACCCTTAGCGCTGGCGTACCAGTGAGACTCTGCTGTTAGGGGGGCCATGCAATGATCGATCTGGAACTCAGTAGGGCCGGGCATTACACGAAGTAGCGCTTCGATGGTCGCCGATTTACCTACACCGGCTAAGCCAGTCAGGCAGATTGGAAACGTTTCGGCTGGAGTTGGGTAGTACATTCCTTTGACAAATGTTTGTTCCGTTGTTGAACGCAGCGCCGAGTGTGCCGCTGCTTTCCCTACCAACTCTGCAATCAGTTCAAGACTGAATTGATTTGGTAGAAAAATCTGCCGTAGCGTCATTTCTAGGAAGTGCGCGGCTAACATAGGAGGCAGATGATCGATGTCGCCGACGGGTTCTGGATGGGTCGTTACCTTTCTTCGAATGTGCTCAATGTCAATCAGACCGTCGAATCTTGTTCGCATTATTTCGATCATGATTTATCACCCATCAGTCGTCTTTGATCATCCAAGTCTCGCTGCGCTACAGCACTCTTTGCAGGTCGTCCCAGCTTTCTCACACCGGCATGCCACGACTTGCCTGTATCTTTTTCAAATTCTTGATAATGGTGCTGATCGATGGCGACCTTTTCGTTCCGGCGTTTTGCTTGAGCTTGGAGCCGTGATTGGTTAATGAACTGAAGGTCTTCCAGGGAAATATCTCCGCTGCCAGCTCTTGTGCTTGCGGTGTAAACGAAACTGAGCTCGTAGAGCCTGCCTTCAACCTCGATCCATATGTGACGTACGCACATTGTCATGCTGTATGCTGTAACTTGAATCACTCTACCGGGGCCAACACGGTCAAATATTCCGGTATCAGTTAACTCTTTTGAGTTATATTTTCGCCCGAAGAAATATACTCCTCGTTGCTTTATTACCGCAGGCATGAGCGTTAAGAATTCCCTGACAGCTTGGTCGAAGGACATTTTGATGCCATGGTTGCGGCCTAAAGCATCGTGATATTTCCAAACGTTCAGCGGGGTTGGTGAGAAACCTTCCAGCCACATATCTCCATCCATCCGATCGCTTGCATCGGAGTTCTCGTTGTCCTTTACTACTCTCCGGATCTCTCTACGAGCCATCTCAACGAGATTGAGACCGCTATGAACGTACACCGCCTCATCGTCCAGCTTTTTGTCCCTCGGGTGTGAGGATTCAACTGTAGCTTTTGATTGACCAGAGTGCGTAGGTGTAACTTCCAAACGGCCTAGCCAATCCTTGGCATCGGAAACATTCATGTGTACTGCGGGGCCCCTGTCGAAGATCATCTGGCTTGAAAGTCCTTCACAGGGCCATTCTTCCGGCTTTATAGAAATACCAAAAAGCTCGCAGAATTTGACTTTGCCAACGGCTAAACAGAATAACGCCATTCGATACGCTTCCAGGCTTTCTCTGCCTCTCGCAAATCCTACTGCTACAACTGCTCCTGATAGTTCGCACGCGCCGCGTACCACGCAAAATGAATCCAACGGCGCCCCCTCGATGATTCCCGATATTTTTTCGCTCGGATAATAGCCGTCAAACTCTAGCCGCTGGTTTAGGTTGCCAATCATCTGCGCAAAAGTTCCGACGTCGCCAGATTTTGTACGGGCAGCGCTTGGTCCTTTCATTTCTATTGCAAGTGCTGCCGGCTCTGTTTGTTTTTTGACCCAATACCAGAATTGAGTGAAGCTTGGAAAAGGCTCACCTTTGGGATGGTAAAACTCTTTTCCCGTTGACCCTTCACGAATACGGCAACCAAAAGTCTTTCTCAGTGAATCTCCGTAGATGTCGTCTCTGGTTTTGTCTACCCGTTTATGGTTCAAGAAGCCATCCAGAATCTTCACTTTCATGTCAGGTGTTACGGGATGCCCATGATTCTGACCGTAGCCTGAAGGGCGACCCATTTTTTTATGGTTGTTCTCACTCCTGTCCGTCTTTCCGCACCGGTCAAAGCGGGGCAACAACGCCCATTTAGTCTGCCCGAACACCAGATATGTGAAGAACAACAGTCTTATTCGTGCAGGATGCTGCCTTGGCTTTGCAGTTCTGGCGTGAGCATTGATGATTGCCTCAGGGTCCTCTGAAGCCAATATTTCCGCCCTTTTGGGGATCAGTTCAGCGATACTCATGAGGCGCTGATCAACCATTTCCTCATACGACAGTTTCGCGCTAACGCGTCGGCTTTCACGCCATTTGGTTTCGATACCTGCGGCAGCTGCCAGCCATGGCGGATGATCGTGGCTGCCTATCTCCACGATCTCACCGTCTTCTAGTGCCGCTTCGAAGCGCATGCGGGTCATCGTGAGCAGCTTGGCAGAGGACCCTTTTTCGTCGAACTCAACCATGCGGACACGGTTACAGCTCCCATCGCTGATGAGAAAGTAGTAGTCATGTCCTTTGACAAGCTCACCGCAGCCCTCTGGCGCGGTGAGCCGAGATCCCGCCATCATAGAGAGAAGAAACCGCGATAGTGGTCAATGACCTCGCACCGAGCCTGTCCAAGTGGTTGGTCAATTTGTATATATTGAAACAGATCCACTGGCAGCACTCGATTCCAAATGTCTTGATATATCCGTGCAATGAATTGATCTCGATGACCCCACTTATTGCCATACGCGATCGCAGCAGGCGCTAAAGGGCGACCTGTATCAAAATCCTCTCTCAATTGAGCGCTAAAATCCTCTAGCAATTGAGCGTCGAGGTTTAGAGGGCGATCATGTAAGCCGAAGATCTGATCCAGGTTGGCCGCGACAATAGGATCTATATCGTCGAGCGAGAGATTTACTGTTTTGATACCAGCACTTGAATAATATGTTTCTTCGAGGCGGAGCCGTAAATCAGCAAGTTCCCTATCTTTCCTTCGCGCCTCCAAGGATTTCAATTTGGAGCGCCGTTTTTCCATGAAATCGTACTTGGAAAGCTTGATGTTCCAGTTGAGAGCATAGGGTGCTGAATCAGGCCCGCTAAGGTAGAGGAGCAGGTCCCCAAGGTATGGATAGGCGGACCATTGTCGTTCGCCATTGGATGACTCGACCACCACCTTGGCATGGTTCATCCCAATTTCCTGTGCTGCGGCGAGCGTGCCAACCAGTGGGCTGAGGCTCAAACCGGTGGCTAGCGGGTGGCCGTGCAGTGGGTGGACATGTGGCAGCGGTTGAAGCATTTTCTGTTCATGGATTTCAAAGACAGCTGGGTTGAACAACGCCAGTTGTGTGAAGACCCGTTCAGGAATGGAGAGCAGGTGAAGTGTGCGGCCAAGCTTGCGGCTGTTCAGGCGGCAGATTCTTGAGGTTTTCGGGGCTTCACCCGGAACGGCAAAAATGGCGGGAACATAATCATCCCCCCATCGAAAATTTCCCTGGCGTTCTTTGATTCGCTTTAGCGTTTTTTCAGAAATCATTATTGTCCATACCCATGCCACTTATTCTTCCAAGGGTGGCCATGCTGAGTACATGCATACGAGTGGCGTATGCATACGACCAAGTGCTATAGGAACACCCGGATTTACGTTTCTAGGGACGAGGAGAACCGGCAGGGCTTGACGCCCCGCGCATGCGGATAGACAATAACTGTGTCAGGGCGCGAATCTTGACACAGGGGCTTGGGGTAAAACTCAGGCCTTTGTCTATTCTGGCTCTCCAAAAAGCTAACCAGAATGCTTCATACTTCCTACCTCATTATTTCTAAACTGGGCTATCTTACTAAGCAGCCAAACTCGTTGCTCTAGGGATCTAGCAAAGTTTGGAAAGTAAGCTTACGCCGCTATCCAAGTATTTTTAGATCGATTCGCAGTTAAGGCTATAGCGATTATCGCGCATGGTAACGCTATGAAAGCGGAATTGACAACCATAAAAGTTTTTTGAATAGCGCACACAAGATTCCGGTCCCTTCAATAGCTGCTTGATATAGAGAAAGTTTCTCGGGGTAATGTGTGCAAAAGGTTTCAATTATTTTCCGTTGGATAACTTAAAAGTTATCCACATCGCTATGGTATTGCAGAATATCTGCGCTGTCTGATAATTCCAAACAGACTATCCACAACTACTGTCGAGCTAAAATAAGTTATCCACAGCACGTTTTTGCTTCCCCGAGCACGCGCTCGCATGGAGAGGTGCCCATGGAAGCCTCCTGTTTATGTGCTTACCCCGCTTGGCTACCGGGAGAGACCTTCTTCAGTCTTTGCAGTCGCCTGCATTTCCTGTCGGGCCATCTCCGCCCAACCGCGACTACCGAGCAGCTGTTCAGTCTCTCGGAGCGAAGCATCAAGCATGACTTGCCTTGTGGTCTGGATGCTTTCGAGCTGAACACCTCTGGCCGCTGGGGAGAAGCTATCTCCATTATCGAGCACCACACGATTTTTCCGTTCTTCTCACCTTTCCAGTCGGATAGTTCAGTCGCTGGGGCGCTTGCTCAAATCAGAAGCCCATTACTCGGGGCGCTGAAGTATCAACTCGGCCTCGTTTGTGGGGGATTCGGTGCGGATCATCCTCTCAGAGCGTGCCGCTCCTGCATAGCTCGGGACGTGGCCTCGTACGGGGTCTCGTATTGGCATCTGTCCCATCAGTACCCGGGGGTGGTGGTATGCCCTGAGCACAGTGAAGTGCTTTGCGAATGCAGCCAAAATCGCCGTTGGTGTGGGCGATTCACTTGGACGATGCCCTGGGCTGGCACATTACGCGATTCGGATTATGGCGTGATCACCTCCTTGGAACGGGAGCGCCTCGCTCAACTGGCCTCGGCGTGCCGCGAGTTGGGGTCTCTAGGCTTGGCCAAGCACTTTGATCCAGTGGTGGTCGCCCAGCTCTACCGCAAGTGGCTACCAACAGAAAGCGCGGCACAGAGCCTGTTGACGCATATCAGCCCTTTGCGAAGGTTTCGTCCATATGGTGGGCTACCATCCACTGAGACCGCCGGCACCAGCTTCATCAGTCAAATGGTGCGGTCACCACGCCGGCACATTCATCCACTCAAACACCTGATGATGATTACCTGGCTATTCGGCAAGGTTTCGTCCTTTGCGGTATGCCACGATGTCGCTTGTGCTCAGCGGAAAGCGCTTTCGGCACTGCCGGTGTCACCCCCAGTACCTGGCGTTTCAGTATCACCGGCAAACAGAAAGGGCCACCCTCGGCCGAAGCGACTCAAGCCTGAACTCAGGGCACTTTTACTGAGCCGACTTGCTGAAGGAACGGCAAAGGATGACATTTGCCGGGAGTTTCAACTCACCATATCCACGGTGAACAAGCTGCTCCGCGCGGAGCGTGGCGTTCAAGTGTCCTGGGAGGCTCGACGGATGGCTCTCGATCAGGCTGATCATCGCTTACGATGGGCCGAGCTTCAGTTGCGGTTTCCATCGCATTCTCTCACTGAGCTTCGCCGCGAATGCCAATCGCTTTACACCTGGCTGCATCGTAACGACAGAGAGTGGTTGAATGCGCAGGCTAGTCAAATGCCCAAACCTGCTAGAAACCCTAATCCGCGAGTCGATTGGGAGAGCAGGGACGATGGACTGCAACGTGAGTTGGAAGCTGAGATTATTCGGCGATTCGGATCGGATCAGAATCTGTGTCTCAAGCAGTCGCAGATTTTTTCCTTGCTCCCACGACTTGCACAGCGTCTGGAACGTCGAGATCGATATCCGCGGACTCGGGCCTACATGAAACTGCTGTCCAAACGATAGGGCCTTACTGATCGCACTGCCACCGTGATCCACGTAGACCATGAGGACGTGAGCATTGGGGGCGATAGGGAGATCATGTTGATAGGCAGTGCTGCCGGAGTTGCTCGGATGTTTGTGAGTGAGGTAGTGAACTTGAGCTATCCAGTGAGCCGAGGTGGGATTAACTCACTATTTGAAGCTGCTGATCACTTCGGCGCTGCATCGCGAATGTAGGGGATGTTCTCAAGCTCCACGACGTTGTTCAAGTGCTCAATCAGGGCTGTCCTGACCTTACGAAGGCCGCCATTACCCAGGTTTTTGTCAGCACTGTAGATCGACGCGTGGCCAGGATTGCCCGGCATGTCCACCGACTCTGAGACGGGTGATGGCTGGATCTCGAAGTAGTGTTGCCCTTCAGCGTTCCTGTCTTCTTTGAGCTTGGAATAGAAAAGCTGCGAGTACTTGGGAAACTCCCGCTTTTCAGGATTTTTTGCACGCTGGTTATCTACTCGATGCGTCAGCACAGACAGCGGTGTCAGCGTTGGGCGATCAACACTGAACCCTCGGTCCTTCAGGTCATCGAGGCTCACAGCAGTGGCCAGGAATACCTGGCCATCGTGCTGTTCTGGGCAAAAGAATGCTCTGACCAAGCTCTCGTCGTCGGACAGTGGTGGCACATCCATGAACTCAGTTTCTCCGGATAATCTTCAAAACCTGCTCTGGAAGGTGCTCAGTAAGAGAAGATCCATCACTCATGAACTCCTGGCCTACTGCTGTCTTGGCGTAGTAGGAGTAGCTTCCGTCACCGTAGAAGCCCAAATCAATATAGCCGAGAGCATTCTTCCAGGAGAAGTTAACCTCGCCATCTGCTGCTGCCGTCACCGTGGGTAATTGAAACTCATCGGATGGCAGCACATTGCTCGAAAATTGCTCGGCCTCATCGATAGCCGCGCCGTCAGGGACTTTCGCGGTATAGCCATCCCATCCTGGTTCCAAGTCGAGTAGGCCGCGAATCTTCGATAAAAGACTGTTTTTGAGGGTCAGAGCCGGGCGGAAGTCGTAAAGCGGGAACTGAGTAGCTCTCGCTTGTCCGCGCAGCGTTCCCTGCACGTGGCTTCCAGCCACGAATATTCGCGAGCTCCAAGTGTACGAGCCGGAAAAACAATCCGTGCTTTTGACAGTTCTTTGAACTGTGCCGGCCTTCACGTAGATGATTTTGCTCTTACCCTTTTCCTTTATAGGCGGCAGCCATTTACCATCGCCAGTAGTGGTTTCTTGAGCGTTCGCAAACGGATTGCTGAGCATCGTCGCGTTCATTGCTTCCCTCCTAAGACTAGGCTGAGACGACGGCAAGCCTCCTCAGTCAACAGGTCGTTGATCACCAGCTTGTTCTGATCGTGAAGCGGTTCAAAGAACTCATGAACCACGCGAGAGAACTGGTCTGCGTCAACCGAACTGAGCAACGCATCCCCGTCTTCCTCTCGTCGGAGTACTTGGACATGATCGATGGTCACGTAGGTGTGGGGAGCTTTGTATTGAACCGCCACGGCTGATGAATTCACATTCAGGTGATTCAGGATCTGTTTCCCATTGGGGTGCCCCCAGAACCAGCCGGAATTGTTGTGCCAGCGGTCACCGGACTCAAAGTTTTTGCGGGACAGGTAGCTGCTGCTCGGGTTGCAGAGCAGGCGTAGGTCATAAGGACCTTCAGACGGCTCATACCGGAATTGATCTACAACCTTGAAGCCCAATGACTTTAAATCAAGTGCGGCGTGGGCGTGCTTTGCCAGCTTATCCAGGAATTGGAAGGTCTGTTTCGACACGGCATCCCACCGGGTGTAGGCAGTGCAATGAATGGAAATCTGAATCCCATCGGTAATGCGCACAGCCCATTCAGGTGCCTCGGATTCTTCATCACCCCCGTTGGAAAACGTGTACGTGAAGATCTCGCGCTGACTCGAAAGACGAGTAGCTGCATCGAAGCTCACCTCAATCGAACCTGTCTTATCAACGCGAGCAAGGATATCGGCATAGGCGGCCGGCAGGTGTTCCTCGATTGTCTCGTCCGACAGAATCGGAGCTGCAAACTCGAAGAAAAACACGGTTTCAACCACGGCGTGCGCACCGTGAACCGGCTTGAACATGCCTGTACTCATGGGTGGGAAGCTCCGAATTCCAAGCAATGTGGAACGCTGGCCAGAGGCAATCGAGAAGGATGTGGGCAAAGCGTTAAACCTTGCTGCGCGCCGATTTCCATTTGGCTGACTTCCTCGTCTATAGTGTGGCAGATCCGACGAAACTCAAGATGTAAGTTTTCCCTTCAGGCTCTGGCCAACGGCCACCCTGTGGGGGCCGTTGGCCAGAGCCTAGCTGCTCAACATGGCTATGGCAACCCCCTAGTTTGAGTCGTCATTTCGAGAGATTTGGTTTCAATCAGGGAATCTTCAAAGCTAAGGTTGCGAAAGCGATGAGCGCTGCCGGCTGAGCACCATTCTCGTACTATGAGAGAGAAACTGATTTCATCTGGCATCCAGAGCATTGGGAGGTCAGTCCAATGAGTTCTTCAATCTTGAGACCTCAAACAGGGACCGCAGCTCAACCGCCGACGTTCCAGTTGACCCATGCTGAGACAGGAAGCTTGAGTCATCTGGACATCCTGCGCCTTGTCCAAGCTGGTTTTGCCCTCAGTGATGTTCAGGCTATGGTCCGCTCATCAAGCCTGTTCAAAGCTCACAAGCTCCTGGAGCGAATCATGGGGAAGTCCGCTCGGACCATCCAACGGCTGAGTAATCCCCAGAACGAAGTCCGATTGAATCCCCAGCAGAGCGCTGTAGCGCTCCAATACGCCCAGGGGCTTGAGTTTGCAGTGATGGTCTTCGGCTCTCAAACGCTCGCCGAGAATTGGCTGGGACGGTCATGTAAGCATCTGTCAGGGATTGTTCCTTTCGAGATGCTCAATACCTCGGTGGGTTTCAAGGTTGTGGTGGACTACCTGGAGCGCGCTCGCTTGGGTGTTTACCAATAGCGGCGTGCCCCTCCACGCGATACGGTCACTCGGGGCTGCTTTCATACGCTCGCTGGCGTGAGGAGATAGGAGATGAAAGTTATCGGTAAGGTCGAAATTGATGGTGTCAGAGACGTTGTTTGCGATGTCTGTCGACTCACCACCAAGGTACACAACGGTGGGCTTCAATTTGCAGCGTTGCAGGCACATTGGGGCTATGGAACGAAGCATGACGGTGAACGGTACGAGATACACCTGTGTGAAGGCTGCTTTTTCCAAGCTGTTGCCGGCCTTAAGCAAGAGCGGCGTACTCAAGGGCTCTTCGACGATGATGGCGGAATGCCGGATGACGATTTCGGTTTGATTACGAAGAATGATTTCTTCAAGGACAGAGGTTGATGCAGCGTGGCCACAACGGCCGTTTCCGCAGAAGAAAATAGCAGTCCAATTCGATTACAGGTTCTTGTTCAGAACGCACTAATCAAGAGGGAGCGGACCCATTGATGACCTGGGTCACGATGCGTTCTCTCATGCCACACAAGCGTTTGCCCGAATCCTGAAATTATGACAGATGCTTCGACCATAGCTATCGCAGGCACGCTCGCTTTGACTGCTGGTGGCAGTGCTCTTCCGTTTGAACCGCCACCTCTGGGTCGACCTGTATCCGACAGTTAGAACTCGACGAAGGGGTCGGTGTTGGAGTTCATCTGGTCGTAGGAATGCGTGGCCACCCGTGCGCCGAATGCATAGGCTTCAATATCGCTATCGTCATCGCTACTAGAGTCAATTCATCCGACTCAGCGGCCAGCATGTCTATCGTATCCTGATCGACCTATCCGAAGGTGAGCTCTTCCAGTGCTGAAACCAGGCTTTCGATTGCGCGTTCGGTGCTTTGAGAGGACGTGATCAGTCTTTCGATGCGGGAGAACAGCGACTGCATTTGTTCGGCATCATTTTTGTTTGGGGAAATATCTATGTGCAGAAATGTGCAAATTAATTTGAGATTCTTGCTCACGCGCACCATTTTTCCCTGCTCAAAGCGGGAAAGCTGAGAATGATGAACTCCGCATTTTGACCCAAGAATTTCAAGGGTTAAGCCGCGAGAAATACGCGCTTCTCGGATGATTTTTGCGAGATTGGCGGCGGATGCTGCATTGAGTTTTTCTGTCATATGTGCATAATATTTGCACATTATGCACAGAGAAACTAGCCATGGCGGTCTACGTCGATTCTGAAGATATCCGCTGGAAAGGCCGTGTGTGGTGCCATCTGGTAGCAGATTCGCTTGACGAGCTCCACAGCTTTGCGGCTCGATTAGGCCTCCAGCGTAAGTGGTTCCAGAGCAAGAGTTTTTATCCACATTACGATGTCACGCTCTCGGTTAAGGCGCGGGCTATGCAACTGGGAGCCTTACACGCAGATCGCAGGAAAATCATTGGGTGCTGCAAGCAGATGCGGGCCCAGTTGCAAGCGCAGAGGATGCAACAGCAGTCGCTGTTCGATTCAGGAGGAATAGATGGCACCTATTGCCAGACAGCAGGAGCGACCACTATCGCTGCCGGAATACGCCCTCAAGGCCAGCAACAGCTCCCGCTTCAAGAATGACCCCAAAGCGCTGCAGGTTTTACGCTTCGGCTTTTTCGGCGAGGTGGGAGGACTGCTTTCATCGGTGAAGAAGGCCGAGCGAGACCGGCTTGAAGAAACTCAAAGTGAGGTCGCGGCTGAAGAGCTTGGCGATGCACTGTGGTATCTGATCAGGGCCAATTCCATTCTGCAGTTCACTCCGGATGAAATCGGAGAAAGCTGCCTGAAGGTTTTGAGGCAGCGATTCAAAGAGAGCGCGTCTCCAGTTATCGCAACCGTGAACTTCAGGCACATCGATGCTCTGATCAATTCGCGTCGGCAGGAGGAAGGTTCAGCGCTTAGAGGTGGCCAACTCGGTGCTCTGGCTCATGCGGCCGGTATTTTCTGTAATATGCCTGACGCTCAATTACGGGCGGGGCCGACCCCAACACTAAGGGATCACCTTGGTGGTCTGTTGGCGGAGTTGGCACTCAGTTGCGCGAGTTTCGATCTATATCTTGAAGATGTCGCGCGATACAACCTTGAAAAGACCAAGAGCCGGTGGCCTGGCGACGAGCGTGAGTTCACTTCTTTCTTCGATCCAGAGTCTGAGTTTCCTCGCTATGAGCGCTTGCCCAGGACACTCAAAATGGACTTCATCGAGCTACCAGGTCGCAACGGGCCATCTGTCGTGCAGCAGTTGAACGGTGTCTTCATCGGTGACCGTTTGACAGATAATAGCAACGAGCCCGACGACTATCGTTTCCACGATGTCTTTCATCTTGCCTACATGGCGTACCTCGGATGGTCGCCGGTCCTGCGTGGTTTGCTCAAGCTCAAGCGAAAATCGAACCCGATCATCGATGAGAATGAGGATGGTGCTCGGGCGATGATTATCGAGGAAGGGATTGCCACCTGGATTTTCAACCATGCCAAGCGCCGAAAATTCTACAAAGGGATCAAAGAGGGGGAGCTTGAGTACGGCCTGCTCAAGCAGATCCATTCCATGGTGGAAGGGTATGAGGTTCACAAATGCCCGTTGTGGCAGTGGGAGCTGGCCATTCTGAAGGGATTCGAGGTGTTTCGAGAGCTTCGTTCCGTGCGGTCAGGATCTGTTGTCGTCGACATGACTAATCACCAGCTGACCTTCCACTCTCTTGCCGATAAGAACTGTGTGTAAATGACCCCCACCTCTTTCGTGAAAGCCCTCGCCAGTTTGAGCCTGGAAGATGTATTCAACCCATATGCCGACACGTGCCCAGTGCATGATCGGACAGATGCGGCTTCATACCGGCGTACGAACCTGCGCACATACCTCAGCGCTGCTGAAGATATCGGTGTCGACACCATCTGGATGGGACGAGATCTTGGTTACCGAGGTGGGCGTAGGACCGGCTTAGCGCTGACGGATGAGTTTCACTTAGCGGAGATGGCTAAGGTTTATCCGGGTTGTTCTTCACGACAAGCCACTAGAGGGCCTGTAATCGCTGAGCGTACGGCCGCCGAGATTTGGGGGGTCTTGAAGGTGATCGAGAAGCCGCCTCTACTTTGGAACGTGTTTCCCTTCCATCCGCACGAAACGGACAACCCCCTGACGAATCGACGCTTCAAAGCCAAGGAACTCGCGCTGGTTAACGATCTCAACAATGCGCTGATCAAATGGCTCAAGGTGCGCAGGATTGTTGCAATCGGCCAGGATGCCGCAAGCTATGCAACCGCTTTTGGAGTCGAGGTCCTAACGGTCCGGCATCCAAGCTACGGTGGCGTGAAAGACTTCCGCAACGGAATGAAGCAGATCTATAGCATTCCGGAAGACCTTTTGGGGGCTAGATCACTGCAGCCGTCTCTTTTATAAGCGTCTCATCGATCGGGAACGTTTCAAGCAGATTGCTTGCCGCACGGATGCCACCCAATCCATCATCGAGCTTGGCGTAGGTGGAAATGCACGTCAGCGTCCCTGTCTCGTATCCCGCCTCCGTTGCGACATATTGCTGCAACTGGGCAAGCCCAATAAGGTTGCCCAATGCCCTCTCAGCGTAGTGGTGCGACCTGTAGATCGCAGTCAGATCAATCTTTCCGTGCATCAGTTTGAAGGTCACGTGGCTGAGGCAGGCGGAACCGTAGTACTTGTGCCGATCGATGCTCGGATCATAGGTCGGGAGATCAAATCCGAGGCCGTTTAAGTCGTCTGCAAGATCTACGGCTAGATCGCAAACGCCTAGCTCATAAGCGGCCACGTACTTATTCAAATATTTGGTACGAATAGCAATCAGTTTTTCGATGATTTTGTCGAGCGGATTAAACGTCGTACCGCTTTCATCCTTGCGCTCGATCATACGCAATGCATAGGTGCCCCAGGTGTTCGGTGCCATGCCGCGCGCCATGATCGACTTGTAGTGCGCGTACCAATCTGGACGCCCATAACGCTTATAGATCGTCTGGGGGAAGATTGTCCCAGCAGCCGTCATCACAGTCCGTTTTGCCTTCCGCTGTTGGAGGGCATGACTGACGGCGTTGACTACCTGACGGTCCTCGCTGGTTGCAGCTTGGGGCGAGGTAATTTCCAGGATGATATTGGTGGCATCATGCTTCTTTTGGCTTTCCAGGTAGCGGATGCCAGCCAGCCATGCTTGTACTACTCTCGACCTCTGGAATACTTCCGTCATTTATCAGCTCCGTAGATACATGATGCATGGGCGGTTAGGTAAGAGTTTGGCACCCATGCGTGTCCATTCACTCCCCAAGCAACTCCCCAACTATTGCAGATCAGATAATGCTCCGTCCCCGATTGATCGTGACCGTAACCCACGATCACCACTGCATGTCGGCCTGGGAAGACATTCGTTTCGAAGGCCACCACACCATCGATAGGGCACATGAAGGATTGGGTTGTCGAAACCAGCACCCCTACCGGTCTGCCAAGACCCAGCCATTGCTTGATTTTGTTCAGGTCGAGTGCTGCTAGTGCCAGATCAGGGCCGTGGAGAGGGAAGCCGGTGGGAAGTACCGGTAATGGCAGCCCCGGTTCGCTCTGCTGGTATGGGAAGTGATGATCTTCTGGCAATCCCATTCTGGTAGCCGCAATAGCGATTCGGACATCCAATCCAGCGTTGGGCGTCCATGTAGGACTCTGATGCACGGTAGCCAAATAAGCGTATTCGGGACTGAGCAAGTGGTTCGAGAGGTTACCCTTGATCCCTGCGAGCGAAAACGCGACGCATGACCCCCTGTTTCCCTGGTCCCTGGAATTCATCGGTATCGTTACGCGCGGTTGGATCACGATTGGCCGGTTCCTTGAAGCAAAGCCTGCTTGGCTACGGAAGAAAGTCCGCTTGCCAAATCCTCGAATTGGGTCTGGGTTTCGAAGCTGTTAAGCGGATCCGATGACCGGTCCCATGGTTTGCGCTCGTCGAGCTGAAGCTCTGAACGACCAGTTGGCAGACTCTGAGATGGTGAGATCAGGTAGTCCAAATAGTGCTCACCACCTGCAATGAGCGCGTCGGCATCTGCGGCGTTGCCTGGAGGCAGTAATACCGGTTCGATGGTGAAACCTTCCGAGGCTGCCTCTTTCGTGTCCCAGACGTAGCCAGCACCCGAGTGGTCTTTTAGTCGCACCAACATCTGGTCATCAACACGGGGTTCGAGAACAAGGTCTCGATCAGCTTCATCGAGAAGCCAGACGTCTCGCTGCGAATTGACCAGTGGTTTGCGAAGCAGTGCTTTCTTGATTGCCGCTGGCTGAATTCGCAGCACCTCTTCAACAAACGAACGGTCACACAGCTTCAGCCTTTGAAGTGACCATGCGGTTGCGGTGTAGCTGATTCCTAGCCTCAGGGAAAGCTGATAGAGGTTGAAGGGGTGCGCAAGATCGGTCACCGCCCAACCTTTTCGTTTCATGATTTTCGCGACGGCCCAGCGCGGTGCCACCAAACTGTAGGCGAACCAATCAGCTTCCAGTTCTTTCTGAGCGGCAGTGTTGGTGTAGTCCAGCTGTTCGTCTGTTGTGGTGCCGTGATCCAGAACGAAGTGCCCAAGCTCATGTGCGCAAGTCATTTGGATAACGCCTGCTGGACGCTCAGCATTTACCAGAATTCCTGGTTGGCCTTCGCTGATAAATGCGCCCCAAAGCTTTTCCAGTGGTCGTAGCATCACGACCACCCCGGCCGCTTGAGCAATCCGAAATGGATCGACGCGCGTGTACCCATCCTCGTCGATTCGGCGCTTCGCGCCGGAGTCTCTGACGACTTCAGCGGCGCGTGTAACAACAGATTTGATTTGAGTTGCGGAGAGCATCCCTATCCCCTAATTAGCTTTCGAAGCCCTCAAGAAGTCAGCAAACCGAGCGACTTCATCCACATCCTTCTGAGTCAGGCCTTTGACTGCCCTGGCCAGGAAAGCGAATTGTTCGGGACCGGAGTACGCGGGTTCGCACCCGGTCAGCAAATACTCCACGGACCGATGGTAGATGCTCGACAGGCGTTTCAGCTCTGTCACTTCAACCTTGCGAGTGCCGGACTCGATTCCGGTAATGGCTGTGCGGGTAAGTCCAACGAGCTGAGCAATTTCAGCTTGGGAAAGCCCTAGATACTCGCGAGCAGATCGCAGCCGCTCCGCAATTTGGAGACGTTCTTCATTGTTGTCAGTTTCACTCATCTTCCTTCGTTAGGTACGTGAGTACCCCCTCAGTGACTTGCTGAATGAATTGATCGCGCGACTCATAGCCCCCATTGCGAATGACCACCTCTACAGGGATTTTCTTGCCTACGAGCACGTCGATATCGATCATCGCTTCACAAGCGGTTAATGAGTCCATCGGTGCTCCCATGTCATCGATAGACGTGGGATCGCTGGCAATGACGATCTCTCGTTCATCCCAGAACGCACCTAACAGATCTTCAATTTTGCTTTGAAGTAAGGTCATTATAGTGTCGGAAAATCGAACAATGGCTGTACATAAATACAACCACAAGATGTGGCTGATGGCAATAGGCTTGTACTGGGTCCTAGACTAGGCCGGCTTTATTGAGGTAAGGGTGAGGAGCGCGGGCTAGTCGGAATCAGTCGGCTAGCGCGTGGGAAAGGACCCCAACGCGATTCCTGACAACGGACTGATGAGCGCCCCACTCGCCTTGGTCGGGATCATCAATCACTAGTAGGGCCTTGCTTGGATCACGGGTCGTACTCATGGAACCCCCTTGTTCTGGAACACAACCGCTGTGCCGGGATCGGATTTCAGTGTCGTGGAAAAAGAGCCTTGCCTAGCTTGGCTGCGGCCCCGACTCCATTTTGAGCTTCGTTCAAAATGTCACGTGAGAAGTAATCCGCGAGCCGTGCGCGGCTCTCGATTTCCTGCCGGATAGAAGCTGAATCGATGTTTGGATAGTTTGCACGGTAGGCAGCGTGGTGAACCAACGCGGCAGCCTGAAAGAGTGCGTCAGAGAGCCTGTGGCCATCCAGCCCCATTGATGCACACGCCTCAAGGATTGCGGTTGCATCACTTTCAACCTGATCTACAAGCCGTTGATCCGGCAAAAAAGAGTGCGCTCGAAGATGCTCTACATAACGGCGCAAAGTCGGGATCGAGAGGCTGACCGTGTAGTGCCTGCCATACCAAGGTCCGATGATGTCAATTTCATCCTGCGTGATGGCCATTTCCTGGAAGTAACCTGCCCAAGCTTCTTGAATCTCCTCATCGATTCGCTCGTCGCCGAGGTTGGTCAGATGCTCATTCAGGCGCTTAACCAAACGGAAGTAATCCAGTCGAACAGGTGTTTCGCGATGCTCATCCATAATCAGCTCCGAGATTCTGGGGTGTGGGAGTCTTCGCCTGCTTGGTGGAACTGGTCAAGATAGTAATCATCGATGGCATACCCGTACGGTCTTGGCTACGAAGCCCAAGGATTAAGATAGCTTCGCACTCATCCTTGGTCAGGCCATGGAGATCACTCGCAGTCCTTGTTTCCTCGCGACTGAAGGCAAAGGCGGCACGCGGGGCTGAAAAAGGCTTTGTGACATTTTTACCAAAAAACGGAGCAATGCGCTCTGAAAGGCCCATTTTTCCTATGCCCAAGAACAGACGCCGAAAGGAAGCGTTGACCCTTGTTTACAAGGAGTATAAATAGCGCTGTGTGACATCCTTCGAGAACGAACATGGCTGACAATGCGCTCATCGACCTGTTGAAGCAAACAGGCCCCTTGCTGAGCAGTGATTTGTCCAAGCTCCTTGAGACCAAGTACGGCCTCAACCCCGAAGCGGCGAGAAAGCGGGTCGAACGTGGGGGCGCTGGTATGACCCGTCTCAACCACATCATCTTTCCCCATCGGGCACGCTTCTGCTATCTCCAAGAGGACTATGGGTCTCCGTTTTTCTTCGATAATTTGATGGAGGCTCTGAAAAAAACTCGGAGTGCCTATTTTGCGGCATTACAGGCTCTCGCGCTTCGAGGCAACGTGATGCCCCGCCGGCATTTTCTTATTGCCTGTGGTGCACCTGTTGCTCAAAAGAAACACATTTCAGCAGAAACTCTGCTGGAGCGACTGGTGAAAGCGACTCTTGTAAAGGAGGTGGCGCTTCCAGGGGGCGAATCCTGTGTGGTGCGATGCGATCACCACCAGATGCTCGAAGTGACCTCCACGTGGGCAAAGATGAAGGGTCGTCTCATCGCAGAAAAGGTAACCCTGTTGGCGGTGAAGGATTGGGCCCGCAACTTAGGGATGGTGAGCTACGATTCCGTTGAAACCCGCGAGGATGAGGGCTCAGAGGCGTTACCCAAGGTCGGGACGTTCAATTGGGACCTGGCCGGACCCTCCTACTTATTCCCCATGCGAGAGTACGTCAACACAACTCTCAAACCAGGTTTCTTCGTTTGCGACCTTGCCCTAAACGGGTGGGTAACCGCTGCCCATCTGGCAGGGTTCGTCAACAAATGCGTCACGCTGCGCAGTCTCAGGAAGGTGAGCAAATGCCTTCAGATTTTTGTCGCCGAAAGCTACCACTCTGAGGCTTTCGCCCTTCTCAAGGAGCAGGGCATCATTCCGGCGACAACCGAGAGCCTTTTTGGCCGCGATGTGGCATTAGCATTGAAGAATCTTTGTGCGGTCCTGACCGACACAGCGAAGCTCACACAAACCCCTGAAGCGCTGGACAAAATTTTCAACGATTTGTCCCGAATCGAAGGCGCAGCTTCGACGCTACGCGGCAGCCTTTTCGAATTCGCGGTAGCCCAGATCGCGCGATCCACCTTTTTGGGATATCCCCAGGAGATGAACCGGATCGTCAAGGACAGTATCGGAGCGGAAGCGGAGATCGACGTGCTGGCCTACCGTCCGAGCCATGAAGTTGTTTTCATCGAGTGCAAAGGGATACACCCCTTCAGCACTTTGGATGATGCCGAAGTGGAGAAATGGCTTGATAAACGTATCCCC
This sequence comes from Pseudomonas sp. GW456-L12, assembly GCF_059424045.1. Lineage (NCBI taxonomy): Bacteria > Pseudomonadati > Pseudomonadota > Gammaproteobacteria > Pseudomonadales > Pseudomonadaceae > Pseudomonas > Pseudomonas sp. GW456-L12. The sequence continues at coordinate 162,269 of NZ_JBWKZA010000005.1, forward strand.
GTGATCAGGGGATTTGTTAAAACGCACTCCGAGTGGGCTAGCATCCGCCAAAGGTTCGAACTGTGGACGAGCGGCAAGCTTTCCGATAACGCGATTGCGATGGTGAAAACTGCACAGGCAAAAAATCCAAAATTGGACATTCAACTGCGTGATGCCGACTACGTGCTTGGCCAGGCCATGAGCAGCAATGATCAAGGACTTCTCAAAACATACCGCCAGCATTTCGTGACGCATCCGATGCAGGAATTTGAAGAGGCCCGGAAACGCGAGCAGAGTAAGGCCGACAAAGCCAAGGCAAGGTTGAAAGCGCCCTCTGTAGAGGCATCGGCCCCTCCACCTATGAGCCCACCAGCATACAGTACCGTGGTCTTGAACCCCCAATCAAACCTTTAGCTTATTTGGCTACTCGGAAAGAAAATGAACGCAGCTAACAGACAGTCAGAAAAGATCTGAGAGGTTCGGTGAAATCTGCCAAGCAATCGGCTTCATGTTGTGGCAGCTGCGTAATTGCATGGACTTGACCACTGCACATGATCTCCATGACTGGTTGGCCTCGACCCAAAGCAAACTGCGGCTAAAAGCGAAAGAAGGCCAAAAGCAGAAGTTTGGTCCTAGCGCGACCAGTTGCCGGATGTAGCGATCGCCTAGCCCGTCAGTGGGAGTGAATGGATCGTAGCGCAGTTAGCCGTCGTCATCGGCAAGATGCCGAGCTTGAGCGCGGGTTGAGTCGAAGGGAGTCCTAGAAAGCCAAAACTATGGGTTGGGCGGATCTCAAAAGAAAATGGGTCCAAAATCGCTAAATCCCCCGATATTACATTTCTATACGCCACCATTTCGCTTAGCGTATGGCAGATTGACTCCATTGTAAAAATGTTGCGGGGATCACATGGACGTACGCTACTGGGAAGGCGGTCTCCTTTCTTTTGAGATCGACGCTATCGACAAGATGGCCAAAGCATTCGGGCCCAAAGAGCTTCCTCCGGAACCTGGGTCAGGCTCCACGAAAGGGAAGTCGTTTGACGTTCTGAAACAATTGAAGAAACCTGAGGCAGGCAATGGCGTATGGCCTTGGCGCGGCTACGCCGGCTTTCGTTTTGCGAACTCGCGGGGCTCAGATGGGGAGTTCGATCTTGTCATCGTCACCCATAGCCTCGTTCTTGTTGTCGAGCTTAAGCACTGGCGCGGCGAGATCACCAACCACGGCGGTAAATGGCACCAAGACGGGAAGGAAACAGAAGTCTCGCCGGTAGACAAAACCCGTCGGAAAACCTTTGAGCTGAGGAAACGAATCAAGGGCCTAAAGTCTCAACTGCCTAATGGGAAAGAGCCCTGGATCGACTTCTGCATTGTGCTCACCGGTAAATGCACCCTGAATCTTCCTGAGGTCGAGATGCAGCATGTCATGCTGCTGGATGACTTTCTGGAAATGGCCGACCCTAAGCGGTTTAAAGACCGATTCAACGCGCGCTCGAATATTGGCTTGAATGAGCATTTCGGCTTCTTCGATGACATCATCAATGAAGGCACGGTTAAGCCCAAAGAGCTTGTTGTCGATGACTACCGTGCGCAGTCTCAAGCGGTGTTCACACACCCTACAGAAGTCTACCGAGAGTACGACGCGGTCAATATCCATAACAAGGATGACCATGCGATGGTCCGGCTCTGGGACTTTTCGAAGCTCGATGACACCCGTGCTCGAACAGCTGACGGACGGTACCGAATCCTCTCGCGCGAGAGGGATGTCATGGTCCACCTCCGCCTGCGCGATCAGGAGTTGATGCATCGTTGTGCTCGTCCTAAGCGTAATGCCAGCCCAGACAGTGTCACCGAGCAATATGCAGAATTGCTTGAAATGCCGGACGGGCATTACCGCCTAAACGAGTTCATCAACCGCTTTGTGGAGCGGATGACTGTGCTTGAGCGCGTCCAGCTTTTTAAGATCCTGCTGGCCCAATTTGCCGGACTGCACGGATTCAACATTGCTCACCGTGATTTGGGTGACCACAGTGTGTGGTTCTCTCCATCGTCATCGATCGCTCTTTCCAACTTCATCAGCGCCTATTACCAGCCTGTCGGTACTCTTGGCGATTTGCGTACCTTGCTGAGCATTGGTGCTATCGCGCTCCCTGAAGACCAGGACACTGCGATGGAAGGCAGTACGCCATTTCGTCGTGATGTCTTCGCGCTCGGGCTGATGGGCTGGCATCTGCTTCAGGCCCGTCCAATGCCTCTGAAGCTCGACGTCACCTACGTTGCAGGTGTTCAAGCTCAGGTTGAGTCGTCAGAAGATTGGCCTGCCAAGGTACTTGTACAAGCGTTGCGGAATGATCCAAAGGAGCGATTCGATCACGCCAGCGCATTTCAGCAGGCATTGAGCGAGTCCACGCCGGACAACTCTGCCAGTTTTGAGTTTGATAACCGGCGGCTGGACGTTTTTTCTACCGATCTACGGCTGAGCTCCGCTTACCGGGAGGACGATGACCCTATCGCCGACACGGCTGAGAAATTGATTTATCGATCCGGCCCCCTGGTCGTGAAATCATGGCCGTCGATCAATGCCCGGGACCCCAAGGATGGTCAAGGGCCGATGTTGATGGCTTTCTTTGAAGTCCTGGAGCAGCTGAAAGGCAGCGGTTTCGCCTTTCTGCCAAAAATTGAACACTTTGGTTACGATCGCAGCGGTAACCCATTTCTGGCTCAGGAGCATGTCGATGGCGAGCACTGGGATGAGCTGAAGGGGTTGTCGATTGAAACCCGTATTGTCGTCGCCCATGGGCTCATCGAGGCAGTTGACGGGTTGCATGGCCAGCAATTGAGCCACGGCGATCTGCATCCACACAACGTCAAAGTCAATGTCGGTTCCGCTCCCGAAAAGACTCAGGTCTACCTGCTCGACTGTCCGGATTTCTCGGCTTCAGGCGCGTCACCGATCAACACCCGCTACAGCCCCGTATTGGAAAACTGCACCCCAGCAGAGCGAGACAACTTTGCTGTAATGCGAATGGTGTTTGAGCTCCTGGACATGGACTGGGAAGCGCCTTCGCAGAAGGATATTCCCGCCCTGAGAGCGGCTGTCGCGCACGAGATGGACACGGAGTCCGGCTTTCTTTCCCTGGAGCGCTTCAAGGATGCTCTAGAAGCCGCTTTCACTCCTGCAAAAACGATTGAAACCGTCTCTGTCGTCCTACGAAACAGAAGTGGCGAGGCATTTGAAATTCTGCCTGACAACGGGAAAGTATCTGTTGTCGTGAAGCCCGACCAAAGAGCCCCCACCAAAGCCCTGGAGGTAACGTTCGCAGGTGTTGGCGGGCAGTTACTGACTGAGTTCAATCCCGCTTCCAAGCAGTTTGTAAATGCGTTCAGGGCCGTTCAGGAGATGCGGGTTCCCGCCTATTTGGCGCGTCAGGCAAACCATCACATAGAAGCGCGGTTCAGTGTTTCGGGTGGTACCAGCGTCAATGTTTATGAGCTGACCAAGCTTCTGGCCAAAGACGAGGCATTTTTAAGCCTCGCCGCACAGGTGCATGACGCGGAAGTGCGTAAGCAAGCGGCGATTGAAGACGGTGAACGCGTTGCGAACTCGATTACCGGTGAGGACGAGGATAACGGACTGGCCATAGATGAGGCGCAGCTAGAAGCTGTGAAAGTGCGGAGTTTCCCTGTCAGTCAAATATGGAAAACCATCACCTCTACTGAACTTGAGGCCCAGCCCTCATTCCGTGTTTCCGAAGAACCACACTTCCACAAGGATGGCGTAGGACTTTTGATTCCCTACGCCATAGATGCGAAGGCCCTTGAGGGGTTTGAGGCGGGAGACAACATCCGACTGATCCTCAGAGACGGGGAGAAGGATATTGATATCGGTGAGATCAACCTAAGCATGAGCGTGCGTGATGCAGTCTACGTGCTTGCCTCCAATCGTTCGAAACGCGTGCAGGCTGACTCTCAATTGTTCCTCCAAAGCCGGCAAAACAAGACATCAATGACGCGTCGTCGTGGTGCGATGGAGCGGATTTTGAACCGGCAGTCAGTGCTGCCAGATTTGATGGATTACTTCGACGAAAAATGCAAGCTGGCACCAAGGGGGTATGCTGAAGAGCCCACCGATGCGGACTTTGCAGTATACGAACGCACCACAGCTAGTGGCACGGTCATCGGACTGAATGAGGCCCAGCGCGCCGCATTTACACAGCTTATCACTACAGGCCCAGTGGGCCTTTTGCAGGGACCTCCGGGGACAGGTAAGACAGAGTTTATCGCGGCCTTCATCCATTATCTGATCAGCAAGGTCGGGGTGCGAAATATCCTCCTTGTCAGCCAGTCTCATGAAGCTGTCAATACTGCAGCAGAACGGATCCGCGCGCACTGCCGTCGACTGGACACCGAGCTGAACGTTGTGCGCTTCAGTAACCGTGACCAGGTTGTCTCCGAGGAGCTACTGGACGTTTATTCCCGCAATATCGTCGACCGCCAGAGAAATGGGTTTAGCGCTGAACTTAAGGAGCGCGTGGGTTTCATGGCTTCGTCGCTGGGTTTGAGTAAGCCTTTTGTCCAGACGATGGTCGATGTGAATCAGCGAGTGTTTCACTTGGTCCGATCATTGAAAAAGCTGGACGAGGAAATTTTGCGCGCTCAGGGAGACGGAGCAGAACGAGTGGCTTTGCAAGCGCTGAAGTCTTCTCTGATGGGCGAGCTGAATCTAAATGCCAGCTTGTTTCTTGGCGAGCTGGGTGAGGGCGAAAGCAGACCCCAAGAATTGCTGGAGCGCATCTATGATCACGTCCAGACGGTTCATGGAGTGCGGCCTCCGGAATTCAAGCACTGCCTTGACCTGATCCAACTTTCTCATGAGTACGTTGAGCGTTTATCGAGCAACAGGGCCAATTATGATGAGTTCCTGATGCGGTCCAGGACATTGGTTTGCGGCACCTGCGTGGGTATCGGACTGCAACATCTCAAGCTTGCAGAAACTCATTTTGATTGGGTCATCATCGACGAGGCTGCTCGATCGGCGCCGAGTGAGTTAGCGATCGCCATGCAGGTCGGCTCTCGGGTTCTGCTGGTCGGCGACCACAACCAGCTACGTCCTACTTATGAGGAAGAACATAAGGCAGCCATTGCCCGTTCCCTGGGCGTTACCACCAGCTCAGCTGAATTCCAGCAGGTTATGCGCAGCGACTTTGAGCGAGTGTTCCAATCCCAGTATGGGCGTGCCGCTCGGGCGACGCTTAATACGCAATATCGAATGCTTCCAGCGATTGGCGATCTGGTTAACGAGATCTTCTATGACATCGACCTTGAGAACGGCTACAGACCAAGTCCTGCCTATTTTTCACAAAAGGTTCCTGAGTGCCTGTCCCATGTGGTCACTTGGATCGACACCAGCGAGTTAGGCAAGAAAGCTTACGACAGCGGCACGCTGAGCCTGTCTAACAATGCTGAAGCGGATGCGATCATACGGCTGCTGGAAGAAATCGCAGAGGACACCGAATTTTGCGCGGGCATGGCTATGGAGATGGCCGAGTCGCAAGAGCCTCCAATCGGGGTCATCTGTATGTATCTCGATCAGCGAAAACTAGTGAGAAAGAGATTCGCCGAGAAAATCTGGTCGGAGGAGTTCCGCAAGCTGGTAAAAATCGAGACCGTCGACAGTTATCAGGGTAAAGAAAACAACATCATCATCGTCTCCCTGACTCGGGCCAAAGCGGATCAATCACCTGGCTTTTTGGCGACCCCGAATCGTATCAACGTCGCGATGTCACGCGCGATGGAGCGGTTGGTCATCGTAGGCAGTTTGAGCATGTGGAGCGGCAGGAACGCGAGGCTTCCATTGGGTCATGTAGCCAGCTTTATCCAGACGAAACAGGATACGATCAACTACTGCATCAAACCAGTGACGCGGGCCAGGAGGGTTGTCTGATGGAGCTTAACCCAGTTGTTCTATTCGAGCTGGACGTCGCGGTGCCTGCGCAACAGTTTCGTATTGAGTACACCCTTGTGGACAAGGGGGGGCTGCCAGTCGTACCGGAATTTCTTCTGAGACTGCTCAAGATTTCGGCGCTGCTGCCAGCTGAAATCGCCAATTATTTCGGGTTTACGGCTCAAGAGCTCAGTTTTGCAATTACACCGTTTCTACAAACGGGGGAGCTTAAAACGCGCCCTGATGGACGAATAGAGCTGACCGATAAAGGCCGTGGCTTGTTTGCCGGCAAACATGAGTCACCGATTGTGAAGCGCAAGGAAGAGCGCGAGCAGATGTTCGTGTTTGAGCTTCTGGCGTTTACTTGCCTTGGAAAAAGCCTTGGAGATGCCGACTCCAAACGTTGCCTGGAGTTGCAGGCGCCAAGCGATACGCTTTCCGAGTCCGGTGCGAAGGCCGTCGGTGCGTTCATGCGTCAGATTTACGACATTTATCGCGCTGGTCACCTGGGTGGACAAACGCAGGATGCGGGGCCGCCAGAGCTCTACAAGGTCGCAGGCGTTCAAAAAGTAAGGGATGGCTGGGAGAAGATAGAAGAGCGTGTAAGCATTGATGCTGACTCTCGGCAGGTACGCTTTGTCGCGAAGGAAGGTCTGCGCGAAAACGAGATCTACATGCGTCAGCGTACGGAGCAGTTGAGCCGCATGCTGGGTAGAGCAAACCTCGATCAGGTTCTTCAGCTCGCAGACATCCTGGGAGATTCGGATGCCTACGACTTTGTGTCTTCAAACGGTATGGACCTTTCTGCCCTGTACCACAGCGCCAGTGCCGTTGCGCGGGTTAGAGAATCTTCCGGACTGCGACTTTTTGGATCTCTTCAGTTGCAGCAAAACTGGGATAGAGTTTTTTCAGTGCTGCGCAAATATCAGAAAGCGCTTCAGAGTGAACCGCAAGCCGCCCCGATTAGCCTCTCCTGGCTGGCTCCGGCCTCACATGAACTCTGGGGACGCTCGGCCAGGCATGCTCAGCTTTGCAGTGCATTTTCTGATCTCTCAAAAACAAAAAGCAAGGGAGGCGGGAGTGATGGAAAACCGGTTTTCGACGCTAAGATTTTGATCCCAGTTTCTGCCAGCGATGATTGGCCGGCGATCAAGCGCGCAAAAGGCGACTGCAACAATGCCAGACTGCTTCTGTGCGGCTTTGTTGAGTCAGAGCAACTGGCGCCACTTGAGGCGATGGTCATTCACGGAAAATGCGCGGTCGTGATTTACCACTTGGTTTTACCGACGTTGTCTCCGGTGCCTATTCCATTCGGATTCATCACGGAGGATGCTGCCAAGATCCTTAATATTGAAAACCTGATAAATCGCACGATGAGCGAGTACGTCACAGGTAATACGCAGCGTTACCTCGGTAGCTTCGAACGCCCCGCCGCCTGAGCAAGCCATACCGCAGATGGGGGAGGAGGAAGGCAACCTCCTTGTAGTCGACGCGCAGAACAAAAGTTTCGGAAGCAGCATTTCACAGCTGTCCAAAAGTGAACACCTTCCGCAAGACGTGCTGGTGCGATTCCAGTTCTTGCTAAAGGACCGCAACTGGTTGGTGCATGGCTTCCAACACAGATAGCAAGAAAGCCCTGGATGACGACGCTGCCTACGTTGGTCTTCACAGAAAGCTGGAATCCATCTCGGATGAGGCTGGGCGGCTGTTGAAGGAGACTTCAGCGCTCTCGGAGAAATTCGTACTTGGGCACGGTGTGTCAATAGAAGCTCTGGAGGCCAAAGTCGCCGAAACACTCAAAGAATGGCAGAGCTCAATGAGTTGTGCCTGGGGACAAGGCGCGCTCGGGTCGAGGAAGAAGCTGTATGCCGGAAGTTTGGGATCGCCTGATCGGTACTTCTGCTGGCAGATACGAAAAAGCCCGCTTTCGGGGCGGGCTCTCACGCGTCTCCAAGGGGAGGCAATTTGCCAACGAAGTCTCGGAGCCAACCACCATAGGCTACACGCCATGGCCACCTTTGTCAGCAAGGCTTAGGCCAGGGCGTTAACCCGGCCTGCCTAGCTGCGCATCACCTTATTCCAATCAATTTCGTACCCAGCGTCCTGGAGCTCCCGACTCAGGGCTTGCTTCCAGCCCTCATCGTTCATCGAAGTCCAAACCACGCCTGCGAAGTCGCTTGGAATTTCGACTTGACCACGCTTCAGTGCACAGACCCTGTCACGACCTAGGTAGCCTAGGAAATAGCCAAGCTCCAACAGGACGTTCTGCCTGGCACGAGGCTCCAATTGTCCGCCCTTCACGCAGCCTTGGTCGTCAGGTGTGAGCAGCACCACTGCAAATCCTACGTCTCGATGCCCTTCAATTTTTTCGATTACGGTCCGACCACGATTTGCCTGTTCGTGGAGAATGATGGGCTCAAGACCGAGTTTCTCAAGGAATCGAGCCACCGACTCTCTAGCTCCCTCGTCATGGCCGTGAACCACAAATACTCGATCTGAATGCACAGCTTTAATTTCATGGGCCGAGGCGGTCTCGACACCCTCCGATACTGGGAGATCTGCCAAGTCCTCCTTCAAGCTTTTCTGTGCTTGCTCCAGCAAAGCAATAGAGTTCAGCACCCGGCGTTGAATTGGCGAGTGGTAATCGATCCGCTGTCCGCTAGTGATCATCATCGGGTAATACGTGAGGTCAGTCGCGGCAGCGTAGGTGCGATAGGCGCTGGTGTCCTCCCCGAAGCATCTGGTCAGACTATCCTTGATGGCAACCTCCAAAGCCTTCAGCTCGGGTGTATTCCCATCCCGGACGGTATTGAGGTCAAAAGCGCGAAGCTCTGCAATTCGTTCAGATAGCCGAACTAGGCCACGATCGATCTCTTGAGATGTCAGTCTCAGCTTCGGCTGCGGAGGTGTAACAGAGGTGGTTTTTCGTGCCATGGTCTACGCATTCCTTGGTAGCGGTAGGCGATTATTGCTGATTTTGAAATGTCTGTTCAGCCTCTGGTCCCTCGGACGCCTTTTCTTCAAGCGAGACTGACTTAATTATTTTTGCGAGGCGCAAGCCCACGTTGGCGGCCTCGCGAGACTGACTTTAAAACTCAAAGTGGCAGCCTACAGACGCCAATCTACGCTAGCCGACGAGACTGACTTAATTGTTTAAGATCAATGGTTGGTTTTAGACAATAAAAACTGTCGCAGAGGAGGATTTGCTCCTCTGCAGGCATTGGCGAGTCCTTACCTTGCTCACCGGTAGGCGTCAGGGTGGCTACATGTCCTCATGATTGTACGAATCAACCTGACGAATCCTTGCATTCGTACATCGAGCGAAATCTCCATTTGAATTGGAGAAATCTGACCGTCGAGTTGTTCGAGAGCCTTTCCAGGTCCAGCTGAAGCTCGATGGACCTACGTAAAATCACTGCGCATATGGGATGGCCTGGATGCTGTCCATTTGATCCTCTCACCGTCCTGGCCATAGGCCGACTGTCTACGCGGGCAAAAGGCTCAATTCGTCTTTGATGCATGTCATGTCGCTTTTCCAAAATACCGAGTTTAATACTTGAAAACCTTGATTTCTTAAGAGGAGTTCGACTATCGCGAGGAATATTGGAAGTATCCATCAGTACGGAAATAACCAAGTTAGGCACCCTTCCGAAACCGGCAAATTGCACAAGGTGGTGGCGTTTCCGCCAGCCCTATCCCACCAGCGGCCTACGCCCAGCAACTACAACGAACTGCTGTTCGACGATGTGATCAGGGTGAGTCAGGCCTAGCACGATCACTTCGACTTCGTCACCAAGATGCGCAAGCGGGAAGTGGAGGTCTTGGAGACTCACAATTTCTTGCGCCTGACTCAAAACTCAAGAAGTGTCTGGAGGTATATCCGGACCTGTCTTGACGCTAACCGGGGCGTTCGGGCGGCAGAATCATCCAGCCGCGCAACAGGAGAAGCCGCCCAGTCAAAACGAATCCGATAGACCATACCGGTAAGCGCAACGTTGAGACGCATCCAGATTGCTGTTGCCACTTTTCAAAGTGTTCAAGCCTTTTTGACTCCGGTGGTTGTATGAGTATGAAAGCCCTAATCGTCGATGATCACCCCTTAGTCTGCCAGGCAATCCGCCAGGCCCTTGTATCTATCGGCTTCGAGGCCGTTGGCGAGACAGCCGATGGCGTGGATGCGTTGCGCATGATCCAGACGTTGGCACCAGACGTGGTCATCCTCGATATCGGCCTGGAGAAACTTGACGGCCTCACCGTGCTCAAGCGCATCACCCGCGAGAAGCTCGATACCCGCGTGCTAGTGTTCACCTCCCAGGCAAAGGAGAACTACGCAGTACGCTGCCTGCATGCCGGCGCCAGTGGCTTCGTCAGTAAAAGCGAATCGATCAGCAAGCTGATCAAGGCAATCGAAACGGTTGCCGAGGGCTATGTGTTCTTCCCGAAGGACTGTATGACGCTGCTCGGCAAGCCGGAGTCGACGGGGGACTTGGAAGACCTCACTGATCGCGAACTGCAGGTACTCAAGCTGTTGGCCGAGGGTTTTTCCAACAGCGAGATCGCTGCCCGGCTGAGCCTTAGCCGTAAGACTGTCAGCGGGCACAAGGTGAATATTCAGACCAAGCTGGGGGTGGTCTCAGTGATCGAGCTGGCCGATATCGCGCGCCGGCACGAGTTGGTCTGAGCCGACAATGAGCCATTCGTGCCTGCTGCGCTGCCTGACGGTGCTAATCCTGCTATTTTGCTGGCGCAGCGGCATGGCGCAAGAGTACGAACTGCTGCCGTTCGCCCGGCAATCGCTCGAAGATCTGAAGGTAACGCTGTCCGTATCCGAACAGCAGTGGCTGGCGCAGAAACCCTCCCTGATGGTTGGTGTTCTGAAGGATCCGCTTCCACCGCTGCGGATCTTTGTCGGGGGCCAGCGCTTGGAAGGCCTCCTGGCTGATTACATTGTGGCCTTACAGCGGGAACTGGGTACGCCGATTCATGTGCACTCGTTCCAGACTCGCGAGGCCATGTATGACGCATTGCGCGATGGGCGCATTGACATGGTCAGCAACATCAATCCGCTGATGGCCTCTAACTACGGTCTGGTCCTGAGCCCGGCCTATGCCCTGACCGAGCTGTCGCTGTTCTCAGAAAGTGGAGACCTCCGCGAATACAGTACGACTGATGGCCAGACGCGCATCGCCGTCGCAAACGGCATGATGCTGGAGCTTTTTCGCAGTGCCGGTGGTGACGGCCGGTTTCAGCGCTACCCGTCAGCGTTGCAGGCGATGGCGTCGGTGCTGACCGGCGAGAATGACGTGTTTCTCGGCGACGAGCTTTCCACCCACTTCCTCTCAAGCCAGCTGTTCAGCAACCAGCTGGTGGTCAACCAGAGCGTTAAGTTGCCCGAGGTTCAGGTCGGTTTCGGCCTGATGCCAGGCAATCGGGTGCTTGAAGGCATACTCAGGCGTGCTCTGGGGGGGCTGAACCGATGCCAGAAGATCGATGCGCAGTACATCTGGGGCGATACCGAAGAGTGCTGGCCCGATGACTTCCGCAGCCGTCTCAGTGCAGATCAGAGAGCGTGGCTTGAGAACGCCGGTACCGTGCGCCTGGCAGTCAGCGAGGACATTGCCCCCTACGCATTTTTCAACAATCGAGGACGCTTCAGCGGCATAGCTTCGGACGTGCTGGACATCATTCGGCGCAAGACCGGACTGCACTTCGAGATCGATCGCGTCAGCTCGTTGAGCAAGGCCGGTGCCTTGCTCGACCGAGGTGCGGCGAGCTTGAGCATCCTCCCTGAAACAGCCTTTCTCGATCGGCCTTACCTGCATACCAGCGCGCTGGTCACGGCCCCCTACCTGTTTGTGCAGCGCCAGGATGCGCAGCCGATGACGCTCGATGCACAGACTCGCGCAACGGTAGTGGTCGCCAACGGCTACCTCGATCCCCGTCAGTTTAGCGCCCTGTATCCGAACCTGGTGTTCAGGAAAACCGAGACCATGGGCGAGGCCTTCAATCTGGTGCGCGATGGCGATGCCGACATAGTCCTGGCCCCTGCCAACCTGGGGCGTTACTACCTGTCCTACAAGTACGAGAGTAGCTTGAAGGTCGGCGGAATCTTCAACGGCCTAGTTGTGCGGATCGTGTTCAGCGCGGCGAAGGACCAGGGGCAGCTGGTTGCCATCCTGAACGAGGCGCTGCTGGAGATCACCCCACGCGAGTACCTGCGGCTCGCCGGCCGTTGGCGGGCCAACTCGGCCAACGACGACAAGTACTGGGAGGGCGTCGCGTCCTTAATCTGGCGTTCCGTGGGGCTGCTCGGCGTGTTGCTGTTGGTCGCCGGTGTGCTGATAGTCGTCCAGCGTCGACGTATTCAATGCAAACGCTCGGAGCTGGAACAACGCCAGTTGCTGCTTGATGAGCTGCAGCAGGCGAAGGAGTCGGCGGACGGTGCGAACCGCGCCAAGACAGTGTTTCTTGCCACCATGAGCCACGAAATCCGCACCCCGCTCAACGCCATCATCGGTATGTTGGAGCTGGTGCTGACACGCCGCAGCGAAACCGAACTGAATCGGCAGTCGGTGCATATCGCCTACGAGTCGGCCATCGGCCTGCTCGCCTTGATCGGCGATATCCTGGACATTTCCCGCATCGAGTCGGGAAATCTGACGCTGATACCTGAGCCGGCGCGCATCAGCGAGTTGCTGGAGTGTGTGGGTAATGTGTTCTCGGGGCTGGCAAGGCAGAAGCAGTTACGGCTGACCCTGGATATAGACGCGCGGGCTACCGAGCTGGTCTGGGTGGACGCGGTGAAGGTCAAGCAGATTGTTTCCAATCTGTTAAGTAACGCGATCAAATTCACCGAGCATGGCGGCGTCGACCTGAGCTGTTCGGTAGTTGAGGCCGGGGATGCGACATTGAGCTTGCGAATCAGCGTGACCGACAGTGGTGCAGGCATTCCCGCCGCGCAGCTGGATCAGCTGTTCAAGCCCTTCTACGTCGTCGATGGCGCAGTGGGTAATCCTAATGCCGGCGCGGGTCTGGGCCTTGCGATCAGCCAGTCTCTGTGCGTGCTGATGGGCAGCGGTCTGGAAGTGGAGAGCGAGGAGGGCAGCGGTACGCGAATGAGCTTCGCAGTCTCCCTGGAACGAGTGAAGGTCGACTCCATCGTATTGCCCGAAAGTTCGGGCAATACGATGAAGATCGATGAACCGCTGACGGTCCTGGTCGTCGAGGACCACCTGCCGAGCCAGTATCTGCTTGTCCAGCAGATCGGTTACCTGGGGCATCGCACGTTGACCGCCTGCAACGGCTTGGAGGGACTCTCCCTGTGGAACGAGCATGCGGTCGACATCGTCATCACAGACTGCAACATGCCGGAAATGGACGGGCTGGAAATGACCCGGGCGATCCGTCGCTTGGAAGGTCTGCAAGGCACCAGGCCCTGCCTGATCATCGGTCTCACGGCGGATGCGCAACGTGAGAGTCTGGGGCAATGCCACGATGCGGGAATGGATCATGCGCTGGTGAAACCGACCAACCTGGTGATACTCAACCGCCTGATTCCCAAGTTTGGCGCCGAGCAGATCCACGCACCCGACGGGCCGTCTTGGACCCATGACATCCGCGCCTCGATGGTTGGCCAGGTAGTGGCGAGCAACCAGGGTGAAAGCGCTGCGCTGCGCCAAGCGCTGGACGACGGAGATGTGCCCGCGCTGCGGAGCATTGCCCACAAGCTCAAGGGCACAGCCTACTTGCTCAATCACCAGGCGCTGCTGGAGCGGTGTGTCGAGGTCGAGGAACTGTGCGTCGACGGGCTCACCCAGGAGCTGAACGAGGCGGCCCAAGTGCTGCTCAATGCCCTGGAGCAGATCGACCGGTCCCTACAGATGGCGTGACCCCAGAAGATTCTTGGCTCTAATCGAGAACCGTCTCAGTCACTTTGCAGATGCGTCTTTGAGGGTGGGAAAGGTCATTCGCATAGGCTTTGCGGGTGATTTGAACCAGGGTTCCCAACATGTCCATCGCACTCTCCACCCAGTTTTCCGACGGCGAAAGCCGACGTTCTCCCCGGCTCGCTGCTGCGGCACAGGAGCCTGATGCCATCGATATCCGCAGGGGACTGCGACGCGGCGAGTTCCAGGCTTACGTGCAGCCCAAGTTCGACCTGCAGAGCCAGGCGGTGCAGGGTGTGGAAGTCCTCGCACGCTGGCATTCCCAGCGCGGCCTCATGACTCCGGCAGCGTTCATCTACCTGATGACCCGTGAGCAGTTGCTCGATGAACTACTGAGTAGTCTTCTAGCACAGGGCCTGGCCTGTCAGGTCGAACTACATCGGCAAGGTCGCGAACTGAGTTTCGCTTTCAACCTCAGTCTGCATCAGCTTGCCAGCGATTCGCTGGTCGATCAGTTGGCTGCACGACTGCAGCAGCATCCGCTGCCGTTGTCGTCGGTGACACTGGAAATTACCGAGGATGCATTCACCAGCGTCTCGCCCGCTGTTCAGCAGCGCCTTGTGTGCCTGAAGGAACTTGGTGTACGCCTGTCGATGGATGATTTCGGCACGGGTTACTCCTCGCTGTGGCGTCTCAACCAACTGCCATTCGATGAGATCAAGCTGGCGAGGGAATTCACGGCCCAGCTAGAAAGTTCGCCGCGCGCGCGAGCTATCGTTCGGCATGCGCTGTTCCTGGCTGAGGACTTGGGGATGCAATTGATTGTGGAAGGAATCGAGACCCAGTCGCAGCGTTCGCTACTGATGCAATTGGGTGCCTGTTTTGGCCAAGGTTATCTCTGCGCTGAGCCCATGCCGGTAGATTCGCTGGGCACATGGTTGAAGCGGTCGCACCAACCCTTCTGAAACGAAAAGGCCGGGATTTTCAACCCCGGCCCCACCGCCTCCCACTTGGATCAGTCGTAATCGATAATGTAGTTCAGCGTCCCGTTCGCCTGACCGGCTTCAACGGTCTGTACGTTCTTATGGGCATAGCCAGCACTGACGGACAGGCGATAAAGCTCGCCGCCGGGTTGGCTGTTGATCCAGTCCATGGCAAGGGCGCTGCCCTTGGAGAAAGGCAGCGGGGCGCCTTTGCCATCTTTAAGTGCGATCTCCACGCCTTTCGCTCCCCCTGCATCAAGGTTCAGGCGCCCCGGTCCATCGGAGCTACCTTCGAAATAGACTCGTACAGGAATCTTTGTGCCCGCTGGCAGCCCGGAACATAGCACGTCGAGATTGAACTGCTTCTGCTGTTTGCCGATTTCCCCGATGGAAACCTTCCCGAGGGGAATAGTGAGCTTCTCGACGCCTGCGCAGCCGGAGAAGTAGCTGCGGGTTTCCAGATTGGTGCTGCCTCCGACCTTAATCTGCGCCGCACTCCAGCCGTTAATGTCCTGTTCGATGGTGAAGTTCATCGACGCCATACCCTGGGCGACGTCCCGCGCGGTACGGATGAATTCGAGCTGCACGTCACTGATCACGTTGATGTACATGTTGTCGCTGTTCATATAGGTGTCGATCCGCGGCAGGCTGCCAACGGTGCCGCTGATGCTACTCATGAAACGCACGCCGACACCAGGAATGCCGGTCTTGTACACATCGGTGAACCCGTCCGCCAGTTCAGCGCCGGAAACGTAATATTCGCCCCGGTAGGCCTGTACGGCCGGATAAGGGCATTTTATTTGCAACATTTCGTTATGGATGATCGTCTTACGTGGACTAGCCATGACACCGCCGATAGCCACGCTCTGCAGGTCCAACTGGCTCGGTGCAGTCATCGTGAAGTATCTTTTCTGGTCGCCAACACCGTTGCTATTCGGACCCCATCTGCACCCACCCGGATTGGCCGCCTGTGCCAAGTTTGAACCCAGCACGGCGCAGGTCGCCGCCAGGGCTAGAAGCTTCATTTTCATTTCAGGACTCCGTTGCCGGCTGAGCGACGCATGCCGCGTTCACCTGGTCGTACACCAGGGACGCATCGCGCTCAGGTAATGTATAGGGAAGGCTGCAACTGCCCCCCGCCCAGCGCACCTGCAACTGGCCTTTCTCGGTAACGCCGAACACCAGCGCTCGGGACTGGTTGTCCACCACGGCTAGCAGTTTCTGTCCGTCGAACAGCTGCGCGCCAAAGGGAATCCGCGTGCCATTGGCCTGCAGTAGGTCGAATTGCACGCGTCGTCCGGAGGAGGCGTCGAAGCGCGCCTTGACCACGGCACCCCGGCGGGGCACGACCCGCGTCGAGGTCTCGCTGACATCCACGTCCGTTCCCAGGGTCTGGGTGTTGAGGCTGAGGTCGTTGTAGCGGTAAGGCTGCACGTAGCCTTCGATGGTGTAGCCGGCGCCATTGGTGCGCGCCGTTGCGCCTTCCAGACTGGCACCTTTGACGCCTGGTACCTCGACCAGGGCGAAGGTTTCGCCCACGGGCTGACCGAAGGTGATCCCTCCGCTGTGGGCGACCACTGAGCCGGTAGCTGTCAGGTCCAGGTGGCGGGATGAACCGGATTTCGCATAGTTGCCGGCGAGCTTGACCGAGGGCGCATCCCAGCCCAGGCCTACGCTTCCCGAGCGATCGCTGCCGGCCTGGCCGGCCTGTGCCGAGTAGGACAGGGTGCTGGCATCGTTCAGGTAGCCGGAGACTCCCGCCAGCAGGTTGTCGTCACCTTTGCCTGCGGTCGTGTAGCTGCTGTACACGCGCTGCGAGAGCGAGCGGGAGCCGAACGGAATGCTCGCCGAAAGCGCCACTTGGTTGTCCGAGCCTTTCGAACGCCCGGCGCTCTGGGTGCGTGACGCGGAAATGTTGTAGCTGACCTCGCCAATATTGCCGCTGTAGCCCAACTGAATACGGCGGGTATTGCCGCTGCGGTTCCAGTAGGTGGTTTCACCGAGGCTAAGAAACACCGAGTCGTTGTTGTACACGGTCTGGTTGATGCTCAGGTCGAGGCGGTTCTTGGGCCTGACGCTGATGAAGCTCTGGCGATCGACCTCGGTCATTTCCTGAATGTGCTCGCTGAGTGTGCGATAGCCGGAAGTGGAATAGCGGTATCCGACCATGGTGAAAGTCGTGTTAGTGCTGTTGAGCGTCTTGGAGTAGAGGAACCGCGCACTCTGCCCAGTGCTGGCCTTGCCATGGTCCGGGCGCGAATCGCTGTTGGTCACGTCCAGCGACATACCGCCTACCGGCGTGTTAAGGCCCAGACCCAGGTTGACGGCGTTGTATCCGTCGGCCCCGAGCAGGCCGCCGTAGGTGGTGAGGTTGTCGCTGGCTCCGTAGACCGCCGTGCCCTGCCAAAGGCTTGGATTTTTCTTCCCTTCGTTGTCGTAGCGACCCAGTGACAGGTTGTACTGGAAGGTCCCGCGACGCACCATCACCGGCAGGTAGGAATAGGCCTGGGTGAACTTGCGCTCACGGCCATCCGATTCGATGATCGTGATTTCCAGATCGCCATTGGAACCACTGGGATAGATATCGCGGATCTCGAAGGCGCCGGGCGACACGGTCGTCGAGTAGATGACGTAGCCGTTCTGGCGAACTTCTACCGTGGCATTGGTTTCCGCGATACCGCGCACCATCGGTGCGTAGCCAGATTCGTTATCCGGCAACATGCCGATGTCCGACGCCAACTGCAGACCCCGGAAGCGACTGCTATCGAAGATATCTCCGTTGGTGTAGAGCTGACCGATAGCGAAGCGTCCTTTCAGCACGGTGACGTCATGCTCCAGGTAGGTCCGGTTGCTGGAGAAGTGACGCGACAGACCGGTGCTCTGGCTGATCGACGAGTCGTTGCGAAAGCGCCACTGGCCAATGTTGAAGCCGTTGCGCAGGCCCAGGTAGGCATAGTCGCTCTTGAAGCCATCGCCGCGGTTGCGGTTGAAGTTCAGCTGGTAGTTAGTGAAAGCGGCAGTCACGCCGTCGTCCCACAGGGAGGGATCGACGTAGCCGCGCGAACGGCGCTTTATGTACGCTTGTGGCACGCTTACGTACAGCGCGAGTCGGGAGGCGTCCATTTCTATGGACGCACCCTCGATGCGCAGCAGGATCACCGGGTCGTTGTCCGCACTGTCGGACGAAACAATGCCTTCGCGCTTAAGGCGCTCGACGTCCACGCCGATTTCGCGCAGCAGGCTCAGGCTCAGGACCGGCTGAGCGTCGTTGGAGCCACCCTCGTCGTCGGCGCGAAAGCTGATTTCCTCACGACGTTCCAAACGCTGGTTCAGGTACAGGTCTACGCTGTACTTGCCTGGAACAACACCATTGTTCTGTTCGAAGTAGCGCAGATCGATATCGGCGCCCTTGTTCTGCAGGAACATGGGGTTGAATTGCGCGGCGGATACCGAAGTAGCGCCCAGCAGGCTGGCCGCGGTGAGGAGAGGAATTCCGGTACTCGAACACTTCCAGGTTCGCTTCTTTTCAGGCCTCTTCTTGTATTCATTCATGTTCATGAACAGCACTTTCCTGTGCGCATAGGAACGCGAGCTGAGAACTCAGCGTGCGCAAGAGTTGTACGGAGGTGAGCGTGGAGAGGGCGTCAGAACTGGAGTGGAGCGTCGTGCCTGTTCAGGGCGCCGTAGTCGTTGATCGACTCCCAGCGAATCTTTGCAGCGCCACTGAAGCCGGCGGGAAGTCCCTTGATAATCATTCTGCGAGTGTCCCGCGGGCCGACCATGGCGGACTCAACTGGGTATTCCTTCTCGCCGGCAATGACGCGGACCTGGGCCAGCGAGACGTGGAAGGCGGAATCGTTGGTGGCCAACACCATCGGCGCACCGTCAGTCTTGAGCAGGTTCCACTTCAGTTGGTTCGCTGCCTCGTCTGCGCTACCGGGAAGGCCGTTGGGTCGGTAGAACAACTTGAGCCGCTGCCGGAACGCGACCTGCAGGTTGTTGCTGGCTTCGGAGATCTGCGGGATCTCCTGAATGCTCAACCAGACCACCGATTCACGATCCTGCGCGAGGCCCTTGCCTTGGTAAAAAATGCGCAGCGTCTGTTGTTTGCGGTGGCCCAGTCGCGCCAGTGAAGGCGTAACGGCGAAGGGCACATCTATCTCAGCACGGCCCGGTTCGGCTTCTATCCACGACTGGATCATGATGTCCTCGGTACCCAGGTTACTGACCTGCATGGACGCCTCATGGTCGCTGGCGGGAAAGATGATGCGAGTACCGCCGACCTGGATGCCGGCCAGGCAGGTCCCAGCGATCATGGACAGCGTCAGCAGCGTGCAGAGGCGGAAAAGGAATCCAGGTTTCATTGCTGGCTCGGAAAAAGTCAGAGGAACGAATAGAAAAACGCGGGGGCGTGATGCGCCCCCACTGCAGCGGCTTACTCGTAAGTAAGAGTGAACGGCAGGGTGCCGTTGGCGGTGCCCGGCATAAGCACGTCGCCGTTGGCGACGTAGGAGGCACGCATGTTTAGAGCGGCGGAGTATTTGGCTTCTGCGCCTTCGCCGGCGACGGTCAGTGGCGCGCTATAGGCTTCGTTCGCCGACAGGTTGATCAGCTTGCTGTTCTCGTCATACATGCCGATCCCCACACCGGTGGCGGTGCCGGTAATTTTCAGCAGGCTGTTGTTCTTCGGATCGACGCCCGAGCCGGACATCGGGTCGAAGCCGAACTTGACGGTGGTCAGGCCGGCGGCGGTGTTGCCGCAATCCAGGTTCAGGTTGATCGAGGTGCCGGCGGCGAGGCCCGATTCGCTCGAACCAGCCAGTGTGTCCATGCTGACCTTGCCCAGGTTCACATCGACGATCTGCTGGCCCTTGGTACCGCCAACGGAGGAGCCGGCACCCGCTGAGGCCACGCAGGATGCGGCGGTGATCTCGCCGGTGAAGTTGATAGTGCCGTCGGCGGCCATAGCATTGCTGCTCAGTACGCAGGCGGCGGAGGCGAACATCAGGAACTTGATTGCTTTCATGGAGACAGAACTTCCGTGCAGGTTTATATCAGGCAATGACGCAATGTTTCAGCGCCGGGAAATTCTAAGAGGCGAGATGAGCAGGATTAACAAGAAATGTCTTGGAAGGCGGCGAGTTGTATCTTGAATTGGATAGGTAGTGGGAATTCTTGATGATAAACAGTGTCGTTAAGCTTCTCTGCGCTTGCGGTTCCAATAATTGTTCAAAAGGAGCAGTGATATATTTCAGGGGCTGTGGGGCGAGGGAAACATGAAGGACACTTGTTTAAGCGTGTGCGTGGAACTGGCATCCTTCGGACGGTACCCCTATTAACAAACAGCTGACGGGCGCTCGCTGTGGCCGAGAAAAGCTTAATGTAGTGTTCGAGTTTAGTTGATTACTACATTGACTCATCAACCCTGAACGGCTTTTGCAGAAAGAGGCCCGTGTGATGTTCCAGTCGACAGAACAACCCAAACCTGTTCGATCGCGATCATTGCCGATTTCCCTCACCGAAGACTCTAAGGTCATGATTTTGAGCTGTTGGTAGTGCTCCAGCATCTGCGTCAAAGCCGCGCCGCTCCTGGCTGAGACAGCTTGGGTGGAGGCGGATCTGTAGGTATACCTGAGCGCACCAAATAAACGGAAGGTGGGACAATTTCCCTATTTTTTGAGTTTTAGTTAAGGACTTCAATTATGAAAAATCTGACAACCTCTGTATTTCCGTTAGTACTCATCTTGGGGGCAGTATTCTCTACTCCGGCCTCTGCTGATTGCGCACATAAACGTGCTGCCATTGAATATCAGATCCTGCAAGCGGAGAAGTACGGCAATACCAACCGCGTGGCAGGACTGAAAAGGGCACTGAGTAGAACAAACGCCTATTGTGTCGACCACAGCTACGTCAGTCAGATCACGAGTGTGGAGAAGAGAGTAGTGAAACTCGAAAGCAAACTGCACGATAAACAGGACGACGTGCGAGAAGCCCAGATCAAACTACGCGAAGCTCAAGCTACGGGCAGCCCCAAAAAGATTGCCGAGGTTCGAAGGAAACTGCAGGAAAAGCAGGATGACTTGAATGAAATAGCGACCGAACTGCGAGAGGCACAAGCGATGCCGGGTGATAGTTGAGGGGCTTGTTTGGTATCTGAAGTCAACACGCTGAGTTTGCAAGCCAACATCATCAGGGAGTCGTAACCGACGGGCTAGGATGACCCTGAGGGCTGTCAACGAAGAGAGCGAAGCCGGCAATCGTCCCGCTCTTGGCTAACCAGTGCCTTTTTGCCCTGAATCACGGTGGGTTTGCGATAACCAATGGCGCCTTCAGTCAAGGTGGTTTCGGTGACCGACTTGCTCGCGTCCATGTCATCGGGCAGGCGATTGAGGTCGATCTGGACATCGGTTCGGTAATAGCTGTTGAAGGTAGGCAGTACCGCCACCCCCATGGCGTTGGTGCGGGTTTCACCATTTTGCAGCGGCACCCCGGCAACACCGTCGGTGTCGAGCATGATCCGTGTGCCGCCGCTGATTTTTCGGCCCGGTCGGCGCTTTGACAACGGGCCTATATGGCCCGTTGCCTTATGTCCGGATTATTCAAAACAATATGATGAAACGATATAGCAACTGATTTGCGCTCCTAAAAAGCCTGATCTATACATCCAAGCCACACATTGATGAGGTGTGTGCAAAGCAAGGGCTCACGGAACCGGAGCCCCTGCATAACAAGGGATAGAAACAGCGCTTCAAGGATGATTCAGCCATGCATGCGTATCGGCATTTCGGTCGTTGTTCCGTTTTTAAACGAAGCCACAATTCTTCGATCCAGGTTTTCGGCCAGGTTGCTCATTGCCACCGGCGTTCGATTCGACCTGGTTCCCCTCCTTCCTATTGCCTTCGCGGCGCTATCCCTTCTGCCCATCGCGCTTCTATGACTCCTCGGCATCAGCCGGGTGTCGGCGTGTGGCGAGAAACATCCGAGTGTTCCACCCGGGTGACCCTGGGCAACAGCCCGAACGGACTCTGTAAAGGTGATCCGTTGTTCTGAGGCAATCCTGCCTCGATTGAAGCGAATGTCGGACCGGATCGGCTCACCCCGCAGGTGACCCGAGGCGGATCCCGTGTAGTCGTTCGTCCAACCTTTTTATGACGCAGTACCCACTTTTCCAGGATGGAGATGGTTATGACTGTACTCAGAGTTGGCATCGTCGGCCTCGGCGCGCAGATGCAAGAAAACCTGCTGCCCACGCTTCTGCAAATGCCGGATATTCGCATCGTCGCCGTGTGCGACAGCGACCTGACCCGCGCCGGACAGATTCACCGTTTCATTTCCGAGGTCGCGATCACCGACGACTTCGATGAGATGCTCGATACCGCTGCGCTGGATGCGGTGGTCATGGCGTGTCCGCCCCAGGCGCACCGGGACCTGGCGATCAAGGCAATGGCCAAGGGCGTGCATGTCTTCGTCGAGAAGCCGCCGTGCTTCACCCTCGCCGAGCTCGAATACCTGATCGGCGCGGCGCGCCAGGCCCAGGTCGTCACCGGTGTGGGCATGAACTTCAAATATGCCAAGCCCATGCGCCAGCTGCGCGATATGACGCGCACCGAGCAGTTCGGCAAGGTCGTGCACATCCAGCTCAACCACTATGCGAGCAAACCCACCGCGCCGCTGTGGGGGCTGGATTCCACGCTGCGTTCGTTCCTGCTGGCCCAGGCGATTCACACCATCGACCTTGGCGTGACCTTCGGCGGCGGCGAATTGCGCGATATCGAATCCCGGGTCCAGCGCCACGAGGACTCGCTGCTGGTGAGCCTGGAGCTCGGTTTCAGCTCCGGCGCGACGGTCAGCCTGCTGAGCGGGACGATGTTCCCGTACTTCGAATTCGACATGAAGATCGTCAGCTCCAATTCGATGATGGTCGAGCTCAACAACCTGTGGAACATCACCCTGCACGAACCGGTGCATGGCACCGGGGCAACCGGCACCGCCAAGCGCTGGCGCGGCGCGTGGCAGCCAGGGCCGCTGGATTCGGGTTATGAGCGCAGCGGTTATTTCGGCGAACTGGAGAAGTTCTTCGACGCGGTGCGCAACCGTACGCCTTACGAGGCCAGCTTCGAGAGCCTGCTGCCGACCTTCCGGGTGATCGAGCAGATCTGTCATGCCGACAGCGCCCGCGCCGATGTCGCCCCCGTGCTTGCCCTCCACTCCACCCATGCCGCCAAGTCCCCAGCCTTTCTCGGAGCCCAGACCAATGTCCTCTAATCTCTCCAGCGCCGCCCGCATCTCCGTTTCCGACAAATACCGTCCGGTGTACGCCGACGATCTGTTGACCTTGCAGAACACCCTGGAACGGCCGCTGTCCGGCACCAGCGATGTGGTGGGCGAATACGAGGTCAAGCTGGCAGCCTGGTTCGAGGCGCGGCATGCGATCGCGGTCTCCTCGGGTGGCGCGGCCCTGAGCGTGGCGATCTACGCCGCCGGCGTCGGTCCCGGCGACGACGTCCTGCTGACGCCGAGCTGCCCGCTGTGCACCATCTATCCGATCATCGCCGCGGGCGCCAACCCGATCTTCGTCGACACCCGCCGTCACGGTTTCGGCGCCGACCCGGAATCGATCAAGGCCCGCATCACCCCGCGGACCCGGGCGATCATCGATATTCCGATGTGGGGCTACCCCACCGAAGTCGATGAGCTGCAAGGCCTGACCCGCGAGCTGGGGATCAAGCTGATCCTCGACCTGGCGCATTCCCATGGCAGCACCCTCAATGGCCGGCCGCTGTCGGCCTACGGCGACCTGTCGTGCTTCAGCACCCACGAACGCAAGCCGCTGGCCACCGGCGAGGGCGGATTCATCCTCACCGACGACGACCAACTGGCCCAGCGTTGCCGCGACTACAGCCGCTTCGGCAACCTCAACGGCAAGGACTTCGGCCTCAACTACAAGCTGGCCGCGCTGCCTGCCGCCCTGGGCGCCAACCGCCTGGACTCGCTGGCCGCGCAGATCGAGCAGCGCCGCGCCAATGCCACCTACTTCCTGCAGCAGCTCGACCACAGCAAGGTGCGGGAAAAGGTCATCATCGAGGGCGGACGGACCAACTACTACTTCCTCAACCTGGAGCTGCATTTCGCCGACAACCGGGCCTTCATCGATTACCTGGACGAGGCGGGCATCCCGTCGGACATCAAGCGCTACGGCTGCAAGGCACTCTACGAGTTCCCGGCGCTGGCCCAGTACCGCAACGACTGCCCCAACGCCGAGGCGCTGCTGGCCAGCATGACCACCATCCCGGTCCATCCGGACATCACCCGCGCCGAACTGGACTACATGGCCGAACGGATCAACCAGTACGGGGCCGCATGATGACGGACGTTCTTGATCGTTCGACCCTGGACCGGCATTTCACGGCCTCGGCGTTCGTGTTGAACCCCGACCGCAAGATGCTCCTGCTGCACCACCGCAAGCTGGGGGTCTGGCTGTATCCGGGCGGCCACATAGAACAGGGGGAAACCCCTGATGTGGCGGTGCTGCGCGAGATCTACGAAGAAACCGGGATTCACGCCGCCCTGCTGGGCGAGCGTGACCTGGAACTGGCCGATGCCGAGACCGATGTCACTGTGTTGCACCAGCCTTACCGGATCCTCTGCGAATTCATCGATGACAAGCGCGGGCCGCATTACCACCTGGACCTGATCTACCTCACCGCCACCGACCTGCGGGCTTGCCCGCCGGAGCGCGAGGTGGAAAACGCGCGCTTCTTCAGCCGGCAGGAAACCGCCGAGCTGAAGATGTTCCCCAACTTCCGGCGCATGGTGGACCGGGTGTTCGCCGATGCCGAGGTGTGGGACATGGTCGGCCGGAAGGTGGCGCCATGAACCAGGCCCTTGCTCAACAGGCCCGGGTCATCGCGGACAAGTGCGGCCACGATACCGCCGACGATGTGCCCGAGCTGCAACGCGCCCTGGCGACAGGGCTGACCGGCACCTCGCAGATCGTCGAGGACTACGAGACCGCGCTTGCCGTGTTGTACGGCGTGCGTCATGTGATCGCCGTGTCGTCGGGGGCCGCTTCGGTCACCGCGGCGCTGGCCGGCGTGCGGTTCCAGCCGGGGGACGAAGTGATAGTCGCGCCCACGTGCCCGATCTGCACCGTCCTGCCGATCCTGTCCCTGGGCCTGGTCCCGGTGTTCTGCGATGTGGCGCCGGACAACTTCGGGCTCGACCCGGATGACCTGCAACGCTGCATCGGCCCGCGGACCTGCGCGGTGATCGAGGTGCCGATGTGGGGGTACCCGGTTGCCTCGCATACCACCTGGGCCACCACGCGCCAGGCCGGCATCCCGCTGATCCAGGACCTGGCCCATGCGCACCTGACGCGCCTGAACGGCAGCTGGCTGGCGCAGCATGGCGACATCAGCTGCTTCAGCACCCACGACTGCAAATTCATGTCCACCGGTGAGGGCGGTTTCGTCATGACTGATGACGACGAGCGCGCCAGCCGTATCCGCGCCTACACCCGGTTCGGCAACCTCACCGGCGAAACCCTGGGCATCAACCTCAAGCTCGGCGGCCTGCAGGCCGCCCTCGGGCTGGCGCGTTCGCGGCAGCTGGAAAGCCGCTTGCACCAGCGCCAGGCCAACCGCCGGCAGCTGCTGGAGCAACTGGACAACCCGGCGATCCGCGAACTGCCGCTGACCCCCGGTGGAGAGGCCAACGCCTATGCCTTGCTGTTGCAGGCGGTGGGGCACGACGGACGTGAACTGGTGCACTACCAGCAGCGTCACGGCATCCCTTCGGACATTGGCAAGTACGACAACCAGCCGCTGTACCAGTTGCCGCTGCTGGCGCAGTACCGCCGCGATTGCCCCAACGCCGCCCGGTTGCTGCGTTCGCTGACCACGGTGCCGCTGCACCCGGGCCTGGCGGGCGACGACCTGGCCTACATTGCAAAGGTGCTCAATGACTACTCCCCAGCCTGATACCGCCACGGGCGGTCGCCATGCCGTGGTCATCGGCGGCAGCGTGACGGGCTGCCTGACGGCCGCGGTCCTGGCCCGGCGTTTCCAGCGGGTCACGGTGATCGAGAAGAGCGATTTCTTCGACGAAACCGGGCCGCGCCAGAGCCTGCCCCAGGAGCACCACGTTCACCTGTTGCTGCTGCGCGGCAAGCAGATCATCGAAGGCATCTTCCCCGGCACCCTGAGCGCTCTGGAGCAGGGCGGTGCGCAAGTGGCCGACCTGGGTCACGACGTGAAGTGGTACCAGGGAGGGCGTTGGAAAAACCGTTACCGCAGTGGCATTTATGCCCATTACTGCAGCCGGCGCCTGATCGACAACCAACTGCGCCGGGCCCTGCTCGGCGTGCTGAACGTCGAGGTGCTGTCGAGCACCCGGGTCACGCAGATCGAGTTCACCGGGGTCGATCCTTCCCGGCGGGTCGAGGCGGTGACCGTTGACGATGGCCACGGCGAGCGGACGCTGCGCTGCGACCTGCTGGTCGACGCCAGCGGGCGTGGCACGCGCTTGCCGACGTGGCTGAAAGAGGCCGGCTTCGGCGAGGTCGAGACCAGCGTGGTCAAGACCGAGCTGGGTTATGCGTCGCGCATCTACCGGCGCCTTCCGGCCTATGCCGAGCAATGGCAGGTCCTGCTGGTGCTGCCCAAGGCGCCGCTGCAGCGTTCCATGGGGGTGATCAGCCCGATCGAAGGCGACCGCTGGATGGTCACCACCGGTGGCTGGTTCGGTCACTTTCCCGGCAACGATCCGCAGGAGTTCCTACAGGCGCTGGCGGCGCTGCCGGTGCCGGATATCCATGAGGTGATCCGCGACGCCGAGCCGCTGTCGCCGGTCTACACCTTCAAGATGCCCGGCAGTCGCCGCACGCACTTCGATCGGGTCGAGCACTGGCCGGCCGGGCTGCTGGTGGTCGGCGATGCCCTGAGCAGCATGAACCCGCTGTACAGCCAGGGCATGACCATCGGCGCGCTGGAGGCCGATTGCATCGACCGCCACATCGACCAGGTATTGCAGGGCGGCCAGGGCTTTCGCCAATTGCAGGGCCGCCTGTGCGAAGTGGTCGATGGCGCCTGGAGCATGGCCACCACCGAAGACTTCCGCTTTCCCGAAACCGTAGGCCAGCGCAGTTGGCGCACGCGTTTCCATCATTGGTACGGCGCCGGCCTGGGCCAGGTCTCGGCGAACAATCGGCGGGCCCTGGAAACCCAGATTGGCGTGACCAACCTGGTGATGGAGCCCAGCAAGCTCTACACACCGGCGATCGCCTCGCGTATCGCCCTCAACGCCCTTCTTGCGGAGAAAACCCGACCATGATCGATGATCGACTGCACTTCTCGGGGATCGAACACCTGGTCTTCGACTGGAACGGCACCCTGATCGACGACATCGCCCTGGCGGTCAGCGCGGTCAATCGCTGTGGCGAGCGCTATGCGGTGCCGCCCATCGATGCCGTGCGCTACCGTGCGCTGTTCGACTTTCCGATTGCCGATTTCTACGCCTCCCTGGGGTTCGACCTGCAGCGCACGCCCTTCGCGCGAATTGTCGAGCACTACCTGGAGCATTTCGATACGAATGTCGCGCAGTGCCCGCTGCACGCTGGGGTATTCGAGGTGCTGGAGGCAGCGCGCAATGCCGGTATCGGCGTCTCCATCGTGTCCGCCTCGCATTGCGACGTGCTGCGCAAGACCCTGGAAGCCAAGGGCCTGCTCGGGCATTTCGAGCATGTCGTGGGGCTGAGCCATAACCAGGCCACCAGCAAGACCGCCGAGGCCCTGATGCTGCAGGAAAAGCTCGGCACACCGGCCGGGCGCACCCTGTTCATCGGTGACACCCTGCACGACTACGACGTGGCGCGGGCCGTCGGCTGGCAGCCGCTGCTGGTCAGCACCGGTCATCAGGACCTCAACCGCCTGCGGCAGGCCGACGCCCCGGTCTTCGGTGGGTTGGGCGAACTGCTGGGCCATTACGCCAGTGACGAGCGGCGCGCCGTCGTTCACGAGGGGGCCTGATCATGGACACCGAGCACATTGTCCTGTTGGGCCTGATCGCTGCTTCGCTGCTGTTGCGCGCGCTGGTGGCGTTCTATTACCGCGATGCGCAGCGGGTGCTGCGCCTGCTCAAGCTGATACCGCGCCTGGAGGGGCGGCGGGAGCAGTACTACCGCCCGCTGGATACCTGGTTCGCGCCGTTGCCTTTTATCTGGACGTGGCTGGATATAGTCGCCGCGGTGCAGGCGGCGTCGATCTACTCGTCGCCGCTGGCCTGGCTGGCCGTGCTGCTGTGGAGCGGCGGGCGCATGCGCGCGTTGCAGGAGTTCGGACACAACGCGGTGCACTTTGCCCTGTGTCGCCACCATGCCTGGCAGTGGTGGCTGAGCAACGTGTTCTACCAGTTCCCGATGTTCAAGCGCGACATGCGCAGCCGGCACCAGACCCACACCCTGGAACACCATCGCCACCCCAACCATCCGCAACTCGATCCCAACCGCGCCCGGGTGCATGCCGGCGGCTACGTGGCGGGTCTGTCGCCCAGTGGTTTTTATGCGCTGTTGCTGTACCCGCTGACCCCCCGCGGGGCCTGGGTCAATCTCACCACCCTGGTGCGCAGCAGCCTGCTCAACCACTCACGCCTGACCACCCTGGTGCGGTGCCTGAGCGTGGCGGCGGTGGCGGCGTTGCTGTACGCCTTCGGTGGCTGGAAAGGCGTGTTGTTCGGCTGGTTGCTGCCGTTGCTGACGTCCTATCCGGTGTTTGCCTGGATCTCGCTGCTGACCGAGCACCGCTGGTTCATCGAGGGCACCGCGCGCAATCGCCGCGAGCTGGAATACCTGGCGGGCCGGCCCACCGATTACTTCGGGGTTTCCGGCTGGCTGGTGCGGGTATTCATCGCCCCGACGTCCGACGCCTATCACCTGGCGCATTCCCTGTACCCCGGCGTGCGCTGGAACTACCTGCCGGCGATCGACCGGCACCTGAAAATCCACGAACCGCGCTACAGCAGCAACGCCAGCGAAGGGCTGCTGTTGCCTCGCGGCAATGCGCCCACGGCCCTGTCCGAACTCTATGAGCGCCTGGTGTGCACCGAACACGAACCGTCCCCCCTGAAGTCGAGAGGTAGCCTGTGACCCATTCCACTCCAACCCAGCACGTTCAACGTATCGGCATCATCGGCGGCAGCGGCCTGCAACAGCTGCCTGGCCTGCAGGACATTCAGCAAGTGGAATGCACGACCGCCTTCGGCACGCCGTCGTCGCCGCTCACCCTGGGCACGCTCAATGGCGTGCCCGTGGCCTTTGTCCAACGGCATGGCGTGGGGCATGTGATTCCGCCGGCCTCGATCAATGCCCGGGCCAACATCGCCGCGCTGCGCAGCGTCGGTTGCACGCAATTGCTGTCGGTCAGCGCAGTGGGCAGCCTGACCCACGACGCGCCTCCCGGCAGCTTTGTGCTGATCGACCAGTACATCGACCGCACCATCCAGCGGGAAAAAACCTTTTTCGGCCCCGGGCTGGTCGGCCATGTGCCCTTTGGCGAGCCGGCCTGCGCGCGTATGCGTGGCGTGCTCGCCGAGAGTGCCGAGGCCACTGATATCCAGGCGCGCAACGGCGGCACCTACGTGGTCATGGAAGGCCCGCAGTTCTCCACCCGCGCCGAGTCCCACCTGTACCGCCAGTGGGGTGGCACGGTGATCGGCATGACCGCGATGCCCGAAGCCAAGCTGGCCCGCGAGGCCGAGCTTTGCTACGCGATGATCGCCATTCCGACCGATTTCGACTGCTGGCACGAATCCCACGAGCCGGTGAACGCCACCCTGGTGGCGCAACGCATGGCGGACACCTTCAACCTGACCCGGCGCTTGGTGACCGAAGCCGTGACGCGTCTGGGCCGGCATGCCGGTGCCTGCCCCTGCGGTTGCGACCGCGCCCTGGACACCGCGGTGATGACCGCGCCCGAGCACCGGGACCCGCGCATGGTCGAGCGTCTGTTGAGCGTTGCGCCCCATGCCACTCATCTCTCTGCAAGCAAGGAATGAAGCGATGAACCAGGCCATCTCCACCAAGGACCGGGTGCGGATCCATCAGATCGAAGTGCTTTCGGACAACTGGTACGTGCTGCGCAAGACCACCTACGACTTCCAGGGCCGCGACGGGGTCTGGCGCACCCTGGACCGGGAAACCTACGACCGCGGCAATGGCGCCACCATCCTGCTGTACAGCAGGGCCAAGCAGACGGTGGTGCTGACCCGGCAGTTTCGCTTCCCGGCCTTCGTCAACGAACACGACGGCATGCTGATCGAAACCTGCGCCGGGCTGCTGGACAAGGACGATGCGCGGACCTGCATCCACAAGGAGACGGAGGAGGAAACCGGCTATCGCATCCGTGAGGTGCGCAAGGTGTTCGAAGCCTTCATGAGCCCCGGTTCGGTCACCGAGCGCCTGCACTTTTTCGTCGGCGAATATTTCGATGAAGACAAGCAAAGCGAGGGCGGCGGCCTGGAACACGAGGGCGAAGAGATCGAAGTGCTGGAGCTGCCGATCGACCGGGCCCTGGCGATGATCGACAGCGGCGAGATCTGCGACGGCAAGACCATCATGCTGCTGCAGTACGCCAAGCTGCACCGGCTGCTGGAGGTCGCCGCCGATGACTGAACTCAACGCCATCAGCTCGATGGAAAACGCCGAGCTGGCCGAATTCATCGCCGGCATCAGCCAGCACATCGGCATGCCGGTGCGCCTGACCCGTTGTTCCACCTCGGAGCTGATCGAGCGCCTGCACGGTGGCAGCGCCGGGGCCTGGGACCTGTTGCTGGGCACGGCGGCCACCGCCTTGCTCGACCCGGCCCTGGCCTGGCAACTGATGCCGCTGACGGACATCGAGTTCTCCGGCCTGCCGGAGGCGGCGGTGGCCCCGGATCGCCGCTGGTTCGCGGCATCGGGTTTTGTCCCGGCCTTCTGTTACGACCCCAAGGTCCTGGCCCGCGAAGGCCTGTCGGTGCCGACCCGCTGGCAGGACCTGACAGGCCCCGAATGGGCCGGGCGCATCGCCTTGCCCGATCCCGCGCGCTCCGGTGCCGGTTACCTGCACCTCAGCGCGTTGCTCGAGCATTACGGCGAACCCGCCTGGGCGCTGCTGGCCCAGATGGCCGGGCACGGCCCTGCGATCAGCGGCTCCTCCACGGCGCCGATCGAGGCCGTCGTGCAGGGGCAGGCCTGGCTGGGGGTGACGGTGTCGACCGCGGCCACCCGCGCCGCCGAACAGCACCCGCAGCTGCGCTGGTGCGTGCCCGGGGATGCGCGCTGTTATGAGGACGAGGTGTTCGCCTGCCGGGCCGGCTCGCCCAACGCCGCCTATGCGCAGCAGGCGCTGCAATGGATGCTCACCCCGGCCGCGGCGCAGATCAGCCAGCGTTATGGCAAGGTCGTGCCGGGCCAGGCTCACCCGGTCGGCGCACTGCAACCGCTGCCGGCCTTGCAGGCCAGTCGCGACAAGGCGGCGCGCTGTCGGCATTGGCAGGCGCTGTTTAGCCGGGAGACGGCTCATGGCTGAAGCCGCGCGAGATTCCAGTCAAGCGCTCAGCCGCCAGGAGCAGGTCCGCGAGGCGCGCCCGTGGTTTCTTTACCTGCTGTTCGGGCTGTTCGGCGCCCAGCAAGGGTTGCTCGGGCCGATCATGCCGTTCCTGCGCGACACCCTGGCCCTCGACCTCGGTTGGGCCGGCCTGCATTTCGCCGCCTATGCCGCCGGCCTGGCGCTGGTCGGCTGGCCCTATCGCTGGCTGGAACGACGGCTGCGCTCGACGAGCATGAGCACCATTGCCTGCCTCTCGGTGGTTATTGCCAGCAGCCTGTTCGCCCTTGCCGGACACTGGTCGCTGAGCTTGCTCGCCGCCGGGGCGATGGGCCTGTCGGGCGGATTTGTACTGGCGGTGGGGCAGGCGGCCCTGGGCGAGCGTTATCGCGAACAGGCCGCGCCGAGGCTGGTAGAGGCGCACATCGTCGCGGGGTTGTGCGTGCTCGGCGGCGCCCTGCTGGTGGGTGGCATGACCGGCCTGGGCCTGTCCTGGCGCCTGGTGCCAAGCTGCATCGCCGCCGTCGCGCTGCTGGTGACCTTGCTCTCGCGGAGTGCCTGGAACGCCCCGGCAATACTCGCCGCCACCGATCAAGCCAGCGAGAGCGGGCAGACCCTCATGACCCGGCGGGTGCAACTGAGCCTGTGGGCCTTGGTGCTGCTGGGTATTTCCGCGGAATGGGGTGTCGGTTTCTGGGGCGCGGAATACCTGGCCGTGCATGTCCAGGTCAGCGCCTCGGCCGCGGCCACGCTGATGAGCCTGTATTTTGCCGGCACGGTGTGCGGGCGCCTGGCCAGCCGTTATGCGTTGATCCGCATCAGCCCGTTGGCGCTGCTGGTCGGCGTGATGCTCGGGGCCATCGCCACCCTGGTGCTGCTGTACTTCAGCCAGACCCGGCTGCCGACGGCCTTGTTCATCTTTGTCCTGGGCGCCTGCCTGGGCAATTTCTTCCCGCTGATCCTCGGTTCGGCGATGCGCATCGCGCCCCAGGCCAGCTCGGCCATCAGCGCCCAGGCTTCGCAGGCGGTGGGCGTGGCGCTGCTGCTGGCGCCTTTCCTGCTGGGCTTGCTGTCCTCGCAGATCGGTGTCGAAGCGGCTTTCAGCCTGTTGATCGTATACCCCTTTCTCATGCTGCCGATCGCCCGCGGTCTGCATTTTTCCGGAGCACGCCCTTGAAGCTTTCTGCCTTGTTGTTCGATCTCGACGGCACCCTCATCGACACCGATGACCTGCACCTCAACGCCTACAACCAGTTGCTGGCGCGCTGGGGAAAATCCATGAGCCTGGATTACTACAAGGACCATGTGATGGGCTTTCCCGACGACATGATTTTCTCCGGCCTGTTTCCCCAGGCACCGGCGACGCAATACCCGGAGCTGGCGGCGCAGAAGGAGGCCATGTTCCGCGCCCAGCTGCGCGAGACCATTCCGGTTCCTGGCGTGCTGCGCACCCTGGATTATGCCCAGGCGGCCGGTATCCCCATGGCGGTGGTGACCAACGCGCCTAGGGAAAACGCCGAAGCCATGCTCCAGGGCCTGGGGATTGCCGAGCGTTTCGATGCACTGGTGATCGGCGGTGAGCTGGCGCGCGGCAAGCCCGACCCGCTGCCTTATCTGACGGCTTTGCGCTTGCTGGACGCGAGCGCCGATCAGGCGCTGGCCTTCGAGGACTCGCTGGCCGGCGTGCGTTCCGCGGCAGCGGCGGGCATCCACACCTTTGGCCTGCTCTCGGGCCTGGAGGAAACTCAGCTTCGCGAGGCGGGTGCGCGGAGTATCATCCGGGACTTCAACGATGAGGCCTTGTGGCAGCGACTCCAGGTCCCTGCCTGAGCCCGGGCGGTCCATGCGGGACGGTACCGGGGCAGGGCGCCGTACTGCGAGGACCGTCATGGACCGATTCCAGGAAATGCAGGTGTTCATCAGCGTCGCCCAGGAGCAGGGCTTCGCTGCCGCGGCCCGGCGCCTGGGGCTGTCCGCGCCCAGCGTGACCCGGGCGGTGGCGGCGCTGGAGCAGCGTATCGGCACCCAGCTGCTGACCCGCACCACGCGCAATGTGCTGCTGACGGAAGCCGGCCAGCGTTACCTGGAAGACAGCCGGCGCATACTCGCCGAGTTGCAGGACGCCGAGGCCTCGGCCGCCGGCATCCATGCCCTCCCGCGCGGACAACTGACGATCACCGCTCCGGTGCTGTTCGGCGAGCTGTTCGTGACCCCGCTGATGGTGGATTACCTGGAACGCTTTCCCGAGGTCAGCATCAATGCCCTGCTGGTCGATCGGGTGGTGAGCATGGTCGAGGAAGGCATGGACGTCGCGGTGCGTATCGGCGAATTGCCCGACAGCGGCCAGCACGCGATGCGCGTCGGCGAGGTGCGGCGGGTCATCTGTGCTTCCCCGGCTTTTCTGGCGCGGCATGGCCGACCACGGCATCCCCAGGAACTGCGCCAGGCGCCGGTGATTGCGCCATCGTCCATCGGCCAGTCCAGAAGCTGGCTGTTCGACGATAACGGAACGCCCTTGAATATTCGTCCGGAGCCGCGGCTGGTGGTCACCGCCAACCAGGCGGCGATCAGTGCCGCCTGCCTGGGGCTGGGCCTGACCCGGGTGCTGTCGTACCAGGTCGCGGGCAAGGTGGCGGCGGGCGAGCTGGAGATTGTCCTGGCGGAGTTCGAACTGGCGCCGCTGCCGATCCATGTGGTGTATCAGGGCGGGCGCAAGGCCCCGGCGCGGGTGCGCAGTTTCGTCGATTTCGCGGTGCAGGCGCTGCGCGGACACCCGGCGTTGCAACCGTAGCGCGGATTATTGCGTTGGCTGAAATGATGGATTGTGTTTTCTGGTGATTCTGTTGTTTTGACCCGAGAGGGAAGATGGCGTCCGTCAGTGCCGCTCTTGTGAGCCGCACCCCTGCCCAGCGGAGTCTGCCATGCACGCCATCAAGCTCTACAGCTTCCCCCGTTCCGGTCATGCCCATCGCGTCGAACTGATGTTGTCGCTGCTGGGGCTGCCTTTCGAGCTGGTCTTCGTCGACCTGGCGAAAGGCGAGCACAAGCAGGCGGACTTCCTGGCGCTGAACCCCTTTGGCCAGGTACCGGTGATCGACGACCAGGGCGTGGTGCTGGCCGACTCCAACGCGATCCTGGTGTACCTGGCGCAGAAGTACGGCCAGGGCCGTTGGTTGCCCAGCGATCCGGTTGGCGCGGCACGAGTCCAGCGCTGGTTGTCGGCGGCGGCGGGGCCGATTGCGTTTGGCCCGGCGGTGGCGCGGCTGATCACCGTATTCGGCGCCCAGCGCAACGCCGAGGAGGCCATCACCCGCTCCCATGCGCTGCTCAAGGTGGTCGAGCAGGAATTGACGGCGAGCCCTTACCTGGCGGGCAGCGAACCGACCATCGCCGATATCGCCGGCTACAGCTACATCGCCCACGCCCCCGAGGGCAATGTGTCGCTGGCGGATTATCCACAGGTCCGCGCCTGGCTGGCGCGCATCGAAGCCTTGCCTGGCTTCGTCGGCATGCCGCGTACCGCGGTGGGCCTGCAAAGCGCCTGAATCTGGCGGCCCGGCACCCTCCGGGCCCGCTGACTGCTGCGTCATCGACGCAGGGGAGCCCCATCATGAACATCGAATCCCCCTGGCATGCAGGCGAAACCCGCCTGCAAGCCCAGGCAGGCGTTGCCGAGCGCATGGACGTCGTCGGGCGCAAGGTGATCCGCAGCGAGATGCCCGACCAGCACCGGCAGTTTTATCAACAGCTGCCGTTCATGCTGCTCGGGGCTGTGGATAACCAGGGCACCCCTTGGGCCAGCGTGCTCGAAGGGGCTGTCGGTTTCGCCCACTCGCCAACCCCCGGGCGGCTAAGGCTCGACAGCCTGCCCGCCGCCGAAGATCCCGCCCAGCTGACGCCGGGCGCGGCCATCGGCCTGCTGGGCATCGAGCTGCACACCCGGCGGCGCAACCGCCTCAATGGGCGGATCGTCGAGCTGGACGACAGCGGTTTTGCCCTGGGGGTCGAGCAGTCCTTCGGCAATTGCCCGCGCTACATCCAGCTGCGACAGTTCGAGTCGGTGCCGCTGGCCGCGCACCGGCCGGTGCAGCGCCTGAACGCGCTGGATGAAGCGGCGAGGGCGATGATCCGGGGCGCCGATACGTTTTTCGTCGCCAGTTACGTGGAGCTCGAGGGACGGCTCTGGGTCGATGTGTCCCACCGCGGCGGCCCGGCCGGTTTCGTGCGGGTCGAGGGCAACCGCCTGAGCATTCCGGATTTCGCCGGCAACCTGCACTTCAACACCCTGGGCAACCTGCTGCTCAACCTCCGCGCCGGCCTGCTGTTCATCGACTTCAGCCGCGGCGACCTGCTGCAGCTCAGCGGCCGCACTGAAGTCGTGCTCGACGACCCGCAGATCGCCACCTTCCCGGGCGCCGAGCGCCTGTGGCGCTTCGAGGTCGAGCAACTGGTGCGCCGGCCCGCGGCGCTGGCCTTGCGCTGGACGGATCAGGTTTAGGACAAGCCTGACCCCGCGCGGTGCCTGCATCGCGAGCAAGCTTCGCTCCTACGGATCGGGGTCAGCCCCGCGCGTTTGCGCTCCTACGGATCAGGCGTAGGACAGGGCTTTTTCCTCCAGCAACTCCTGGTACAGCTCGTTCCACCTTTGGCCCATCTGGTCGGCGGTGAACAGTTGCCGGTAACGGGCCTCGGCCTTGAGGCCCATCTGCGCGGCCTGTTCCGGGTTGTCCCAGAGCTGGCGCATGGCGGCGCGGAAGGCCAGGGGATCGCTGGGCGGCACCACCAGGCCGGTTTCGCCATGGATATTGATGTAGCTGGTGCCGGTGCCGATCTCGCTGGAGATCATCGGTTTGCCGTACATCGCGCCTTCGAGCAACGAGATGCCGAACGCCTCGGAGCGCAGGTGCGAGGGGAAGACGATGGCATAGCTCAGTTGCAGCAGGGCCACCTTGTCTTCATCCCCCAGGCGGCCGAGGAAATGCAGGTTGCGCAGGCCCAGCGCCGCGGCCTGGGCATGCAGTTCGGCCTCCAGCGGGCCGGCGCCGACGATCACCACCGGGTAGTCCACGTCCTTGAGGGCATCGAGCAGGATGTGCAGGCCCTTGTAGTAACGCATCACCCCGACGAACAGGAAAAAACGCTCGCCCAGGCGCTGGCGCCACTGGGCCATGCGTTCGCTATCGGGCGGTGGATAACCGGCCTTGTTCAGGCCGTAGGGGATGACCCGGGTCTTGTCCGGGAACTGTTGCAGCACATCGCTGGTGTGCAGGTAGTTCGGCGACGCGGCGACGATCCGGTCGACGCTGTGCAGGAAGCGGTTCATCAATGGCCGGTACAGCTTGAGCAGGTGGCGCTGGCGGATGATGTCGGAGTGATAGGTGGCCACGCAGGGCTTGTTCATGCCACTCATGAAATGCACCAGGTCCATGAACGGCCATGGGAAGTGGTAATTGACCACGTCGGCTTCGGCGGCCATTTCGCGAAACTGCTTGAACACGCTGTAGGAGAAACCGGTGGAGGCGAACTGTATGTCGAGCTTGGCCCGGTGCACCTCATGCTGACCGAGCTTCAGTACCGCGGGTTGCGGGTCGGCGCTCAGGGTCAGGACCTGGCCTTCGATACCCTGTTGGGCGCCGCTTTCGCATAGCTGGAAGATGACCTGTTCGATACCGCCGACCGAGTCAGGCAAATAGGTTTTGAAGAAATGTAGGACACGCATTCAGCCTCCTATAGCCTGACGGTAGGTACGCGCGGTGATCTGTGCGCAGTGCCTCCAGGAAAACAGCCCGGCTTGTTGCAAACCCGCTTCGCGGCATGCCTGCCAATGGGGCTCATCGTCAATCAAGCGAAGCAGGGTGCTGCTCAAGCCGTGCACATCGCCAGGCTCGACATAATTGCCCGCCACCCCCGCGACTTCCGGCATCGCCGAACGCCGTGTCACGACCACCGGTGTGCCACTGGCCATGGCTTCCAGGACCGGAAGACCGAAACCTTCGTACAGCGATGGAAAGATCAGCGCCCTGGCTCCGGCCACCAGCTGTGCCACCTGTTCGTCCGGCAGGTAGCCCAGCAGTCGTACATGGCCGCTGGCCAAGGCCTTTTGCAGGGTGTCGCTGAACTGCCCTTGCTCCCAACCCGCCATGCCGACGATCAGCAACGGATAACGTCGGCGCAGCGCTGGCGGCAGCAGTTCGTGGGCTTGCAGGGCCTGGGACAGGTTCTTGCGTGGCTCCAGCGTGCCGACGCACAGGAAGTAGCCTTGAGGATGCAGGCCACGGGCCGCGAGACTGTGTTCCAGCTCGGTATGCTCACGAGGATGAAAGCGCGGGGCGACGCCCAGGGGCGCCACGACAAAGCGATCGCGTGGCAGGCCGAAATAATCCTGGGCTTCATCGGCGATGAACTGCGAGTCCGTCAGGATCAGCCGCGCCTGTTCCACACCCGCGCCAAGGCGCCGCTCGATTTCCTTCAAGCGTGCCGGTGGCTGAGTCGAGGGGTAATGCAGGTGAGTCAGGTCATGCAGGGTCATCACGGTCGGGCCTTCGAACTCCAGCGGCCACAGGCTGGGCTCGTGGTAAAGGTCGATCGCCTCATGCTGTCCCTGGTCGAAACGTCGCTGTTCCAGCCAGCGCCTGGCCTGGTAGGCCCCGGGGATCTGTCGCAGCCAAGGCGCCAGTCGGGAGTAACCCGGCATGGCGGCCGCCGGCAGTTCGGGGCTCCAGCCCCAGCCGTGGAACAGCGACAGCTCAAGTCCCTGTTCGGTGACCAGGGCCGAGGCCAGTTCCGCTACGTAATGGCCGATACCGGTGCGCGGCGACTGGAGAATGCGTGCGTTAAGGGCTATCCGCATCGTGCGTCTCCATGACCGTGGGGGCGTGGTTCCTGTGGAACACAATGCGTTCGACCAGTTGGGTACTGGCTTCTCGCCAACCCAGCCAGCGCCAGTCATCGACATGGCGGGCGGCGGGAAACACGCCGCTGGTTTCCTGCTGGATGACCAGCTCGGCCAGGCTCTGTGGATCGTTCAGGTCGAAATAGGCCATGAACTCGCCGCCGATTTCGCGAAATACCGGGATGTCGCTGCCCATGGCGGGCAGGCCGCGCTGCATGGCTTCCACCAGGGGCAGGCCGAACCCTTCGACATAGGAGGGGAACACCAGCGCCGTCGCCTTGGAATAGGCGTACTCCAGGCTGTTGTCGTCCAGTGAATTGAACATGAACAGGCGCCGGTTCAACTCCGGGTGCCGGCGAATCCGTTCGATCAGCGCCTCGCACTTCCAGCCGATGCGCCCGGCGATACACAGGCGGGCCTGGGACCCACTGGCCCAGACACGCTCGAAGGCGTCGAGCAGGAAACCATGGTTTTTACGTGGTTCGATGGTGCTGACCATCAGGAATACCGCTGCCTGGCCCTTGAACAGCTGGGCCAGATCCGGGTTGATCCGAGCGTTTTTGCTGCACTGATCCAGTTCCGAGCCCAGGTGGAAATAGTCGAACCAGCGCTGTGCCACCTGCTGGTGCCCGACCCGGCGGAGCATCTCTTCGCGAACCTGGTCGCGTATGGTCGCGGAAATGGCGATGTAGCCGTCGGCGGTGCGCGCTATCCAGTCGAACCAGTGGTTGAACACCCGGACCAGCCCGGCGTCGCAGAACTGCGGGTGGGTCAGGGGGATCAGGTCATAGACGACCGAGACGATACCTACGCCATCGCGCTTGAGCTGTTCGGCCAGGGGAAAGAAATCGGCGTGCCAGGACGAGTCCAGCAGCACCAGTTGATCGCCCGGTTGATGTTGCAGCGGTACACAGCGCTGGGGGATTTCCCGGGTGTCGAGGAACCGGTTGCACAGCCGCAACGGAATGCTGAAGCAGACCAGAGCGGTCAGGCGGCACGCCACATAGAGCAAGCGGCGCGCAAGGTAGGAATCGAAAGGTTTGCGTCGCTCCAGGGTGCGGTGACGCAGCCAGAAGACGTTGGCCATCTGTTCCAGGCGCACCCGCAGCCCCATCAGGTTCCAGCGCTCGGGTTTCAATGGCTTGAGGCTCAATACCCGGTAGAGCTTGTCCTTGAGCATGACCACCGGAATGCATTCCACCGAGGCATCGGCCGCGGGCAGTTCACGGATGACGTTGCGCACCACGCGCTGGATACCCGAGTTGGTCTCGGGGTGTTCGAACACATAGGTGCATTCAATCAACAGTCGGGTCATGGCGCCGCTCGCTGAGGCATTGACTGAGTGGACTTCGACGGTGAGCGAACAATGCTGGTCCGCGCCTGCAACCAGGAGCAGCCGACGAAGTCTTCCTGGCGGTTATTGATGACGTGGAAGACCAGGCCGTAGTCGCGCCATTCGAAGTTGCGATCCAGGTGCGAATCCAACCGCGACAGGCTCAGGGCCACCGAGTAGTTGCCCTTGCCCAGGCCCATGGTGAAGGCGAAGCGGAAGGTGACCTTTTCGCCGGCGCTCAAGTCGGTCAGGGCCTGGTCCAGGCGATGGGTGTTGATGCCATACATGGGCTGGCCGAGACGGTCCTTGATCATGAAGCCCAGCACCAGCCGTTCGATGTCCTCGCGCACCTCGACCTGTACTTCCAGCACCACCGGCTGGCCGACTTCGGCCATCTCGATCGAGCGCTCGCGTTCGTCGCGCAGGTGCACGCTGAGGATCGCGGCTTCGCCGGTGCCGGAAATGGTCCGTACCTGGCCGTTGGCGAGCATTTCCTGGCGCACCGTCTGGCCTTCGCGTTCGGCGAGCATGGCGTTGTAGTAGTCCATCACCTCTTCCGGCTTGCCGTGCATGGCCACACGGCCCTGTTCGAGCAGGATCGCGGTGTCGCAGATCGACTGGATCGCCGAGCGGTCGTGGGACACGATCAGCAGGGTGGTGCCGGCGCGGCGGAAGCTGCGGATGCGCTCGAAACTCTTGTGCTGGAAGTAGGCGTCGCCCACCGACAGCGCCTCGTCGACGATCAGGATGTCCGGGCGCCGGGCCGTGGCCACGCTGAACGCCAGGCGCATCTGCATGCCGCTCGAATAGGTGCGTACCGGATGATCGATGGCCTCGCCGATTTCGGCGAAGGCTTCGATTTCCGCCATCAGGGCCTGGATTTCCTCGACCTGCATGCCCAGCAGCTGGCCGGCCATGACCGCGTTCTGGCGTCCGGTGAAGTCCGGGTGGAAACCCATGCCCAGCTCCAGCAACGCCGCTACCCGACCCCGCAGATGGATCTCGCCGCAGGTCGGTTGGGTGGTGCCGGTGATCATTTTCAGCAAGGTGCTTTTGCCGGCGCCGTTGACCCCGACTATGCCCACGGCCTGGCCCGGCTCGATCTCGAAGTCGACGCCCTGCAGCACCCAGTGCAGGTGATGGCGCGGCCTGGAAAACGGAATCATCCATTCGAACAGCCGGCTCCAGCGGTTCGGGTACTGCTTATAGGCCTTGCCCAGGCCGCTGACGCGTATATGTCCCATCAGAGCTCATCCACCATTTCACCGACGCGCTGGCGGAAAAGCCGCAGCCCCATGCCACAGAACAGCAGGCTGACCACCAGCATCGGGGTCAGCGAACTCCATTGCGGCCACTGGTCGTACAGGAACAGGTTCTGGTAGCTGTGCATCAGCGCGGTCAGCGGGTTGAGCGCCAGCAGGCGCTGGATCGACTCGGGCAGGATGCTGATGGGGTAGACGATGGGGGTCAGCCAGAACCAGAACTGCAGGAAGATGCCAAAGAACTGCCCGACGTCGCGAAAGAACACGTTCAGCACCCCGAGGATCATCCCCAGGCCGGTGCAGAACAGCACCTGCAACAGCAGCAGCGGGATCAGCGCCAGCAGCGCCAGGCCCGGCAGGCGCCCGGTGATCAGCAGGAAACCGAGGAACAGGCCGAGGATGATCGCGAAGTTGATGCCGGCGTTGAGCAGCACGATCACCGGCAGGCAGATGCGCGGGAAGCTGATTTTCTTCAGCAGGTTGGCGTTTTCCAGGAACATGCTCTGGCTGCGCAGGGTCAGCTCGGAAAACAGGCCCCAGGTCAGCAGCCCGGCACAGAGGTAGACGCTGTAGGCCAGGCCATCCTCCACGCCCGGCAAGCGGGCGCGCATCACCTGGGAAAATATCACCGTGTAGACGACGATCATCGACAGCGGGTTGAGCACGGTCCACAAGGCGCCGAACAGCGAGTTGCGATAACGCGCCTGGAACTCGCGCTGCACGCTGCCGAGGATGAAGCCCCGGTAGCTGCGCAGCGAGCGGTACAGATTGAGCAGCATCAGGCTGTCCTGCCGTATTGGTCTTCGAAACGGACGATGTCGTCCTCGCCCAGGTATTCGCCGCTCTGCACTTCGATGATGACCAGGTCGATCACCCCCGGGTTCGCCAAGCGGTGCTTGTGCCCGGCGGCGATGAAGGTGGATTCGTTGCTGTTGACCAGATGCGAGCCGTCGCCGTTGTTGGTGACCATGGCCGTGCCCTTGACCACCACCCAGTGTTCGTTGCGATGGTGGTGCATCTGCAGCGACAGCGCCGCGCCCGGCTTGACCACAATGCGCTTGATCTTGAAGCCCGGGCCTTCCTCCAGCACGGTGTAGCTGCCCCAGGGGCGACTGACCGTGCGGTGCAGGCGATAGGATTCGTGGTTGCGATCCTTGAGCTGCCTGGCCACCTGGCGCACGTCCTGGGCGCGGTCGGCGTGGGCCACCAGGATGGCGTCGGCGGTCTCGACCACGATCAGGTTGTCGACGCCCACCGTGGCGATCATCCGGCCTTCGCTCTGCACGAAGTTGCCGTGGCTGTCGATGAACAGGGCTTCGCCGGTGGCGCGGTTGTCCTGGGCGTCGGCATCGACCAGGGCGCTGATCGCGCCCCAGGAGCCGATGTCGCTCCAGTCGAACCGGGCGGGCACGACCGCGACCTGGTCCGAGACTTCCATCAGCGCATAGTCGATGGAGATGTCCGGCATCCTGGCGAAATGCTCCGCGGACAATTCATGCTGGATGATGTTGCCGGTCTCCACCGGCGTGCTTGCGGCCAGGCAGGCGCGGCCCTGTTCCAGCAGCTCGGGGGCGTGCTGTTGCAACTGCTCCAGCAGCGTGGCGACGGTGAAACAGAACAGGCCCGAATTCCACAGGAACCGGCCGCTTTCCAGGTAGCCCAGGGCAGTCTTCAGGTCGGGTTTTTCCACGAAGCGCAGCACCCTGGCGGCACCGTTATCGTCGAGGGCGTCGCCTGACTCGATATAACCGAAGCCGGTTTCCGGGGCGTTCGGCGTGACGCCGAAGGTGACCAGGTGCCCGGTTTCAGCCAGTTGCGCGGCGTGGGCGACCGCGCTTTTGAAGGCTTCTTCGTTGCGGATCAGGTGGTCGGCCGGCATCACCACCATGGTCACTTGGTCGCCGTGCCGAGCCTGCAGGGCCAGGGCCGCGGCGGCGATGGCCGGAGCGGTGTTGCGGCCCGAGGGTTCGAGGATGAAATGCCCGTGATGCCGATCCAGCCTGGCGGCCAGGAAGTGATCCTTGCTTTGAAAGAAGTGGTCGCGGTTGGTCACCGTGACGATATCGCCGCTACCGGCCAGCAACCCGGCGGCGCGGCGGTAGGTCTTGCCCAGCAGGCTCTGGCCGTCGGGCAGGAGCATGAATGGCTTGGGATGACCTTCGCGCGAAACCGGCCACAACCGGGTCCCGGCACCGCCGGAAAGAATCACTGGAATCAGCATGCCTTACTCCTTGGCGACGCGTTTCATGTCCGCATCCATCATCATGCGGATCAGGGTTTCCAGATGGGTCTTGGGTTTCCAGCCGAGCACCCGTTGGGCCTTGGCCGGGTTGCCCAACAGCACGTCGACTTCCGCGGGGCGGAAGAACGCCGGGTCGATTTTCACGTAGTCACGGTAGTTCAGGCCGACGTGTTCGAAGGCGATCTGGCACATCTCGCGCACGGTAGTGGTG
Organism: Pseudomonas sp. GW456-L12; assembly: GCF_059424045.1. Lineage (NCBI taxonomy): Bacteria > Pseudomonadati > Pseudomonadota > Gammaproteobacteria > Pseudomonadales > Pseudomonadaceae > Pseudomonas > Pseudomonas sp. GW456-L12. The sequence goes on from NZ_JBWKZA010000005.1 coordinate 205,578, forward strand.
ACGCCGGTGGCCACCACGTAATCGTCGGCCTTGCCCTGTTGCAGCATCAGCCACATGGCTTCGACATAGTCGCCGGCGAATCCCCAGTCGCGCTTGGCGTCGATGTTGCCCAGGCGCAGTTCCTGCTGCTTGCCCTGTTTGATCCGGGCAGCGGCGTCGGTGACCTTGCGGGTCACGAACTCGATGCCGCGCAGGGGCGATTCGTGGTTGAACAGGATGCCGCTGCTGGCGTGCAGGCCGAAGCTCTCGCGGTAGTTCACGGTGATCCAGTGCCCGTAGAGCTTGGCCACGCCGTAGGGGCTGCGCGGGTAGAACGGGGTATTTTCGTCCTGCTGCTCGGCCTGGATCAGGCCGAACATTTCGCTGGTGGACGCCTGGTAAAAGCGGGTGTGCGGACTGAACTGGCGGATCGCCTCGAGCAGGTGGGTCACGCCCAGCCCGTCGACGATACCGGTGGTCACCGGCTGGTCCCAGGAGGCGGCGACAAAGCTTTGCGCCGCCAGGTTGTAGAGTTCGTCGGGCGCCGCCTTGATCACCGCCCGTTGCACGGAGCAGGCGTCGGCCATGTCGCCATCCAGGTAGCGGATCTCGCCCTCGATGCCCATCTCACGCAAGCGCCAGCGCGAGTCGCTGCTGCGTCGCGCCACCAGCCCGTGAACCTGATAGCCCTTGTCCAGCAGCAACTTGGCCAGATAGGCGCCGTCCTGCCCCGTGATCCCTGTGATCAGTGCACTTTTTGTCATTCTTGTAGTACCCGTGACTCCCAGTCGGACAGGATCGCCCGCAGGGATTGTTTTATTGTGGTTTCGGGCGTCCATCCGGTGACTGCTTGCAGCCTGGCGTGACTGCCACAGACACGACGCTGTTCTGTCCGTCGCAGACGGGCGGGGTCCTGGACCAGCTCCATTTCGACCTGAGCGATGTCCGCCAACTGCTGGATCAGGCCGCGGATGCTGTGCTCCTGGCCGGAACAGATGTTGTAGACCTGGCCCGGCACGCCACTGCGCAACAGGGCGAGGTAAGCGTTCACCACGTCAGCGACATCGAGGAAGTCGCGAGTGACGTCGATATCGCCGACTTCCAGCCTCGGAGCCTGCAGGCCGAGCTTGATCCGGGCGATCTGGCGCGCGGCGCTGGCGACGGCGAAGCTGCTCAACTGCCCGGTACCGATGTGGTTGAACGGCCTGGCCACCATCACGGGCCAGCCTTCGCTCATGCCCCACTGCAGGCACAGGAGTTCGGCCGAGACCTTGCTCACTGCATAAGGATTGCGTGGGGAGGGGGGCTGGCGCTCGTCGATGGGCAGGTCGTTTTCCCTGACCTGGCCGTAGACGTCACCGGAGCTGACGTACAGGAAGGTGCCGCTGAAGCCGCGGGCTTTCAGCGCTTGTAACAGGTTGAGGGTGCCCAGCAGGTTGATCTGCAAGGTCCGGGCAGGATCGCGGAAGGCTTCGGGGACAAAGGTCTGGCCAGCCAGGTGAATCACCGCATCCGGTACCTCGGGCCACAGGTCTTGCAGGCTTTGCGGTTGGGTCAGGTCAAAGGGCGGCGCGGGCAACAGTTCCCAGCCGGAATCGGCAGCGCCCAGGCGGGATCGCAGATGGCGTCCCACAAATCCATTCAGGCCCGTTACAAACAGACGCTTTTTCAAGCAGCAGCCTCTTTAGACGGAGGCTTCGGCAATATTTGGACACATAATTCATGTGAGAAATACGAAAACTCTGCTATTTCCCCCGGGCCTTTCTATTGACGAAGCTTGTTGTAGTTGTTTGGCGCTCAATCTGTGCCAATTGCTTTGGAATTTCAACAGGTCCTACCGTGACCGGTAAGTTCTCGTTTTCCAGCATAGGAAAAATCTTGTCGGGAGGTTCCCGAATCTTCAATGGATGTGTTTAGAATGCCCCTCGTCTCGACCCCAAAGCGATCAGAATGGCTGTCTCGCAGCCATGCAAAACTGACCAATAGAACAAGAACGTAGACGGGCATGAGAACGATGGATGCACGCCCACAACACAGGCGTGGCGCCATGGCTCTACCGTCATTGTGTGAAGGTGCCAGGACGGCGGCTTCATCGTGAGATGCCATGAATTTCATTCTTTATTCGGATGTTAACGACGGCTCCATCAGCCAGAGCCTCGGGCGTCCGGAATACAGCTATTACTTCGTGCTCAAGGCCTATCGCCCGGTGTTGGAAAGCCTTGGGCGCGTGCATGTGGTGCAGACGCCGGCCGAGGTCGACCGGCTGTATCACGAGCTGCGGCTCAAGGGCGAAGACTGCCTGTTTCTTTCGTTCACCCCACCCCAGAAAACCCCGGTCGACCTGGACTGCCCGACCCTGTGCGTGGTGGCCTGGGAGTTCGACTCGATCCCCCACGAATACTGGGATAACGACCCGCACCAGGACTGGAGCCGCACCCTTGGCCGCCATGGCCGGGTGATCACCCTGTCCAGCCATACGGCCCGTGCGGTGCGTCGGGTGCTGGGTGAGCATTTTCCGGTGCTGGTGCTGCCTACCCCGTTGTGGGAGCGCTTCGACGGCGTCCGCGGGCAATACCCCAATGTGCCGGTCAACGCCGGCACCACCCTGCAGATCAAGGGCTGCATCATCGACAGCCGGGCCCTGGGACTTTCCGCCGACGGCCTGGTCGCGCCGGTGCTGGATGAGGCGCCGCCGCCTCCCGCTCCCGTCGAGGCCGAAATCGTCGAAGCCCCACCGCTGACCGTCAGGCGCCGGCTGTTCATCGCCAAGCACTATCTGCGCGAATGGTATCGGGCGCTGGCCGGCGGCGAATGGCGCCGGCCGCTGTTCATCAGCAAGCACTATGTTCGCGAATGCTACCGCGAGGGGTTGCGCGACCGGGTTCCCGAGCGCCTGCGGGCGCTGATGGCGAAATCGAGACCGGAGCACGCGGCAGCGCTGCCCGTCGTCCTGCCGGTACCCGCGCCTGAGCCGGAACACCCCCAGGCCGTCCTCCCGGCCACCGACCGGCAGGTGGAGTTCCAGGTCGATGGCGTGGTCTATGTCAGCGTGTTCAACCCAGACGACGGTCGCAAGAATTGGCATCAACTGATTACCGCGTTCTGCTGGGCAATGCGCGACACCGAAGACGCCACCCTGGTGTTGAAGATGACCCAGAACGACCTGTCGACCTATTACGTCGAAATGCTGACCCTGCTGTCGCAGCTGTCACCGTTCAGCTGTCGGGTGGTGGCCATGCACGGCTATCTGGACGACGAGCAATTCGCAAGGCTGTACGGCGCGGCCAGTTTCTACGTCAACGCCTCGCGGTGCGAAGGCCTGTGCCTGCCGCTGATGGAGTTCATGGCCTGCGGCAAGCCGGTGATCGCGCCGCTGCACACGGCCATGCTCGATTACATCGACGAGGACGTGGCCTTCGTCGTCAAGTCCAGCCAGGAGCCGGCGATCTGGCCGCAGGACTCGCGCATCCTGTTTCGCACCCTGCGCCACCGCCCGGATTGGGGCTCGTTGAAAACCGCCTACCAGGACAGTTACCGCATGGCCAAGGAAAACCCCGCGGGGTACCAGTCGATGTCCCTGGCCGCGGCCCGGCGCATGCAGGAGTACAGCAGCTTCGCCAGCGTCCAGGGGCGCCTGCGGGAGTTCTTCGCCCTGACCCCGCTGACCGAGGCCGACGGCGCATCCTCCCTGGCCGTGGCGGGTAACGCCTGATGCTGATCCTCATCCATTCGGAAACCAACAAGAGCAACATCCAGCAGAACCTGGGCCGTCCCGAATACAGCTACTACTTCGTGCTCAAGGAGTTCCGGCCGGTGCTGGAACGCCTGGGCCAGGTGCTGGAGGTCAGCAACCCCGACGAGCTGGTGGACCGCCTGTATTTCGACTGCCAGAGCCGAGGCGAGGCGTGCATCTTCCTGTCGTTCTCGCCGCCCCATCGCACGCCCAACCATTACGCTTGCCCGACCATCCCGGTGTTCGCCTGGGAGTTCAGCACCATTCCCACCGAAAGCTGGCAGGGCGAGCCGCGCCATGACTGGCGGCTGGTCCTGGGCACCGCGGGCGCGGCGATCACCCACTCCAGCTTTACCGTGCGAGCGGTGCGCGATGTGATGGGCGAGGACTACCCGATATGCGCGATCCCGGCCCCGGTCTGGGATCGCTTCGCCCGCCGTGGCGAGCAATTGGGCAAGCAGCCACGGGCGGCCCGGGTGACCCTCAACCTGCACGGGCTGCTGCTCGACAGCCGGACCCTGGACCTGAGTGCCTACGGCCCTGGCATGCTGCGCGAAGACATGCCGCTGGCGCTCGATGCCACGGCCCGCGACTGCCAGCTGCTGCTCGACGGGGTGGTCTACACCTCGGTGTTCAACCCCTACGACGGGCGCAAGAACTGGCAGGACATGATCAGTGCGTTCTGCACCACCTTTCGCGACTGTGCCGACGCCACTCTGGTGCTGAAACTGACCCACCACGATATCGGTAACGCACTGGCCGACATGCTGCACCACCTCTACAAGAACCAGTCCTACCAGTGCCGGATCGTGCTGATCCACGGCTTTTTGTCCGACCCGGACTACGAGCGGCTGGTGGAGGCCACCCGCTATGTGGTCAATTCCTCGTTCGGCGAAGGGCAGTGCCTGCCGCTGATGGAGTTCATGTCCTGCGGCAAGCCGGCGGTGGCGCCGTGCAACACCGCGATGGCCGACTACATCGACCACGACAACACTTTCATCGTCGACTCCACCGACGAGTTGACCGCCTGGCCCCACGATCCCCGGGCGGCCTACCGGACCCTGCGCTACATCACCAACTGGGACTCGCTGTGCTCGGCCTATCGCGCCAGCTACGACGTCGCCCTGCAGGACCCCGAGCGTTATGCGCGCATGTCGAGCCATGCGATCGAAAGCCTGCGGCGCTTCTGTAGCCAGGCTACGGCCGAACAGCGCCTGGGCGAGTTCTTCCAGCAGGTGCTGGAGCGGCGCAAGGCGTCTGCCACCCCCGGGCTTCCCGCGTGATGCGGGCGTTTTTGCGGCGTTTGCGCAGGGGCGCGCCGTTGCCTGCGCCGCTGCTGGCCGAAGCGTCCAGGCCAGCGGTTTCTCCCCGCGATTGCGGCTTGCGCGACGCCATGCTCGATGGCTGGTTCCGTTCCGCAACCGGCGAGCTGCTCAAGGGCTTTGCCATCAGCGCCGACGACACCCTGCTCGATGTCGGCTGCGGCGAGGGCGTGGCGACGCTGTTCGCCATGCGCCAGGGCGCTTCGGTGATTTTTACCGACAGCGAGTTCGACAAGGTGCGTGACCTGGCCCGGCAAGTCGCCGAGCAATCGGACGTAGCGGCCCTGGGGCTGGTCAGCAACAGCCTGCCGTTGCCGCTGGCCCAGGGCTGCGCGAGCAAAGTGGTGTGCATGGAAGTGCTGGAGCACATCGAACAGCCCGCGCCGTTTCTCGCCGAGCTGGTGCGCATGGGCCGTCCCGGCGCGCAGTACCTGATCAGCGTTCCGGACCCGGTGGGCGAGCATTTGCAGAAGGGCATCGCGCCGCCCGGCTACTACCGCGCGCCGAACCATGTGCAGGTGTTTTCCCGCGAAGGCTTTGGCCAGATGATCGAGGACGCCGGGCTGGTCATCGAGCATCGGCAGGCCACGGGCTTTTTCTGGGTCATGGGCATGATCTTTTTCTGGGCCAGCGAACGGGCCGCCGGACGCGAGCCGCCGGGCGCCGTGCGCGACCGCATCCAGGCGCCTTACCCGGCGCTGATGGAAGGCTGGGCGCGGACCTGGGAGGAGCTGCTGGCGCAACCCGACGGGCTGGCGATCAAGCAGGTGCTCGATGGCTTCATGCCGAAAAGCCAGGTCATCATCGCCCGCAAGCCGCTGCCCGGCGCCGTGGCTGAGCCGTCTTGAACGACAAGCGGATCATGGACATCGAGCTGCTGCGGGGCATCGCGGTGCTGGGCGTGGTGTTCCATCATCTGCAAGGCAATCTGTTTCGCGAGGGGCAAGCCTGGTTGGGCAGCGTCGCCGCCTACGGCCAGTTCTGGTGGGGCGTGGACCTGTTCTTCGCCATCTCCGGTTTTGTCATCGCCCGCAACCTGGTCCCGCAGCTGCGCGCCTGTACCAGCGCCGCGCAGTGCTGGCAACGGACCCGCGACTTCTGGATTCGCCGCGCCTTCCGCCTGCTGCCCTCGGCCTGGTTGTGGCTGCTGCTGATGTTGCTGGCGAGCCTGTTCCTCAATCGTTCGGGAGCCTTCGGCAGCCTGCACGCCAACCTCTGGGCCACGGTTGCCGGCCTGCTGCAATTCGCCAATTTCCGTTTCGCCGACAGCTTTTTCCACTACGAATACGGCGCCAGTTTCGTCTACTGGAGCCTGTCGCTGGAGGAGCAGTTCTACCTGTTGCTGCCGCTGCTGGTGCTGTTGTGTCGCAGGTACCTGGTCTGGGTGTTGCTGGCGCTGGTGGTTGTGCAGGTCCTGACCATGCGCTCGGCGCTGCTGATGGTCATCCGCACCGACGCCATGGCCCTCGGCGTGTTGCTGGCGCTGTGGACGCCCCGCGCCAGCTACCGGCACTGGGAACCGAAGTGGTTGGGTCGGCATCCGGGGCTCGGCCCGTTGTTGCTGATCCTGTGCGGCCTGGGCATGGGGTGGCTGGCCACCGATGGTTTCCATGCCACCTTTTACCGGGTGGGCGCCCTGGCCGTGCTCTGCGCGCTGTTGGTGTGGGTCGCTTCCTATAACCGCGACTACCTGTTGCCTCGTGGCCCGCTGAAAAGCCTGCTGGCCTGGATCGGCAGTCGTTCCTACGGGATCTACCTGATCCATATCCCGGTGTTTCTGCTGGCCCGCGAAGCCTGGTTCCGCCTGGCGCCCCTGGGCACGACCGGGCTGAACGACCAGCCGCTGCTGGCGCTGGCCTGCGCCCTGGGCCTGCTGCTGTTGCTCAGCGAACTCAACTACCGTGTCATCGAGTTGCCCCTGCGCAATCGGGGCGCCGAGCTGGTGCAACGCCTGGGCACATCCCGTTCTCCCGTTCCTTCCACTGGAGTCACTTCATGCTGAGCCTTCTGAAAAAACTCACGGCGAGCGCTCCTGCGGCCGTGACGCCCGACGCACCGCCGCCGGCCAAGGTCGATCCGTACATGCTGGGCCTGCAGGACGCCATGCTCAGCGGCTGGTTCAACCAGGAAAACGGCGAGCTGTTCACCGGCTTTCCGGTGACGGCCGAGGACACCCTGCTGGACGTTGGCTGTGGTGACGGCGGCAACGTGCATTACTGCGCGATGCGCGGGGCGAAGATCATCATTGCCGACATCGACGCGGCCAAGGTCGAGGCGACGCGCCAGCGCCTGAGCGATACCCCGGCCCGTGGCGTGGAATGCCATGTCACCGACTGCAACCCGCTGCCGATTGCCGACGGCACCGCCAGCCGGGTGGTGTCCACCGAGGTCATCGAGCATGTGGACGATCCGGCGCAGTTTCTCTGCGAGCTGGTGCGGGTCGGCCAGCCGGGCGCGCTGTACCTGTTGAGCGTGCCGCACCCGAGCTCCGAGGACCTGCAAAAGGACATCGCCGCGCCGGAGTATTTCCAGAAGCCCAACCATATCCGCATCATCAGCGAAGAGCAGTTCAAGCAGATGGTCGGCGACGCCGGGTTGGAGGTGCTCAGCCATAGCCAGTACGGCTTCTACTGGTCGATGTGGATGCTGCTGTTCTGGGAAGCCAAGGTCGAATTCAGCAACCCCGACCACCCGTTGCTCGACCAATGGGCGAACACCTGGCAGACCATCCTCAACTCGCCGCGCGGGGTGCAGATCAAGCACGCGCTGGACTCCGTGGTCGCCAAGAGCCAGGTCATCATTGCCCGCAAGCCGGCCTGAACCGGCCCCTGTACCCGCTGCCGAAGGCTGCGATAAGGCCGCAGGCCTTCGGCGATCTTGCGACCTTGCGCGCCCTTCGGTCGCGATCGCAGCCTGCGGCAGCGGCTACAAAGGGCGGATCTGCGCAAATATCGACCAGGGTGGGCCTATGCAAATAACGGCAGGGGCGGGTTTGCGCAATAACCTCAGGCGCGGTCTTTTGTAGCCGCTGCCAAAGGCTCGGGCCGCGATCTTGCGACCTTGCGCGCCCTTCGGTCGCGATCGCAGCCTGCGGCAGCGGCTACAGAGCTTCAGGCCTGTTGCACGAAAGTCAGGCGCACGGCGAAGCCGATCAGCAGGCTGCCGAACAGCCATTGCTGGACTCGCTGGGCGGCGCGGTTGTGCGCCAGCCAGCGGCCGATCCAGGCGCCGGCCAGGGCGTAGGCGCTGTCGAACAGCAACCCCACCAATACCAGCAGCAGACCGAGGCTGGCGAACTGCGCGGCCACGGGGCCGGCCTGCGGGTCGATGAACTGTGGCAGCAGCACCGAGCAGAACAGCAGCGCCTTGGGGTTGAGCAGGTTGGTCAGCAGGCCGCGACGGATCGCTTCGCGCCAGCGCAGGGCGCTCGCGGCCTCGCCATTCTGCAGGCTGGGCAGCAGGTTGGCCCGCAGGCACTGCACGCCGAGCCACAACAGGTACGCGGCCCCGCCCAGGCGCACCACCTCGAAGGTCCAGGGCGCGGCCTTGAACAGGGCGGCCAGGCCCAATGCCGCCAGTGCCACATGACAGCCCCGGGCAATCGCCAGGCCCACCGCAGTGGCCAGCGCCAGGCCCTTGCCCTGGCGGGCGCCGGTTTGCAGCAGGAGGATCATGTCGGGGCCGGGCAGCAGATAGACCACCGCCAATGCCAGGAAAAACATCCACAGTTGCGCCACCTTGCCACCCCCTTTCGTTGTCGATTCGGTAGGTAGAGTCTAGGGCCGAAGGGCAGGGCAGGTGCTTGCGTAGTCAGCCAGCAAGGAGGTGGAAATTGGCATAATCTTCCACCTGGACATGGAGTGACTATCGGAAAATGCCAAAAATGAAACTGGACGCCTACGACCGCAAGATTCTCGCCGCCCTGCAGCGCGACGGCCGCCTGAGCAACGTGCAACTGGCGGAGGAGATCGGCCTGTCTCCTTCACCCTGCCTGCGCCGGGTACGGATGCTGGAAGAAGCCGGGGTGATTCGCGGCTACCAGGCCAACCTCGATCGCGATGAAGTGGGCCTGGGGCTGACGGTGTTCGTCGGGGTCAAGGTCGAGCGGCACACCGACGAGCATTCCGAAGCCTTCCACAAGGCGGTGACGGCGCTGCCGGAGGTGCTTTCGGCGTTCCTGGTGTCCGGCGAGTCGGACTTCCTGCTGCAGGTGGTGGTGCCGGACCTGCGGGCCTATGACCGTTTTCTTACCGGCAGCCTGCTGAAACTGCCGGGCGTCAGCGATATCCGCAGCAACTTCGCGATCCACACGGTGAAAACCCCGGGCGCGCTGCCGCTGGGGCATTTGCCGGCCTGATGCGATCATCTGTAGCCGCTGCCGAAGGCTCGGGCCGCGTTCGGACGATAAGGCCGAAGGCCTTCGGCGATCTTGAGAGCTTGCGCGCCCTTCGGTCGCGATCGCAGCCTGCGGCAGCGGCTACAGGGGCGGGACCGGGCTCTACATCTGCGTCGCCATCCCTTCCACATCCATCGCTGCCTGGCGCAACGCCTCGGAGCGGGTCGGGTGCGGGTGGCAGGTCAGGGCGATGTCTTCGGCCGAGGCGGAAAACTCCATGGCCACGCAGTATTCACCGATCATTTCGCTGACGCTCGGTCCTACTAAATGCACGCCGAGGATTTCATCGGTCTGCGCGTCCGCCAGGACCTTGGCGAAACCTTCGGTCTCGTGGTTGATCTTGGCCCGGCTGTTGGCCGTGAAAGGGAACTTGCCGGCCTTGTAGGCCCGGCCCTCGGCCTTGAGCTGCTCTTCGGTCTTGCCGACGCTGGCCAGCTCGGGCTTGGTGTAGATCACACTGGGAATCAGGTCGTAATTCACTTCGCCGGCCTTGCCGACGATCTGCTCGATGCAGGCCATGGCCTCGTCCTCGGCCTTGTGGGCGAGCATCGGCCCTGAGGTGACGTCGCCAATCACCCACACGCCAGCGGCCGCGGTGCGGTGCCGCTGGTTGGCGAGCATGCCGCGCGAGTCGGTGCTCAGGCCGACGTTCTCCAGGCCCAGGCCCTGGGTGTAGGGCCGGCGGCCGATGGCCACCAGCACATAGTCGGCTTCCAGCAGCTCCGCCGTGCCGCCCGCCGCCGGTTCGACGCTCAGTTGCACGCCGTGTTCCGAGGTGCTGGCGCTGCTGACCTTGGTGCCGAGCCTGAAGGCGATTCCCTGCTTGGCCAGGGCCCGTTGCAGGGTTTTGCCGGCTTCGCCATCGACACCGGGGCAGATGCGGTCCAGGTACTCGACCACCGTCACCTGTGCCCCCAGGCGCCGCCAGACCGAACCCAGCTCCAGGCCGATCACCCCGGCGCCGATCACCACCAGGTGCCGGGGCACCTCGCCGAGGGACAGCGCCCCGGTGGAGTCGAGGATGCGCCGGTTGTCGATCTCCACCCCGGGCAGCGGTGTCGGCTCGGAGCCGGTGGCGATCACGATGTCCCTGGCCTGCAACCGGGTCTTGGCCCCGGCGCTGTCGGTCACCGTGACCTGGCCCGGGCCGTCGATATGGCCCCAGCCCTTGATCCAGTCGACCTTGTTCTTGCGAAACAGGAACTCGATGCCCTTGGTCAGGCCGGCCACGCTGTCGTCCTTCTGCTTCATCATCTGGACGAGGTTGAGGCTGGGCTTGACCTCGATGCCCAGTTCGGCGAATTCCTTGCCCATGGCCGCGTCATACAGCTCTGAGGCGTGCAGCAAGGCCTTGGACGGCATGCAGCCGACGTTCAGGCAGGTGCCGCCGAGGGTGGCGCGGCCCTCGACGCAGGCGGCCTTGAGGCCCAGCTGGCCGGCGCGAATGGCGGCGTTGTAGCCACCGGGACCACCACCGAGGATGACGACGTCGTAGCTGCTCATGGCTGTTCTCCTGCAATCGGAAAAGAAGGCTTTAAAGGTAGTTGAGCAAAAAATTATGACCGTAATATGAGCGCGCACAGCAACCTCGGTCAAGCACGCGATCGCGTCTTGCGTGGCGATTGCGTCTTCCTTGTAGGAGCGAAGCTTGCTCGCGAAAGCCGCGAAGCGGCGTGCCGTCAACCGGCACGCGTTATCGTTGGCGATCTTTTCGCGAGCAAGCTTCGCGCCTACAGAAGAAGGGAGGCGGGGGGTTCAGGTCCACCAGTAGCGTACGAGGTGAAAGAAGATCGGCGCGGCGAAACACACCGAGTCCAGGCGGTCGAGCATGCCGCCGTGGCCTTCGATCATGTGGCCCCAGTCCTTCACCCCGCGGTCGCGCTTGATCGCCGACATGACGATGCCGCCGGCGAAGCCCAGCAGGTTGATCAGCAGGGCGATCAGGAACGACTGCCAAATGGTGAAGGGGGTAATCCACCACAGCGCGCCGCCGATCAGCGAGGCGAGGAGGATGCCGCCGACAAAACCTTCCACGGTCTTGGACGGCGACAGCCGCGGGGCGATCTTGCGTTTGCCGAAGAGTTTTCCACAGACGTACTGCAGCACGTCTGACATCTGCACCACGATCACCAGGTAGGCGATCAGCAGCAGGTTGCGCCCTTCGTAGCCGGCGATATCCAGGGTCAGCAGCGCCGGGACGAACGACACGCAGAACACCGCGATCATCAGCCCCCACTGGACCTTGGAGGCGCGCTCCAGGAAGTGCGTGCTGTCGCCGCCCAGGGACGCGAGGATCGGCAGTAGCAGGAACACATAGACCGGGATGAAGATCGAGAACAGCCCGTACCAGTCGAAGTAGATCAGCAGGTATTGCACCGGCAGGGCCAGGTAAAACGCCGCCACCAGCGCCGGGTAGTCGCTGCGCCGGGTCGGCATCAGGGTCAGGAACTCGCGCAGGGCGTAGAAGGACACCGCGTAGAACAGCAGGATCACTGCGCTGGTGCCAAGCCAGAAGGCGATGCCGATCACCAGCACCATCACCCACCAGGCGTTGATGCGCGCGTTGAGGTTGTCGATCACCGAGCTCGGCGCGCCACGGCTGCGCAGCTTGAGCAGAAAACCGATCAGCGAGGCCAGCACCAGTACCGCGCCGATCCCGCCGAACAACATCAGGGTTTGCCTATCCATCTCAAGAATGCTCCGGGGCCATGGCCAGCAGCGCTGCGCGGCTGCGTTCGAGGAAGTGCTCTTTGCTTTCGCCGTCCTCGAGGGACAGCGGCGCGCCGAAGCTGGTGGTGCATAACAGCGGCAGGGGCAGGAAACGGCCCTTGGGCATCACGCGGTTGAGGTTGGCGATCCACACCGGAATCACCTGGGCCTGTGGGTAACTTTTCGCCAGGTGGTAGAGGCCGCTCTTGAACGGCAGCAGGCCTTTCTCCTCCAGGTTGCGCGTGCCTTCGGGGAAGATGATCAGCGAATCGCCGTTGGCTAGGGCGTCGAGCATCGGCTGCAAGGGGTTATCCACAGGCTCCTTGCGCTCGCGGTCGATCAGCACGCCGTTGAACACCCGGTTGATGAGGTAGCGGCGCAGCGGGCGGGTCTGCCAGTAATCGGCGCCGGCCACCGGCCGCGTCACCTTGCGCAGCGCGGGCGGCAGCGAGGCCCAGAGCAGCACGAAGTCGCCGTGGCTGCTGTGGTTGGCGAAGTAGATGCGTTGCACCGCCTGCGGCCCGCAACCGAGCCACAGGCTGCGCGCCCCGGTGATGGTGCGGGCGGCGGAGGTGATGAGGGTGGCGACCAGGGGTTCGAGCATGAGAATTCCTTATCCGGCGATGGCCAGCCAGGGGCTGGCCAGGATGAAGCCCAGTGTCAGCAGTACTTGCGCCGCCAGCAGCCAGGCCTGGCGACGCAACAGGTTGAGGGCGCCGTGGCTGCGTTGTTGCCACGGGCGGCCGCCGGCATTCGCCGGTTGCAGGCCGAGGGCGCTCAGCGCCTGGTCCAGGGCATCGCTGCGTTCGGCCAGCGGCAGCGGGCTGTCCGCCACCCGCTGGAACAGCTCGGCATCGAAGGCCACCCGCAACGCCCAGTACTTTTGCAGCAAGCCCAGCACCAGCAGGGCAACACTCAGGACGATGGCCCAGGGGGCGGACACGCCGAGCAGCCACTGGCCGAGGCCGAGCAGGGCGCCAAGCAGGCTCAGGCCTGTGGATAACAGGTCCAGCGAATGCCCGCGGCGCAACAGGCTGGCCACCGCATGCAGTTCCATATCAGTGGCCATGGGCGCTCCCCTGGGCTGTGGATAAAGGCTCCAGGGCCTTGCGGTGCGCGGGTTGCAGGACGATCTGCGGGCGCGCGCGACGGATCTGCACGATGGCCGCATCGACGCTGACGGCGCGGCCTGTGTACAACAGCCAGGCGGCCACGGCAGTGGCGCTGCGCGAGTAACCCAGGGCGCAGCAGACCAGCAGCGGCGCGTGCTCGCGCAGGCTTTCGATGGCTTGCGCGGCCTCGCGGCATTGCTCGGTGGTGGGGGCGGTCAGGTCGAGCACCGGCACGCAGCGATAGGCCAGGTGGCGACCGTCCACGGACAGTTCGGCACACAGGTCGAGCACCGCGCTGAACGGGCTGTCCTGTAGCTCGCCCGGGGTCGGGATGCGCCCCAGCCAGACGTTATCCACAACCTCGTCGGGCTGTGGATGCTGGCGTGTCCACAGCCGGGAATTGATCCAGGCCGCCGCCAGATAAGGCGCCAGCAGCCAGCGCGTGGCGTTGCCCAGGCGGCCGTCCGCGCCCTTCTGGAAACCCTTGGCGTCGAACAGCCCATAGTTCAGCGCCACCAGCAGCAGAGCCAGTGCCGGCCACAACAGCCACAACCAGGCACCGGAAAAGGCCAAGGCCGGGATGGCAAGCGCCGCGGCGCCCACGGTATAGAACGACGCCAGGCGCCAGCGCTGGCGGTCGCGGGCCAGGCGCAGGTTGTGCAGCATCCCTGGGCGGTCCAGCGGCCACAGCCAGACGCACAGCCAGCCGGCCAGGGCGCCTGTGGGCACGTCGATAAAGTGGTGTTGATAAGTGGTCAGCACCGACACGCCGATCAGCGCGAACCAGCCGTGCACCAGCCAGCGCCAGGCGCCCTGGACATGCCGCGCGTAGCAGACCCATAGCACCACCAGCAGCGCGATATGCAGCGACGGCGCCTGGTTGAACGGCTTGTCGAAGCCGGCCAGCACGTCGAACAGCCAACCGAACAGGCCACCCAGTTCCGGGCGCTGGAAGGTGAAACGCAGCGGCCAGAGCAGGAAGCAACTGACGGCGATGACTTGCGCGGTCAGCAGTCGCAGGGCGTGGCGCTTGAGCTCTTCGCGGCTGGTGGGCAACAGCAGGGAAAAGCCGTACAGCAGGTCGATCGACCAGTAGGGCACGATGCTCCAGGCCCAGAACGGCATCTGCCGCTCCCAGTCGAACACCAGGCTGCCGACCTCGGCGCGTTGCGCGGTGACCCAGGTGGCGAAGCCGTAGGTGCCGAAAAACAGCGGCGCCAGCAGCAACAGCCAGAGCACCGCGGGTTTCAGCAGGCCGGGCTCGCGGGTGTATGTCGCGGCGACCGTCATCATTGCACCCGCTGCGCCAGCGACACGCTGAAAATGCCCCACTGATCGACGCGCAGGGTGATCCGGCGGAACCCCGCGGCTTCCACCAGTTGGTCCATCTCGGCCTGGGTCCGGCGACGCATGACCCAGGCCTGGCCCGCGCGGTGGCTGGTCAGGGCGCGGGCGATCAGCTCCAGCTGCGGGTGCCACGGTTGCCCGGTGTAGACCAGGTAACCGCCAGGCTCCACGGCGGCGGCCAGGCCCGCCAGGGAATCGCTGACCATCGGGTTGTCGGCGAACAGCTCGTACAGGCCGGAGACCACCGCCAGCGTCGGTTTGGGCGCCAGGGCCGCGAGGTCGTCGCGGTCGAAGGCGTCGGCTTTGACGAAGCGGGCAATCTCGCCCAGGCCTTTCTCGGCGATCAACGCATTGCCGTCGCGCACGTTGATGTCGCTGTAGTCGCGCAGCAGGATCGACTCCGGCAGCGGGCTGACCCCCTGCAAGGCTTCGAGAATGTAGCGCCCGTGGCCGGCGGCGATGTCGACGATGCGCACTTCGCGCTGCTCGGCGCGCAGTTTTTCCATGGCCAGGCGCAGCAGTTCTTCCACATGCAGCTTGCGTTGGCGAATGCCGCGCCAGCCGATGGAGTCCAGGTAGTTGCGGTCGATCATCCGGCCCAGGGCCGAGGTGCCGGTGGCTTGGTTGCGGTAGACGTAGTCCAGGGTGCTGCCGGAGTCGAAACCGGTGTCGAAACCCAGCTTGACCCCGGTCGAGAGCTGGCTGCCCAGGCGCATGCTGGCGCGGGTCATGCGCCAGTACAGGTCACGCAGGGAGTTGTGCGGCAGGGGCGCCGCCAGCGCCTCGGACTCGGCGCAGGTCAGGCCCAGGCGGTCGGCGTCGAGCAGGGCAGGGCGGTTCAGCGGTCGCGCGAAGTTCTGCAGGATGAAGCGCCGGGCGCTGGCGACGGCCGGGGCCCGGGCTTTCTCGCCGAGGGTGTCGTGGAAGAAGCCCGGCAGAATGTGTTTTTCCTTGTGCAGGCTGCCCAGGCGCTCGAAGAACTGTTCCTGGGGCCGCCGATGCACGACGAAGTCGGCGCCGGAGATCAGCAACTGGGTCGGCACCTGGATCGCCTGGGCATCGGCCACCACCCGTTCGGCGGCTTCGTACAGGCCCAGCAGCACGTTCACCGAGATCGCCTTGGTGATCAGCGGGTCGCTGTCATAGGAGGCCACGCGCGCCGGGTCATGGCTGAGGAAGCGCGCCTTGACGTAGCTGTTGACGAAAAAGTTGCCGCGAAAACGCCGCATCAGCGCCAGGCCCGGGCGGGCGAAAGGCACGTAGAGCTTGACCTTGAACGCCGGCGACGCCAGCACCAGGGCGCGGATGCGCGGCGCGTAGTCGTGGACCCAGGTGGCGGCAATCACCGCGCCGACGCTTTGGGCCACCACGGCCATGTGTTCTTCGTCGATGCCGTGGCTGGCCCGCAGGTGATCGCAGAAGGTCTGCACGTCGCGCACGCTGGTGGCGAAGCTCGGGCTGTCGCCACGGGCGCCGGGCGACTGACCATGGCCGCGGGCATCCCAGGCGAAGAAATCGAAGGCTGGCAGGTCCAGTTCGTCCACCAGGTGGGCGATGCGCGCGGAGTGTTCATGGCCGCGGTGGAACAGCAGCACCGCCTGGCGCGGGGCGTCCGAGGGGGCGGCGGTGGCCGGCCAGTGGCGGTAGAACAGCTCGACGCCGTCGTGGGTGGTGAAGGTCTGGTGGAGAGCTTCGCGCATGGCAACTTCCTTATTCCGAGGGGGCGTTTTGCTGCACTTCTTGTCGTTGGGTGTCTTGCAGTTGTACGTCGAGCAGGCCTTGGCGAACCCGGTTGATCAAGGTGTAGACCAACAACGTGGCGACCAGCGCCAGCACGCCGTTGATCCAGGCGGCGCTCAGCCAGCCCAGGGCGATGCCGGTGGCCAGCACGCCGAGCACGAACGCCCGGTCGCTCTTGCCCATGGGCCCGTCGTAGCGGCGCGAGGCGCCGATCATCGGCCCCAGCACGCCGGCGTATTCGCTGAACAGCGCCAGCAGCGTCACTAGCAGGACCAGCGGCAGGCTGACGCCGGCAATCAGTGCGAAGGGCAGGATCAGCGCACTGTCGGCAATCACGTCGCACAATTCGTTGAGGTAGGCGCCCAGGCGCGATTGCTGGCCGAATTCCCGGGCCAGCATGCCGTCGACGGCGTTCAGCGCCATGCGCAGGATCATCCACAGCGGGATCAGGATGAACAGCCAGAGGTGGCTGGCGAAGCTGGCGATCAGGGCGCCCACCAGCACCGAAATCACTCCCGCCAGCACCGTGATCTGGTTGGCCGTGGTGCCGTTCTCGTACAGGCGCTGGACCCATGGCCGCAGCAGGTTCTGGAAGCGCGGTTTGAGCTGGTAGATGGAGAGCATGGCTGGACGTTTCCTTGTCACAAAGTGGGCCACGGATTATGGCCACAGATCTCGCGGGCTGGCATCAGCACAGCAGCGGTTTTCCCTGGGTTTGTGACGCGCCCACGGCAAATAAAGGCATAGGTAAGGGACGAAAATTTCACTACTATCGTTATATCGTAACGATTTATGACAAATACAGCGGCCTGCCGGAGAGTTATCCACAGGCCGGAATGGGTTAACGACCAGCGTTGGGGTGCTATGCAAGTCGATCTTGAGACTGAAGGGGCGGGGGTCGAAGCCTTGCCGAGGTTTCAGCGGGCGGCCTTTCACGAACGCCGTCTGAAGCGTTGGGGCATCGGGCTGGCGGGGCTGGCTGGGGTGGGGCTGGTGTTGGCGTTTTTCGTCGGCCTGTTTGCCCCGCAATCCTTATGGCCGGCGTTGCTGGTCAATCTGGCCGCGGCCTTGCTGGTGCTGGTCGGCGGCCTGCAGGCGGCGGGCTGGGTCAGTGCCTGGCGCGCGGGTGCGTTGCGGGCGCCAGAGGTGGCGCCGAGCCCGGAGCCGGTTGCGGATGAACCGCTACCCGACGACGGCTGGTACGAGCGGCTGCTGGAGGGCATCAGCCGGCGTTGGTCCAGTTTGTTGGCGCAGATCGGCGCGCCGACCTTGTGGTTGGGCGGTTGGGCCTTGCTGGTGCTGTTGATGATCGAGCAGGCGTGGAACCTCGGCCTGCCCGCCGGAGCCCTGGGCCTGGCGGGCAATGTCGGCGCGGTGCTGGCGCTGTTGCTGGCCTTCGGCTTGCTGGTGTTCGAGCGTCAACTGAGCCAGGAACACCCCGGCGAATGGCCGGAAGCCGCGGCGCTGGCGCAGTTGGCGCGAGTGGCGATCATCAGCCTGGTGCTGGCGGCGCTGTGCCTGTTGTTCAGCAGCGACACGGCGCTCTGGCCGGTGCGCCTGGGCGTGCTGCTCGGGGTATTGCCGGCGCTGGTGGCGCTGGAGTTCCTGCTGCGTGCGGTGCTTTCGCTGTTCAGCCCGCGTCGCGCGCAACTGGAGCCACGCATGCTGGCCCACAGCGTGGTCGCCGATCTGCTGCGCTGGCCGCCGCAACCCTTGCTGGCCTTGCAGCACGAATTGCACAACCGCTTCGGCATCGACCTGCGGCAGATCTGGGCCTTCACTTATATGCGCCGTGCATTCCTGCCGGTGCTGCTGGTGGTGCTCGGGGTGGGCTGGCTGCTCACTGGCCTGCACGAAGTGCCATTGCAGGGGCGGGGCATCTACGAGCGTTTCGGCAAGCCGGTGGCGGTCTTTGGCCCGGGTTTGCACGCGGGCCTGCCCTGGCCGCTGGGCCGGGTGCTGAGTGTCGAGAACGGCGTGGTGCACGAGCTGGCCACCAGCGTCGGCGAAGCGCCCAGCGTGATCGAACCGGCCTCCGCCGAAGGGCCGCCACCGCTGGTGGCCAACCGCTTGTGGGACGCCAGCCATGTCAACGACAAGTCCCAGGTGATCGCCAGCGGCGCTGCCGACAAGCAGAGCTTCCAGATCGTCAACATGGACGTGCGCTTCGTCTATCGCATCGGCCTGAGCGATCAGGCGGCCCTGGCGGCGACTTACAACAGCGCCGACATTCCGATGCTGATCCGCAGCACCGCCAGCCGCATCCTGGTCCACGACTTCGCCTCGCGCACCCTCGACGGCCTGCTGGGCGAAGACCGTACCAACCTGGCCGAGGATATCGGCCGCGCGGTGCAGGCCGACCTGGAGAAACTCGACAGCGGGGTGGAGATCCTCGCCACCGTGGTCGAGGCCATTCACCCGCCGGCCGGCGCCGCCAATGCTTATCACGGCGTCCAGGCCGCGCAGATCGGTGCCCAGGCGCTGATCTCCCGCGAGCGTGGCGCGGCCAGCGAGCAGACCAACCAGGCGCAATTGCAGGCCAGCATCGCCCGCGATCAGGCCCAGGCCACGGCCCATGAAGTGCAGGCCACGGCGCAAGCGGCCGACCTGCGGTTCAGCGCCGAGCAAAAGGCCTATGCCAGCGCCGGCCAGGCATTCGTGCTGGAGCAGTATTTGAGCCAGCTGAGCCAGGGCCTGCGCAACGCCAAGTTGCTGGTGCTCGATCATCGCCTGGGCGGCGCCAACGCACCGACCCTCGACCTGCGTACATTCACTTTGCCGACCGAGCCTTCGGTACCGGGTAACACCGCTCAGCCAGGAGCCGTCCATTGAGCCAGTCCCATTCCCACGATCATCAGGATCACGCCGGCCACGATCACGGTCACGGCGGGCATCACCACGGACACCATCATCACCACCACGGCGCGCCGGAAGAGGCGGGGCCCTTTCCCTGGCGGCGCATGGCCTGGGCGCTGTTGCTGGTGTTGTTCGCCGTCGCCGCGGCAAGCCTGGTGCAAGTGCGCTCCGGCGAAGCCACGGTGATTACCCGTTTCGGCAACCCGGCACGGGTGCTGCTGGAACCGGGCCTCGGCTGGCGCTGGCCGGCACCGTTCGAGGCGGCGATCCCGGTGGACCTGCGCCTGCGCACCACTTCCAGCGGTTTGCAGGATGTCGGCACCCGCGACGGTTTGCGCATCATCGTCCAGGCCTATGTGGCGTGGCAGGTGCAGGGCGATGCGGACAACGTGAAACGCTTTATGCGCGCGGTGCAGAACCAGCCGGACGAAGCGGCGCGGCAGATCCGCACCTTTGTCGGCTCGGCCCTGGAAACCACCGCCAGCAGTTTTGACCTGGCCAATCTGGTGAACACCGATGCCAGCAAGGTGCGCATCGCCGACTTCGAAGCCCAGTTGCGCAAACAGATCGAGCAACAGTTGCTGAGTACTTACGGCGTGCGCGTGCTGCAAGTCGGTGTGGAACGCCTGACCCTGCCCTCGGTGACCCTGACCGCCACCGTCGACCGCATGCGCGCCGAGCGTGAAACCATCGCCACCGAACGCACGGCCATCGGCAAGCGCGAAGCGGCGCAAATCCGTTCCGCCGCCGAGCGCGATGCGCGCATCGTCCAGGCTGATGCCACGGTGAAAGCCGCGGACATCGAAGCACAATCGCGGGTGCAGGCGGCGGAGATCTACGGCCGCGCCTACGCCGGTTCGCCGCAGCTGTACAACCTGCTGCGTTCGCTGGACACCTTGGGCACTGTGGTGACCCCAGGCACCAAGCTGATTCTGCGCACCGACGCCGCGCCGTTCCGGGTGCTGGTGGACGGGCCGCCGACACTCGGCAATAAAGCCGCCGGGTCGCAACCATGAGTTTGGTTCCACGTGGAACACATGAACTTGGCAGCCCATGGATTCAGGCCGGTCGCCTGGCGTTTCTCGCCCTGTATGCGGTGACCGTGCTGGCAGCCCTGGCCTGGGCGTTTTCCAATGTGCGGCAGATCGATCCACAAAATCGCGCGGTGGTCCTGCATTTCGGCGCCCTGGATCGCATCCAGAACGCCGGCTTGTTACTGGCCTGGCCGCAGCCGTTCGAACAGGTAGTGCTGTTGCCCGCCGCTGACCGGGTGATCGAACGCCGAGTGGAAAGCCTGCTGCGTTCCGATGCGGCCTTAAAGGGTGACAAGGTGGCCAGTTTCGCCGTGCCCCTGAGCGATGCCCTGGCTGGTTCCGGTTATCTGCTGACCGGCGACGCCGGGGTGGTGCAGCTGGATGTGCGGGTGTTCTACAAGGTCACCGAGCCTTATGCCTTTGTATTGCAGGGCGAGCATGTGTTGCCGGCGCTGGATCGACTGGTGACCCGCAGTGCCCTGGCCCTGACCGCCGCCCGCGATCTGGACACCATTCTGGTGGCGCGTCCGGAACTGATCGGGGCCGACAACCAGGCCGCCGAGCGTCGCGAACGGCTGCGTGGTGATCTGGTGCAAGGCATCAACCAGCGGCTGGCGGATCTGGCGGCGACCGGGCAGGGGATCGGTATCGAAGTGACCCGGGTCGACGTCCAGTCCAGTCTGCCGGGGCCGGCGGTCAGCGCCTTCAACGCGGTGCTGACCGCCAGCCAGCAAGCCGACAAGGCGGTGGCCAACGCTCGCACCGAAGCCGAAAAACTCACGCAAACCGCCAACGAACAGGCCGACCGCACCTTGCAGGTGGCGCACGCCCAGGCTGGTGAGCGCCTGGCCAAGGCCCAGGCCGACACCGCGACCATCCAGGGCCTGGCCCAGGCGCAACGCAACGGCACCGACCCGGAAATGCTCCTGCGCATCTACCGCGAACGGCTGCCGAAGATTCTCGGCCAGGCCGGCTCGGTGACCACGGTCAATCCCCAAGACGATTCCCGCCTGATTATTCAGGGAGCCCAACCATGACTGCCCACACCCATGCCGCCGCGCCGGCGAGCATGCTCACCTCCGCAGAACAACGTAGCGCCGCGCGTCAGCTGACCCTGGCCATGCTCGCGTTGGGGCTGCTCGGCCTGGGCCTGGTCTGGCGCTGGCTGGCCCCGGAGCAGACCGGCGTCAGCCAGTTGCTGCTGGGTTTCGCTTCGTTGCTGGTGGCACTGCCGGTGATGCGTTCGGCCTGGTACAGCCTGCGTTACCCGAGCCTGCACGGCATCACCGACCAGTTGATCGCCCTGGCCATGCTCGGCGCCTGGGCCACCGGCGACCTGCTGACCGCGGCGCTGTTGCCGATCATCATGATCTTCGGCCACGTGCTGGAAGAGCGCAGCGTGATCGGCTCCCAGGAAGCCATTCATGCCCTGGGCCGCTTGACCCGCAGCCATGCGCGTCTGGTGCAGGCCGATGGCAGCATTGGCGAGGTGGACAACGCCACGCTCAAGGCCGGCGATGTCGTCGAAGTGCGTGCGGGTGACCGGGTGCCCGCCGATGGTTTGGTGCTGTCCGGACAGGCCAGCCTCGACACCGCACCGATCACTGGCGAGTCGGTGCCGCTGGAGGCCGATGTCGGCATGCAGGTGTTCGGCGGGGCGATCAACCTCGACGGCCTGTTGCGCCTGGAAGTGACCCGCACCGGCCACGAATCGACCTTGGGCAAGGTCATCGCGCTGATGCAAAGCGCCGAACGTTCCAAGCCGCCGATCACCCGTTTGCTCGAACGTTACGCCGGCAGCTATATGGTGCTGGTGTTGCTGCTGGCGGCGGTGACCTGGTTCATCACCCACGATGCCCAGGCGATGCTCGCGGTGCTGGTGGCGGCCTGTCCCTGTGCCCTGGTGCTGTCCGCGCCGGCCACGGCGATTGCCGGGATCGCCGTGGCGGCGCGGCACGGCATCCTGATTCGCAGCTCGGCGTTCCTCGAGGAACTGGCGGACCTGACCTCGCTGGTGGTGGACAAGACCGGCACCCTGACCTTCGGCACCTTGCGCCTGCAATCGATCGACAGCCCGCGGGAAGATCGCCAGGCCTTGTTGAACCTGGCGGCCAGTCTCGGTTCGGCCAGCAGCCACCCGGTCAGCCGCGCGCTGGCCGGCCTGGTGGCCCAGGAGCATTTCCTGGTGCTGTCGGATATTCGCGAGCGCCAGGGGCTGGGAGTGGTGGCGCAGACCGAGCAGGGCGAAGCCGCCCTGGGGCGTCCCGAGTTGTTCGGCCAGCTCGGCATCGCCACCACGGCGGTGCCCGAACATGACGGACCGATTGCCGGGCTGGCGCTGAACGGCGAATTTCTCGCCTGGCTGTTGCTGGCCGACAGCGTCAAGCCGGAAGCGCGGTTTGCCCTCGACGAGCTGCGCGAACTGGGGCTGGGCCGCCAGTTGTTGCTGACCGGCGACCGCCAGAGCGTGGCCGACAGCCTGGCGCGGGATGTCGGCATCGGCGATGTCGAAGCCCAGGCGCTACCGGAAGACAAACTCAAGCGCGTGCTGGGGGAAATCGACAGCGGTTTCCGGCCGATGGTGGTGGGCGACGGGATCAACGATTCCCTGGCGCTCAAGGCTGGCGTGGTCGGCGTGGCCATGGGCGCGGGTGGGGCGGACATTGCCCTGGCGTCGGCCGATATCGTGCTGATCGGCAGCGACCTGCGGCGCCTCGGCACCTGTGTGCGCCTGAGTCGCCAGTGCCGCCAGACCCTGCAGGTCAATGTGATCATCGGCCTGGGCTGGACCCTGGCCATAGTCGCCTTTGCCGCGTTCGGCTGGCTTGGCGCGGCGGGGGCGATGATCGCGGCGGTGCTGCATAACCTCAGCACCTTGCTGGTGCTGGGCAATGCCGGGCGCTTGCTGCGTTTCCAGGAGCCATTGCTCAAGTTGTAGGGGTGTGGGCCGGGGCGGAAAGCGCGGGTTTGAGCGTCTGGAGCTAGAATTAAACCAGGTCGAACTGTGCGCCCGCCTGGCGGTCATCTGTGAAGAGGGCCCAGCTTCCGGGACGGTCGGCTGGCTGTTCAGCAGGGATTGTTGCACTGCCGGCACTGATGAATTTCAGCTATCAGATCGATAGCCTGCTAATTTTTCAGTATGGTCTAACCTCACTCAGACGTCTGAAACAAGGGGGATAATCCATGCTCGCGCAACTTCCACCGGCCTTACAGAATCTGCAACTACCGCTACGCCTGCGACTCTGGGACGGCCATGAGTTCAACCTGGGGCCGGCGCCCAGCGTCACTATTGTGGTCAAGGACCCGCAACTGGTCACCCAGCTCGCCCATCCCACTCTCAACTCGCTGGGAGCGGCGTTCGTCGAGGGCAAACTTGAGCTGGAAGGCTCAATCAGCGAAGTCATCCGGGTTTGCGATGAACTGAGCCAGGCACTGCTGGACGGCGAGGAAGAAGCGCTGCCGGTACGTTCCCTGCACGACAAGGCCACCGATGCGGCCGCCATCTCCTACCACTACGACCTTTCCAACGACTTCTACCAGCTTTGGCTCGACAGCGACATGGCCTATTCCTGCGCCTATTTCGAGACCGGCAGTGAGAGCCTGGAACAGGCCCAACAGGCCAAGTTTCGCCACCTGTGCCGCAAGTTGCGCTTGCAGCCCGGCGAATACCTGCTGGATGTCGGTTGCGGCTGGGGCGGGCTGGCGCGGTATGCGGCGCGAGAATTCGGGGCCAAGGTCTTCGGAATCACCCTGAGCAAGGAACAGCTGGCGCTGGCCAGGGAGCGGGTGGCCGCCGAAGGCTTGCAGGACCTGGTGGAACTGCAATTGCTGGACTACCGCGACCTGCCCCAGGACGGCCGTTTCGACAAGGTGGTGAGCGTCGGCATGTTCGAGCATGTGGGCCACGCCAACCTGGCGCAGTACTGCAAGACGCTGTTCGGCGCGGTGCGCGAAGGCGGCCTGGTGATGAACCACGGGATCACTGCCAAGCACACCGATGGACGTCCCGTGGGCCGTGGAGCCGGCGACTTTATCGAGAAGTATGTGTTCCCCAACGGCGAGCTGCCGCACCTGGCGATGATTTCGGCCGAGATCAGCGAAGCGGGGCTGGAGATCGTCGACGTGGAAAGCCTGCGCCTGCATTACGCCCGCACCCTGGACCACTGGAGCGAGCGTCTGGAAGACAACCTGGAAGCCGCCTCCCGGCTGGTGCCGGAACAGGCCTTGCGCATCTGGCGCCTGTACCTGGCCGGCTGTGCCTACGCCTTCGCCCGCGGCTGGATCAACCTGCACCAGATTCTCGCGGTCAAGGCTCACGCCGATGGCAGTCATGAGCTGCCCTGGACTCGCGACGACCTGTATTACTCGTGAAGCGCCGACGCTAGAGGATCGGTGAAATAAGCCGGGCTACCCGCATGCCAAGTTGTTGCAGGCGGTGGGTTTCCCGGCTTTCCTCTTTGGCGATTTCGCGGGAACGCTCGAAGTCGAGGTTGAGCATATGTTCCACCTCCCTGGCGAAGGCTTCGTCCACGGTCAGCAACATCACCTCGAAATTCAGGCGGAACGAGCGGTTGTCCAGGTTGGCACTGCCGATCGCGCTGATTTCGCTGTCGATCAGCACCACTTTCTGGTGCAGGAAACCCGGCTGATAACGGAACACCCGCACCCCGGCGCGTACGGCTTCGAAGGCGTACAGGCTGGACGCCGCGTAGACGATCCGGTGGTCCGCGCGCGACGGCAGCAGGATCCGCACATCCACCCCGCGCAAGGCAGCCAGGCGCAAGGCGGCGAACACGGCCTCGTCGGGAACGAAATAGGGGCTGGTGATCCACACCCGTTCGGTCGCCGCGTGGATGGCTTCGACGAAGAACAGCGAGCAGGTTTCATAAGGGTCCGCCGGGCCGCTGGCCAGCACCTGGCACAGCACGCCGTCATCGGGGTAGGTGTCCGGCAGGATCAACGGCGGTAATTGCCGCGAGGCCCAGAACCAGTCTTCGGCGAAGGATTCCTGCAGGCAGGCCACCACCGGACCGCTGACCGAAACATGGGTATCGCGCCAGGGCGCCAGAGGCGGTTTTTTCCCCAGGTATTCGTCGCCCACGTTATGCCCGCCGACAAACCCCAGCAGGCCATCCACCACCACTATCTTGCGGTGATTGCGAAAGTTGATCTGGAAGCGGTTGAGCCAGCCGCTGCGGGTGGCGAAGGCATGCACCTGGATGCCGGCGTCGCGCAGTGGCTGCACATAGGCGTGGGGCAGGGAATGGCTGCCGATGCGGTCGTAGAGCAGGTGGATCGCCACGCCTTCGCCAGCCTTTTTCAGCAGCAGCGCTTGCAGGCGTCGGCCAAGGTCGTCGTCGTGGATGATGAAGAACTGGATCAGCACCGCCGTGCGGGCACGTTCGATGGCCTGGAAAATCGCGGCGAAGGTGGCATCGCCGTTGATCAGCAGTTGTACATGGTTGCTGGCCAGGCAGGGCATGCGGCCCAGCTTGGGCATGGCCCGCAGCGAGGTGTAGGCGGCGGAGGCGCGGGCGCTCAGGGCCTCCTCGATCCAGGGGCGCCAGTTCAGCTCGTTGATCGCCTTGCGCATCTCCAGGTTGGCCTGGCGCCGGGCCTTGATATAGGCATCGAAGGTGCTGCGGCCGAACACCAGATAAGGGATAAGGGTCAGGTACGGCATGAACAACAGCGACAGGGCCCAGGCGATGGAGCCTTGGGCGGTCCTGACGGTCAGCACGGCGTGGATGGCGGCGATCAGGCCGAGAAAGTGCAGGGTGGCAATCAGATAGCCAAAAATATGTGGGCCAAAATAATCCATGGGGACAGCCTTGCTCCTGAAGATTCAATGCTGGGGTCCGTATGAAAAGCGGCGTGCCGGGCGCCTTCGGCGCTGCGTGCAAACAGGCGCGACCTTGCTCGCCAACTCTTCGTTGCAGACCCTAACAGACCATGTTCGAGCATGATTGTCGCTAATTAATTCGCCATGCAACGCCGCTGCATTTTTGGCGTCTAACGGCCACTACTGTCTAGGAGTCATTCGATGAAGCTTCGTCTACTGGGTTTGGCCATGGCCGCCGTTGTCTCGCTTCCGCTGGCCGCGCAGGCCCAGATGCTGCAACCGGGCCTGTGGGAACTGACCACCAGCAACATGAAAGTCGATGACCAGAGCCTGCCGGACCTGTCGTTGATTCTCGGTCAGTTGCAACAACAGCTGACGCCCGAGCAACGGGCGCAGTTGGAGAAGCAGGGCGTGACCATGGGCGGCAAGGGCATCCGCGTGTGCCTGACGCCGGAGCAGGTGAAGTCCGACACCATCCCGCTGCAGGACCCGCAATCGGGTTGCCGCCAGGAGGTCACCGACCGCACCTCCAACCAGTGGAAATTCCGCTTCAGCTGCCCGAAAGCCCAGGGCTCGGGCGTGGCGAAATTCCTCAGCGATCGTGAGTTCACCACCAACGTCATCGGTACCTTCAATGCCACCGGCTTCCAGCAGAAGGGCAGCATGGACACCCGTGCGGTGTGGCTGGGGCAGGATTGCGGGACGGTCAAGCCAAGAGCCTAAGAGCATCGCGAGCAAGCTCGCTCCTACAGGGGATCGTATTAAACCTGTAGGCGCGAGCTTGCTCGCGATGGCGTCTGTCGCTACAACTCTATCCGCAAGCGCTCCACCACCTCGCTCACCGCCCACCGCCCCAGGTCTTCGCCATTGCGGCTGCGCAAGCTGACAAATCCCCCGTCCTTTTCCTTGTCGCCCACCACCAGCAGGTACGGCACCTTTTGCAGGCTGTGCTCGCGGATCTTGTAGCTGATCTTCTCGTTGCGCAGGTCGGCGCTGGCTCGCAGGCCCTGGCGTGACAGGCTGTCGGCTACCGAGCGGGCATAGTCCGCCTGACCTTCGCTGATGTTGATCACCACCGCCTGCCGCGGCGCCAGCCAGCAGGGCAGGGCGCCGCTGTAATGCTCGATGAGGATGCCGATAAAACGCTCCAGGGAACCGAACAGCGCGCGATGCAGCATCACCGGGCGCTGGCGTTCGCCGTGCTCGTCGATGTAGCTGATCTCGAAGCGTTCCGGCAGGTTGAGATCGACCTGCAGCGTGCCGCATTGCCAGTCGCGGCCGATGGCGTCGCGCAGCACGAACTCCAGTTTCGGGCCGTAGAACGCGCCTTCGCCGGGGTTGATCCGGTAGTCGATCGCCATCGTCTCCAGGGCGCCGGACAAGGCGCCTTCCAGCTGGTCCCACAGCGCGTCGCTGCCGATGCGATGGGCCGGCCGGGTGGAGAGCTTGACCGCGACGTCGTGGAAGCCGAAGTCGCGATAGATGTCGAACACCAGGGCGATGGTGCTCGCGCATTCCGCCTGCATCTGCGCCGGGGTGCAGAAGATGTGCGCGTCGTCCTGGGTGAAGTGGCGCACCCGCAGCAACCCGTGCAACGCGCCGGAGGGTTCGTAGCGATGCACCTTGCCGAACTCGGCGATGCGCAGCGGCAGGTCGCGGTAGCTTTTCAGGCCACGACTGAAGATCGACACCGCGCCGGGGCAGTTCATCGGCTTGAGGGCGAACACCCGCTGGTCTTCGGTGGTGGTGCTGAACATGTGGTCGCGGTAGTTCTGCCAGTGCCCGGAGGTTTCCCAGAGGCTGCGGTCCATCACGTCCGGGGTGTTCACTTCCTGATAGCCGGCCTGGTCCTGGCGCCGGCGCATGTAGCCGATCAGTTGCTGGAACAGGGTCCAGCCCTTGGCGTGCCAGAACACCGAGCCCGGCGCGCAGTCGTCGAAGTGGAACAGGTCCAGTTGCTGTCCGAGCTTGCGGTGGTCGCGTTTGCCGGCTTCTTCCAGGCGGGTCAGGTAGTCCTTGAGGTCTTTCTGGGTGGCCCAGCAGGTGCCGTAGATCCGTTGCAGCGGCGCGTTCCTGGCATCGCCGCGCCAGTAGGCGCCAGCGACCTTGGTCAGCTTGAACGCCTGGAGGATGCCGGTGAACGGCACGTGGGGGCCACGGCACAGGTCTTCGAAATCGCCCTGGCGGTACAGCGACAGCACCTGGTCCTGCGGGATGTCGCGGATCAGCTCGGCCTTGTAGTACTCGCCCAGGCTGGCGAAGTATTCCAGGGCGTCGTCACGGCTCAGCTCGCGCCGGCGTACCGCGTGGTTGGTCGCGGCCAGGCGGGTCATGCGCGCTTCGATGCGCTGCAGGTCGTCGGGGGTGAAGGGCCGTTCGTAGGCGAAGTCGTAAAAGAAGCCGTCCTCGATCACCGGGCCGATGGTGACCTGGGCCGAGGGGTACAACTCCTTCACCGCCATGGCCAGCAGATGCGCGCAGGAGTGACGCAGGATTTCCAGGCCCTCGGGCTCGCGGGCGGTGACGATGCTGACCCGGGCATCGCCCTCGAGCATAAAGGAGCAATCCACCAGTCGATCGTTCACCCGGCCAGCGACCGCCGCCCTGGCCAGGCCGAGGCCGATGCTCGCGGCCACCTCGTACACGGAAAGCGGCTGGTCGTACTCACGTTGTGAGCCGTCGGGCAGGGTGATGTGAATCATCGGGTGTTCCTTGGTGTTCCAGGGGAGGGGTTCAGGGAAGGGATCAGCGGGTAAAACGCAGCGGCAGGCCCTGGCAGTTGTCGTACAGGCGCCCGGCGTGCCAGGCCAGTTGCCCCGATACCAGGGTGGTGTCGACGCTGTGCCGGAAACGCTGTTCGGCGAAGGGCGTCCAGCCGCACTGGGCGAGGATCGGTTGCTGGGCCACGGCGAGGCCCTCGGGCTCGGGCCTGATCAATACCAGGTCGGCCCAGTAGCCTTCGCGCAGGTAGCCGCGATCGGGAATGGCGAACAGGTCGGCGACCCGGTGGCTGGTTTTCTCCACCAGGGTGGTGATGGGCAGCACGCCATCGGCCACCAGTTCCAGCAGGGCGGGCAGGGCGTGTTGCACCAGCGGTAGCCCGGAAGGCGCCTGGCGGTAGGGCCGCTGTTTCTGTGCCCAGGTGTGCGGCGCGTGATCGCTGCCGATCACATCCAGGCGGTTGCCGAGCAAGGCCTGGCGCAGGGCGTCGCGGTCGGCGCGGGTCTTGATCGCCGGGTTGCATTTGATCAGGTGCCTGAGGCGCGTGTAATCACGGTCGTCGAACAGCAGGTGGTGCAGGCAGACTTCGGCGGTGATGCGCTTTTGCGCCAGGGGCTGGTCTTCGAACAGTTCCAGTTCGCGGGCAGTGGTCAGGTGCAAGACATGCAGGCGAGTGCCGTGACGCTTGGCCAGATCCACGGCCAGCGACGAGGAGCGATAGCAAGCTTCGGCATCGCGGATCAGGGAGTGAGCCACGGCGGGAATCGCTTCGCCGAAACGCTCCTGCATGCGCCGCTCGTTGGCCTGGATGCTGGGCGTGTGTTCGCAGTGCGCCAGGAGAATGGTCGGCACCTCGGCGAACAACCGCTCGAGGACCTGCGGATCGTCCACCAGCATGTTGCCGGTGGAGGCGCCCATGAACACTTTGACCCCGGCCACCAGGCACGGATCGAGGGCGGCGACCGTGTCGAGGTTGTCGCGGCTGACGCCGAAGTGAAAGCCATAGTTGGCCACCGAGTGGATCGCCGCTCGGCGCTTCTTGTCCTCCAGCGCGGCCAGGGTCAGGGTCGCGGGCTGGGTGTTGGGCATGTCCATGAAACTGGTGATGCCACCCGCCACGGCCGCCCGCGACTCGCTGTGGAAGCTGCCTTTCTCCGGCGCGCCGGGATCGCGGAAATGCACCTGGTCGTCGATCATGCCCGGCAGCAGCCACTGGCCCTGGGCGTCGATTTCGGTGCGGGCATTCTCGCCTTCGATGCTGCTGGCGATCTTGACGATGCGCCCGTGGTCCACCAGCAGGTCGGCGTCGAACTCGCGTCCTTCATTGACCAGCCGGGCGTTGCGAATCAGCACGCTGTTCATGTTCAGAACTCGTTCTGCAGGGCTTTGTAACCGCGCACCAGATCGACGTTGGTGCGCGCCACGTCTTCGGAAAACTCCGAGGCGCTGACGCTGACTGGCGGGAACTGCGAGAGGTCGGTGTTGGGCCCGATGCGGGTGGTGGAGGGCACGTAGAAGCCTTGCGGCAGGTCGCGGCCATCGACCACCGAGTTGTGTCGCACCACGCTGCCGTTGCCGACCGCGCAGTTGAACAGCACGCTGTTGAAGCCGATGAAGACCCGGTCGCCGACCGTGCACGGGCCATGGACGATCGAGCGGTGGGCGATGGAGGTGAACTCGCCGATGGTCACCGCCGCGCCGGATTTGGAGTGGATCACCACGCCGTCCTGGATATTCGAATTGGCGCCGATGACGATCGGGTCCATGGCGCCTTGCTCGTTGACTTCGTCGGCACGGATCACCGCGTAGGGGCCGACGAATACGTTCTCGCCGATCACCACCTTGCCGCAGATGATGGCGGTCTTGTCGACATAGGCCGACTCGGCGATGACCGGCAGATCGCCGGAGGGGTTCTTGCGAATCATGCTGGGGTTTCCTGTAGCGGCGCGCTGATGACTTGCACCGCGCCGTCGCGAATGGCGTTGTAGAAACAGTTGGGGCGCCCGGTGTGGCAGGCCGGGCCTTGCTGGTCCACCAGCAGCAGGACGGCGTCGCCGTCGCAGTCCAGGCGCGCTTCGAGCAGACGCTGGCGATGCCCCGAGCTTTCGCCTTTGCGCCACAGTTGCCGGCGCGAGCGCGACCAGTAGCAGACCTGCCCGCTGGCCAGGGTCTCGGCCAGCGCCTTGCGGTTCATCCAGGCCAGCATCAGCACCTCGCCGCTGTCGTGCTGTTGGGCGATGGCGGCGATCAGGCCGTCGGCGTTCCATGGCAGGGCATCGAGAACGCTGGTGAGCGGCCAACGGCTGCCCAGGGGCGCGCTTTCCAGGTCGAGCATCGACAGTGGAGGGCGCTTGTTCATGGCTGGCTCAGGGCGTCGTACAGGGTGTTCAGGTTGTATTCGAACAGCCCGGTGAAAGTGCTGGCTGGCCCCTTGGCGGCGAGGGCGTCGGAGTACAGGGTGCCGCCGATATGGGCGCCGCTTTCGTCGGCGATCTGCTTGAGCAGGCGCGCGTCCTTGATGTTCTCCATGAACACCGCCTTGACCTTGGCGTTGCGGATCTGGGTGATCAGCGCCGCGACTTCGGCGGCCGAGGGTTCGCGCTCGGTGGACAGGCCTTGCGGGGCCATGAAGTCGATGCCATAGGCCTGCCCCAGGTAACCGAAGGCGTCGTGGGAGGTGACGATCTTGCGGTTGCCCGGCGGCAGCGCGCCGAACTTGGCCTTGGCTTCGGCCAGCAGCGCGTAGATCCGTTTCAGGTAGGCCTGGCTGTTGTGTTCGTAATCAGCTTTGTTCGCCGGGTCGGCGGCCACCAGCGCCTTGGTGATGTTGCTCACATAGAGTTCGGCGTTCGCCAGGTTGTGCCAGGCGTGCGGGTCGGGCACGGTCTCGCCGTCCTCATCCAGCGAGCGCGGGATCACTCCGCGACTGGCGGTGATCACCGTGGCCCGGGTGCCGGTACTGGCCACCAGGCGATCCAGCCAGGGCTCGAAACCCAGACCGTTCTTGATGATCAGCCGGGCCTTGAGCTGGGCCTTGGCATCGTCCGGCGTCGGTTCGTAGGTGTGGGCGTCGGCGTCCGGACCGACCATGTCGGTGATCTGGATATGCTCGCCGCCGACCTGGCGGGTGATGTCGGCGAGGATGCTGAAGCTGGTGACCACAGCGAGTTTGTCCGCGGCCTGGGCGGGCGACAGAGACAACGGCAGCAACAGACTGAAGAGCACGAGTAGGGCGCGCATCGGGGAACACCTCATGGGGATGTGAGCAAAGGCGGGCGGCGCAGCAGACCGTGCACCGGACCGAACACCACGGACAGCAGGTACAGGCCGCCCGCCACCAGGACGATGGCCGGGCCGCTGGGCAGCGAGTAGTGGAACGACAGCAACAGGCCGAGCCACACCGAGAGGCAACCGAGCACCGCGGCAATGCCGATCAGCACCGGCAGGCGGCGACTCCAGAAGCGCGAAGCGGCGGCCGGCAGCATCATCAGGCCGACCACCATCAAGGCGCCGATGGCCTGGAAACTGATCACCAGGTTCAGCACCACCAGGGTCAGGAATAGGCCGTGGGCGAGGGGGCCGAGGCGGCTGACGCTGTTGAGGAACAGTGGGTCGAGGGTGTCCAGCAGCAGCGCTTTGTAGATCAGCGCCATGGCCAGCAGGCTGAACCCGGAGACCCAGAGCATGCCCTCCAGGGTCGGCCCGTCCACCGCCAGGGCCGAGCCGAACAGCAGGTGCAGCAGGTCCAGGCGTTTGCCGGCGAGGCCGAGAATCAGCACGCCGCTGGCCAGGGAAATCGGGTAGATCGCGGCCAGGCTGGCGTCCTCGCGCAAGCCGGTGCGCCGGGTAATCCAGGCGGCCAGGCCGGCCATGCCGAGTCCGGCGCCGAGGCCGCCAAGCGTCAGTGCCGGCAGGCTCAGCCCGGCGAACCAGAAGCCCAGCGCCGCGCCGGGGAGGATGCCGTGGGCCACGGCGTCGCCGATCAGGCTCATGCGCCGCAGGATCAGAAACACCCCCAACGGTGCGGTGCTGCATGCCAGCGCCAGGCCGCCGAGCAATGCCCGGCGCATGAACACGAACTCGTGGAAGGGCTGCCAGAGCTGGGCGGCGGCGAGCATCAGGCCACCTGCATCTGAATGGGCTGGACGATCAGTTCTTCGCTGCTGCCGAACCGGCAACCGCTGGCTTTGATCAGCAGGGCCTGGGGGATGTGCTGGCGCACGGCGGCGAGGTCATGGCAGACCACGATTTGCGTGCGACCTTGCTGCTGCCAGGTGTGGATGTGTTTCCACAGCAGGGCCTGGCCCAGTTCGTCCAGGGCGGCGTGGGGTTCGTCCAGCAGCAACAGCGGGGCATCGGCGAGGCTCAGGCGGGCGAGCAGGGCACGCTGCAATTCGCCGCCGGACAAGGCCATCAACGGGCGTTGTTCCAGGCCGCTCAGGCACCAGTCTGCGAGCACCTGCTGCAAACGTCCGGCACGCTGTTGCGCGCTTTGCCGATCGCCCCAGAAACCGGCGGCCACCAATTCCTGCAGGGTGATGGGGAACTGCCGGTCGAGGTACTGCTGCTGCGGCAGAAAGGACAGGCCGCCACGGCGAGGGACCTGCAACTTGATCTTCCCGGCCAAGGGCTTTTGCAGGCCGGCGATGACTTTCAGCAGGCTGCTTTTGCCCGAGCCGTTGGCGCCGATGATGGCGGTCAGGCTGCCGGGCTCCAGCTCAAGGTCGAGTGCCGGCGTCAGCGGTTGGCCGGGCGCGCCCCAACGCAGCGATTGCAGGCTGATCATGCGAGCTCCCAGTTCCAGCGGCTCTCGGCCACGGCGTCATGGGCGTGCAGGCTTTCAGCATGTACCACGCGCACCTGGAAGGCGCGGATGCCTGGCGAACGTTGCAAGGCGAGGTTCAGGCGGCGCGCGGCGTCTTCGCAGAACATCAGGTTTTGCCCGTTGGCCAGGGCGAAGGCTTGTTCGTCGGCGCGTTTCACCGCGGTTTGCACGGCGGTGCCAAGGGCGGCTTCGGCGTCGTTGATCGCCGCCATCAACGGCAACTCGTCGAGAAAATCATCCAGGCGCAGCTGCAATTGCGCGGTGCTGCGCTGGCTGTGGGGCGTGGCGACTATGCCTTTCGAGGAGCCGAGCCAAGTCAGGATGTCTTCATGGTGCAATGCCCGGTTGGCGAAATCATCGATGAATTGCTGCTGAATCAGCTGCCTGGAAAGCGCGGCGGAACAAGGGCACGTCGAGGAATAAGGCACCTCGATTTTTAGTTCCACGTGGAACATTGCGTTTTTCAGGTGCGCCTCGATGCTCACCGGATAGGTTTTCCAGCCGGCCAACGGGCTGATCAAGGCCGGGCGTTTCAGCAGCAGATCGGCATGAATTCGCAGGTAGGCACTGCTGGACAGCCCGTCGTGGCTGTCGAGAAAACGTTGCAGTACCTGGCGCATCAGGGCCGGGGTGAGATTTTCCTGTTCGAGCATTTCCAGCGCCAGATACAGGCGCGACATATGAATGCCGCGGGCTTCGCCGTCGTCGAGGCTGACGCCGGCATCCGCTGTTGCGCCAATCCGCTGGCCATCAAACAACACAGGTAAGGCAATGCCACACATGCCCACCCACTCAAGGGGCAGGGCCTGGCGTGCGGCCTGCGCGGCGATATCCGGCAGAGTCAGCGCATTCATGAGCAGGTCCATCGTTGGAAACAATTCGCCATGTTATATTATAACAATGCAGTCGATGAAACCTTTTTCCTGAACGTTTTTTCACCAAGCCTTTCGAGTACGGATGCTCCTCAATCTGCGGTGTAAGTCATGCACAGACGTCAGTTGCTCAACCTGCTGTTGGCCAGCGCGGCCTTGGTTCTGCCTTTGGGGGCATCCGCCACCCAGATTCGCAACCTGCGGTTATGGAACTCAGCCGACAAGCTGCGCCTGGTGCTCGATCTGAGTGGGCCGGTGCAATACAAGACCTTCTCTCTCAGCGCGCCGGAACGGCTGATCATCGACCTTCGCGGCGCGCAGCTCTGTGGCGATTTCAGCCAACTGGCCCTGGCCAACACGCCGATTCGCTCGATCCGTTCCGGGCACTTTGGCCAGGGCGATACACGGATCGTCCTCGATCTCGCCGAACCGCTGCGGCTCGACAGTTTTTTGCTGCCGCCCCAGGACGGCCAGGGCCACCGCCTGGTGCTCGACCTGAGCAATGTCAGCCGCGTCCCGCAGCAGATCGCGGCGGTCGCCGCTCCCGTTTTGCCGCGTGAAACACCGACGGATCGGGTGCATCCCAAGCGCGACATCATCGTCGTGGTCGACCCGGGTCACGGCGGCAAGGACCCGGGGGCGGTCGGCGCCCGTGGCGAACGGGAGAAGGATGTGGTGTTGTCGATCGCCCAACTGCTGGCCAAGCGGTTGAAGCGCGAGAAGGGCTTCGATGTGAAGCTGGTGCGCAACGACGATTTCTTCGTGCCGCTGCGCAAGCGGGTGGAGATCGCCCGCAAGCACAAGGCCGACATGTTTATCTCGGTGCATGCCGATGCGGCGCCACGCCTGACGGCGTCCGGGGCTTCTGTGTATGCCCTGTCCGAAGGTGGCGCCACTTCGGCCACGGCGCGCTTCATGGCGCAGCGGGAGAACGGCGCCGACCTGCTGGGCGCCACCAGCCTGCTCAACCTGAAAGACAAGGACCCGATGCTCGCCGGGGTGATTCTCGACATGTCGATGAACGCCACCATCGCCGCCAGCCTGCAGTTGGGCGGCACCGTATTGGGCAGCCTGGCGGGCATCACCACCCTGCATCAGAAGCGTGTGGAGCAGGCCGGTTTCGCGGTGCTCAAGTCCCCCGACGTGCCCTCGATCCTGGTGGAGACCGGCTTCATCTCCAACAGCCGCGACAGCCAGCGCTTGGTCACCGCGCGGCACCAGCAGGCGATTGCCGATGGGCTGTTCGCGGGCTTGCAGAGCTACTTCCAGAAGAACCCGCCGGTGAACAGCTACATGGCCTGGTTGCAGGAACAGAAAAAAGCCCAGGCCTGACGCGGCCCAGCCTGCTTCTGTAGGAGCACAGCTTGCGTGCGATGAAGACGCTGCGGTGTATCAGCTATACCGCGTAAGCGTCCATCGCGGGCAAACCTCGCTCCTACAAAATGCTTTGCTCAGCAGCCAGTGATCCGGCTGCAAGTGAACTTGCCGCTGCTGCCGCCGGAGCTTGAAAAACGGTTGCGGGTGGTCCAGCCGACGCGCTGGCTGTAGCCGACCCAGGCCTCGCCGTCGGAGGCCAGGCCGGTAAAGAAGGTCAGCTGGCCGTAACGGCTGTTGGTCTGCGCCCAATAACGTTTGCCGGCGACCTCGAAACCCCGCAGATAGGTAGTACTGCCCGCGGCCGCGACGCTGTAGGCGTTGCCTTCGGCATCCACGCAGGCCAGCAGGTTGGCGCTGCGGGTGCAGGTGGCCAGGGCGCTGGGCACCTGCGCGATGGCGGTGTCCGCGACCAGCAGGGACAGGCTCAGCAGCGTGTATTTCAAGGCGTGGCGCATGGGGTTTCTCGGCAAGGGAGGCTCAAGCATCCCGCCCTTCGTCGCGTGCGGCAAGAGAGGGTTGGCTTATTTGTATTGTTATACTATAACATTAAATAAAGCCTGACCCGTGACCCACCATGACTGAACGCCCGATGACCGAAGCGCAACTTCTCGCCCAGCCCGAGGCGGACTACATGAACGACGTCCAGCAGGCCTATTTCCGTGAGCTGCTGCTGGCGCAGCGCGTCGAGCTGCAAGAGCGCATCGATGGCGAGTTCGAGGTGCTGCGCGAGCAGGAACCCCACAGCGACCCCGCCGATATCGGCAGCGCCGAAGAGCAGCGTCAGTGGCAACTGCGCCTGCTGGAGCGGGAAAAGAAGCTGCTGGACAAGATCGACGAAGCCCTCGAACGCCTGGCCCGTGGCGAGTACGGCTGGTGCCGCGAAACCGGCGAGGCAATTGGCCTCAGGCGCCTGCTGCTGCGGCCTACCGCCACCCTGTGTATCGAAGCCAAAGAACGCCAAGAGCTGCGCGAACGCCATCAACGGGCGATCTGACCCAGCCACCCAGCCCCCGATGAGGATCACCTGATGACCGACCGTCTTCCCGTTACCGTGCTGTCCGGCTTTCTCGGCGCCGGCAAAAGCACGCTGCTCAACTACGTTCTGCGCAACCGCGACAACCTGCGGGTGGCGGTGATCGTTAACGACATGAGCGAAATCAACATCGACGGCAGCGAAGTGCAGCGCGATGTCAGCCTCAACCGTGCCGAAGAAAAACTGGTCGAAATGAGCAACGGCTGCATTTGCTGCACCCTGCGCGAAGACCTGCTGGAAGAGGTCGGCAAATTGGCCAGGGACGGGCGTTTCGATTACCTGCTGATCGAGTCCACCGGCATTTCCGAGCCGCTGCCGGTGGCCGAGACCTTCACCTTTCGCGACGAAACGGGGCAGAGCCTGGCCGACATCGCGCGGCTGGACACCATGGTCACCGTGGTCGACGGCATGAACTTCCTGCTCGATTACCAGGCCGCGGAAAGCCTGGCGTCCCGCGGCGAAACCCTGGGCGAGGAAGACGAGCGCTCGATCACCGATCTGTTGATCGAACAGATCGAGTTCGCCGACGTGATCCTGATCAGCAAGATCGACCTGATCGGCAGCGACGAGCGCCAGGAACTGATCGCCATCCTCGAACGCCTCAATTCCCAGGCGGAAATCATCCCCATGGTGATGGGCGAAGTGCCGCTGGCGAAGATCCTCAACACCGGTCGTTTCGACTTCGAGCGCGCTGCCCAGGCGCCAGGCTGGTTGCAGGAACTGCGCGGCGAGCACGTGCCGGAAACCGAAGAATACGGCATCGCCTCCAGCGCCTATCGGGCGCGGCGGCCGTTCCATCCACAGCGTTTTTTCGACTTCATCAACCGCCCCTGGAGCAACGGCAAACTGCTGCGTTCCAAGGGCTTTTTCTGGCTCGCCAGCAAGCACCAGGAGGCCGGCAGCTGGTCCCAGGCGGGGGGGCTGATGCGTCATGGTTTCGCCGGACGCTGGTGGCGTTTCGTGCCGAAGCAGCACTGGCCGCAGGATGCGGAAAGCACCGCGGCGATCATGCAGAACTGGACCGCGGCCACTGGCGACTGCCGCCAGGAACTGGTGTTCATCGGCCAGAACATCGACTTCGCCCGGCTCACCACCGAACTCGACGATTGCCTGCTGACGGACGACGAAATGGCCTTGGGCGCGGAGGGCTGGCGCCTGATGCGCGACCCGTTCGGCCCCTGGCATGAAGAGGCCGCCGCCTGATGCTCTACCAACCACTGTCCCCTGTGGGAGCGAACCTACTTGCGAAGCTGCTCCTGCGGCCAACCCTGCAGAAACCGATACGCCGCAAGGCTTGCGGCCCGGCCCCTATCGTCCTGGCCGAGGTGCTGGACGACGAGGTCAACCTGGCCCTGTGGCAGCGCCAGTTGCCGGCGCATATCGCCGATTTCGGTGCCTTGCTGCTGTCGCTGAACGAGCCGCTGGCCGAGTCGCTGTCGCTGGAACTCGACACCGAGGACGCCGAGCCGAACCTGCGCGGCCTGGCTTCTGGCTTCAGCGATCTGCAGGGCTACGATGGCTTTATCGCCGATGTCGCCTGGCTGGTCAGCGCCTTTGCCTGCCTGCTGGGCGCCAAGCGCGTCGGCCTGCGCCTGCGGGTGCTGGATAAGGCCATGTGCCCGCGCTTTCATGTCGACCATGTGCCGGTACGGCTGATCACCACCTATGCCGGCGCCGGCAGCCAATGGCTGCGCGAGGGCGCGATGGATCGTCGGCAACTGGGCCAGGCCGAGGCCGAACCCACGGATGCCGCGCTGATCCAGCAGATGGCCAGCGGCGAGGTGGCCCTGTTCAAGGGCGAGAAATGGCTGGGCAACGAGGGTTTCGGCCTGATCCACCGCTCGCCGAAACCGGCCCCCGGCGAGCGCCGGCTGATCCTCACCCTGGACTGGCTCGGCTGACCCTGTAGCTGCTGCCGCAGGCTGCGATCGGCTCCGTAGGAGACGTGCTCTTGAGGCCCTCGGAAGGCGCTGCGCGCCTTATCGCAGCCTGCGGCAGCGGCTACAGGAATTTCGCTGTCGCGGGTTAGCGCGTAGGATCAATCACCTCCTTTCCGAGCGTTCCGCCGATGCTGCACAACATCCCCACCCACGTCATCGCCGGTCCCCTCGGCGCGGGCAAGACCAGCCTGATCCAGCACCTGTTGGCACAGCGTCCGGCCAATGAGCGCTGGGCGGTGCTGATCAACGAGTTCGGCCAGATCGGCCTGGACGCGGCGCTGCTGGCCCGGGACGAGGACGGTATCGCCCTGGGCGAAGTGGCCGGCGGCTGCCTGTGTTGCGTCAACGGCGCGCCGTTCCAGGTGGGCCTGGGGCGCCTGTTGCGCAAGGCCCGGCCTGATCGCCTGTTTATCGAGCCTTCCGGCCTGGGGCACCCGGCGCAACTGCTCCAGCAATTGCGCGAGGCGCCCTGGCAAACGGTCCTGGCCGTGCAACCTTGCGTGCTGGTCCTCGATGCCCAGGCGCTGGCGGCCGGCAAGCCGCTGCCGCAGGCCCAACAGGAAGCATTGCCCAGCGCCGGCCTGTTGCTGCTGAACAAGGACGAAGGGCTCGACGCGGCGCAGCGTCAGGGCATTCTCGAGCAGTTGCCGGTCTGTCCGCTGCTCTGGACTACCCGCGGGATCTTGGCGCTGGAGCGCTTGCCTGGCGTGGAGGCTCGCGCGGGGGCTGCCGTCGAGGCCTTCGAAGTACCCAAGGGATTGGCGCAGCTGCCGGCGATCTGGACCGATCCGGCCCAGCCCATCTGCCTGAGCCAGGCCCAGGAGGGCGGCTGGAGCATTGGTTGGCGCTGGCACCCGAGCCGGGTGTTCGATGTTCGGTGCCTCGAGCAATGGCTGGCGAGCCTTGATTGGCGCCGGGCCAAGCTGGTGATCCACGGTGCGCAGGGCTGGGTCTCGGGCAACGCCCTGGATAACGCCGCGCTGCACTGGCAAGCCAGCGAATGGCGCCGCGATTCACGTATCGAGTTGATCTTCAGCGAGCCGCAGGACGTGGCCACCCTGCAACAGTCCCTGGCTGAGTGCTGCCAATAATCCAACCCCTGCTTCTGTAGGAGCGGCCGGTCGACGCTCGATTGCCCGCGAAAAACTCGTCAACGATGACGCGTTTTGCCAGGAAAAACCGCCGCTTCGCGGCTATCGCGGGCAAGCCTCGCTCCTACAGGAGTGCATAGGCGGTTGGCCTTACTTGCTGCGTCCTTCGCGCCATTGGCTCAGTTCGATCACTTCGGCGCTGTGTGTCGGCACGGGTGGCGGCGCGGGCGTTGCAATCGGGTAGGGCGCCAGCTCGATCTGCGCGCTGTGGGCGCCGAACTGGGTGATGGTCCCCGCATGGCGGGTTTCGCCGGTGACGGTGAATTCGAAGGTGTAGATCCGGGCCAGGCGCCGGCGACCACTGGCGTCCCTGACGAAACCGATGCGCTTCAACGCCACGTTGCCGTCCAGCAGCTCGATATCGAGCCGCGCGCAATGCTGCTTGACCCTCTCCAGCGCCCGCTCGCGCAGGCCGTGGTTGTGCCATAGCCAGGCGGCGCCGGTCGCCAGCAGCATCAGCACGAAAATGTTTCCAAGGGTCAGCATGAGGTGCGCTCCAACGAAGTCGCACCAGCTTAACTGCGTCTTCGGTCTGTCGTACAGGTTGCGTTTAGTCGCATACTGCGCGGCTCGAATTTCAATCGTTTTACGGAATGACCCGAATGAAACGTACGCCTCATCTGCTCGCGATCCAGTCCCATGTGGTCTTCGGCCATGCCGGCAACAGCGCCGCGGTGTTTCCCATGCAGCGGGTCGGGGTGAATGTCTGGCCGCTCAATACGGTGCAGTTCTCCAACCACACGCAATACGGCCAGTGGGCCGGCGAGGTGCTGTCGCCGCACCAGATCCCGGAGCTGGTGGAAGGCATTGCCGCCATCGGCGAACTGGGTAACTGCGACGCGGTGCTGTCCGGCTACCTGGGCAGCGCGGCGCAGGGGCGGGCGATCCTCGGTGGCGTGGCGCGGATCAAGGCGACCAACCCCAAGGCCCTGTACCTGTGCGACCCGGTGATGGGCCACCCGGAAAAGGGTTGCAGCGTGCCCCAGGAGGTCAGCGACTTCCTGTTGGAAGAGGCGGCGGCCGTGGCGGATTTCCTCTGCCCCAACCAACTGGAGCTGGACAGCTTCGCCGGGCGCAAACCGCAGTCGCTGTTCGACTGCCTGGCCATGGCCCGGGCGCTGCTGGCGCGTGGGCCGAAAGCGGTGCTGGTCAAGCATCTGGATTACCCGGGCAAGCTGCCGGACGGCTTCGAGATGTTGCTGGTGACCGCCGAAGGCAGCTGGCACCTGCGTCGTCCGCTGCTGGCATTCCCGCGTCAGCCGGTGGGTGTGGGCGACCTGACTTCGGGCCTGTTCCTGGCCCGGGTGCTGCTGGGCGACAGCCTGGTGGCGGCGTTCGAGTTCACCGCCGCGGCGGTGCATGAAGTGCTGCTGGAAACCCAGGCCTGCGCCAGTTACGAACTGCAACTGATACGGGCCCAGGACCGGATCACCCATCCACGGGTGCGGTTCGAGGCGGTACCGATCGAGCTGTAACTAACGGGTTGCGCGGGGGCTTATCGCCAACAGGCTCGCTCGGCAGCAGCGAGCCTGTCTCGGACGATCAGGCGTCGGCCTTGATTTCCTGATAGCGCTTTTCCAGCTCCTGGCGGATCTGCCGGCGTTGCTGGGCCTGCATGAAGCGGCGCTTGTCTTCGCTGGTTTGCGGTTGCAGTGGCGGCACGGCGGCGGGTTTGCGCTGGTCGTCCACGGCCACCATGGTGAAGAAGCAACTGTTGGTGTGGCGCACCGAGCGCTCGCGGATGTTCTCGGTGACCACCTTGATACCGACCTCCATCGAGGTGTTGCCGGTGTAGTTGACCGAGGCCAGGAAGGTCACCAGTTCGCCGACGTGGATCGGCTCGCGGAAGATCACCTGGTCCACCGACAGGGTCACCACATAACGGCCGGCATAACGGCTGGCACAGGCGTAGGCGACTTCATCGAGGTACTTGAGCAGGGTGCCGCCGTGGACATTGCCTGAGAAGTTGGCCATGTCAGGGGTCATCAATACCGTCATCGACAGCTGGGCGTTTCCGGGTTCCATAGCACACTCACGGGTTAAGGCAGGGGTTGCGGGGCGCACCTCTGCGGGTGCTTGGTCAGCGTTTCAAACCATCGATAACGGGACGCTGCGCCCGCGATCGCCGTCACGCGGCGATCTATCTGTTTCCATATATTGCACCGCCTTTCTGGCACAAGTCGCGATGTTAACCTTCAAAAGCCCGTCCCAAGGGCTTTTCCCGCTGGCCGGCCGGCTGCGCAACGCCCCCGCGCCGCCCGCAAGAACACGACCCCAAGGAGCCCCACGCCATGCATGCCATCAGCTTTATTCAGGACTTGGCAGTGATCATGCTGGTCGCAGGCGTGGTGACCATTCTCTTCCACCGGCTCAAGCAGCCGGTGGTCCTCGGCTATATCGTCGCCGGCTTCATCATCGGCCCGCACACCCCGCCGTTCGGCCTGATCCACGACGAAGACACGATCAAGACCCTGGCCGAGCTGGGGGTGATTTTCCTGATGTTCTGCCTGGGCCTGGAGTTCAGCCTGCGCAAGCTGTTCAAGGTCGGCGCCACGGCCTTTATCGCGGCGTTCATGGAAATCGTGCTGATGATCTGGATCGGCTACGAGATCGGCCGCTGGTTCGGCTGGAACACCATGGACTCGCTGTTCCTCGGCGCGATCCTGGCGATTTCCTCGACCACCATCATCGTCAAGGCGCTCAACGACCTGAAGATGAAGAACCAGCGCTTCGCCCAGCTGATCTTCGGCGTGCTGATCGTCGAAGACATCCTCGGCATCGGCATCATCGCCTTGCTCTCGAGCATCGCGGTCAGCGGCACTGTCAGCTCCGGGGAAGTGTTCTCCACCGTCGGCAAGCTCTCGCTGTTCATGATCGTCGCCCTGGTCATCGGCATCCTGCTGGTCCCGCGGCTGCTGGCCTACGTGGCCAGGTTCGAAAGCAACGAGATGTTGCTGATCACCGTGCTGGGGCTGTGCTTCGGCTTCTGCCTGCTGGTGGTCAAGCTGGAGTACAGCATGGTGCTCGGCGCTTTCCTGATCGGCGCGATCATGGCCGAGTCGCGGCAATTGCTGAAGATCGAGCGCCTGATTGAGCCGGTGCGCGACATGTTCAGCGCCATCTTCTTCGTCGCCATCGGCCTGATGATCGACCCGCAGATCCTCCTGCAGTACGCCTGGCCGATCGCGGTGATCACCGTCGCCGTGGTGCTGGGCAAGATGCTGTCCTGCGGCCTGGGTGCCTTTATCGCCGGCAACGATGGCCGCACCTCGCTGCGGGTCGGCATGGGCCTGTCGCAGATCGGCGAGTTCTCCTTCATCATCGCGGCGCTGGGCATGACCCTGCAGGTCACCAGCGACTTTCTCTACCCGGTGGCGGTCGCCGTATCGGCCATTACCACCTTGCTCACGCCTTACCTGATCCGCGCCGCCGACCCGCTGTCGCTGAAGCTCGCCGCCGTGATGCCGACCCGCCTGAGCCGGGTGCTGGGCATGTACGGCGAATGGTTGCGCAGTATCCAGCCCCATGGCGAGGGGGCGCTGCTGGCGTCGATGAT
This sequence comes from Pseudomonas sp. GW456-L12, assembly GCF_059424045.1. Classification (NCBI taxonomy): domain Bacteria; kingdom Pseudomonadati; phylum Pseudomonadota; class Gammaproteobacteria; order Pseudomonadales; family Pseudomonadaceae; genus Pseudomonas; species Pseudomonas sp. GW456-L12. The sequence goes on from NZ_JBWKZA010000005.1 coordinate 249,123, forward strand.
CCGGCGGATCCTGTTGCAGGTCGGGGTCAATCTGGCGCTGGTGGTGGCGATCTTCTTCTCCGGCGGTTATTTCGCCGCGCGCATTGGCGAATACCTGCAGGACTGGATCCGCGACCCGAGCTGGCAGAAGGCGCTGATCTGGGGCGGGGCGCTGCTGCTGTCGCTGCCGTTCCTGATCGCCGCCTATCGCAAGCTCAAGGCCCTGTCGATGCTGCTGGCGGAGATGGGGGTGAAGCCGGAAATGGCCGGGCGTCACACCCAGCGCGTGCGCCGGGTGATCGCCGAGGTGATTCCGGTGCTGTCGCTGCTGGTGATCTTCCTGCTGCTGGCGGCGCTGTCTTCGAGCATCCTGCCGACCACCGAGCTGCTGGTGCTGATCGCGGTGGTGACGGCGGCGGTGGCCGCGCTGCTGTGGCGCTGGTTCATCCGCGTGCACACCCGCATGCAGGTGGCCTTGCTGGATACCCTGGATAACCACAAGGAAGACAATGGGCACTAATCGCCGGGTGATGCACAACTCAGCGGTCGGTCACGCCAGCGTCGCCAGGCTTCGACCCAGCCCTGGTCGTGGGTGACCCCGGGCAGGCTGACGGATTGTACGCAGAAGGCTTGCGTCCCCAGTGCCTGCCGATAGGCGGGGTAGAGGCTGGCAGGCACGCTGCGGTCGGCCTGGCCGAGCAAATGCCGTTGCGCCACCAGGGCCAGCTTGGGTGCCTGGTCCAGCGGCTCGAGGGAGCCGTGCAACGGGCTCAGCCCCAGCGTACTGACCCATAGCCGAGGGCTCAGGTTGCCAGCCAGGGTTTGCACCTGGGCAATATCGTCTCGCCGCGCGGCCAGCAACAGGGCCAGTGCCGCGCCACCGGAATAGCCGATCAGCTCGAAATCCTGATTGCCATAACGCCGCTTGAGGCGGTTGAGGGCCTGGTCGAGGCTGCGCAGTACCGCTGGGGAAAAGCGCTGGTCGGTCCAGATGGCCGCCGTGCAGTCGGCCGCGCTGACGAATTGGCAGGGGCGGGCCAGATAGACGCTGGGACGCGGATCGCTCAGCGCCAGTTGTACCATCAGCAGGTGCTGCGGACTGGGGTCGAGGCTGGGTTGGCGGGCTGTCGCCCAGGCATGGCCATCACCTTCAAGGTAGACGCGCAGGCGGGGTTGTTTGGGTAAGCGCAGGGGCAGGCTGCTGGCGAGCGGGAAGGGTGAAGTGGGCAGGACTTCGACCTGATGGGCGTACTGCGTGCTCAGGTTTTGCAACTGAGCCATGGGCGACTGACAACCCGCCAGCAGGCTGCTGGCGAGTAGTGTCAATGCGGCGATCGACCGGGTGGCGCGACCGCTTGTGAACGTCATGCAACGGGTGGCAGTCGATCCATGCGCCTGCGCCCGCGGGGCGAAACCGCGCAAGGCCGATCAGCTTTCCAGCCAGACGTCCCGCGCCCAGTGCCACACCGATTCCCAGGATTCTTCGGTGATCAGCTCTTCTTCGCCGGACCACAGCACCACGGTGCCGTCTTCCTCGACGCAGTAGTAGTCGTCACCGTCCTGGCAGATCGGGATCAGCTCGCGCGGCACGCCCATGTCCCAGGCGGTGGCGGCCACTTCCGGCAGGTAGGTGTGGGATTGCGGGTCGGTCACGGTGACCGGCTCCAGGCTGCCGTAGACGACATCGCTCACGGTCAACAGGAACTCTTTGAAGACGAACGGGATATTGATGAACAGCTGTTCTTCGATTTCCACCAGCAGGTCTTCATCCGGCAGTTCCAGGGGAACGGGTACCGGTTCGTTTGCTTCACGGAGTTGCTCGATGACTTCTTCCACGGCCTGGGTCCTCTTAGCTCTATGGCGCGGTTTAATAGACGGCGGTTTATACAGTAGCTCGCTATAAGTGCAATCGTGAAATGCAAAACCCCGACCTGAGCCGGGGTTTTGCGATTACCGATGTGACACTGGAGAGAATCAGCCGTTCTGGCGGATACCTGCAACCAGCCAAGGCTGATTTTCGCCCTGGGCGCGCTCCATGTTCCAGCTTTCGCTGAACACTTCGCCCTGGTCGAAACGCGAGGTCTTCGACACGCCGGTGAAGGTCAGGGTTGCGATGGTCTTGTCGGCGCGGTCGTCGACGCCTTCCAGTTGCACATTGAGGTTGTCGATGTAGGTCGACTGGAAGCCGTCGCCCAGATCGGCACGTTCCTGCTTCAGGAATTGCAGCATCTGCGGGGTCACGAACTCGGCGATCTTGTCCATTTCGTTGGCGTCCCAGTGTTGCTGCAGGGACTGGAAGTGGTTGCGCGCGGCTTCGACGAAACGCTCTTCGTTGAACCAGGCTGGCGCGTTGATTACCGGACGGGCCGCGGCGGCAGGTGCAGCCGAACCACCGAAGATCGAACCGGAGGCAGGTTTTGGCTCGAAGGCTTCACGCTGCATTGGTGCGTGGCCGGCTGGAGCGTACTGCTCCTGCTGCTTGCGACGACGGGCGGCGATAAAGCGGAAGACCAGGAAGGCGATGACCGCCATGATCAGGATGTCGAAGATCTGCATGCCCTGGAAGCCGTCGCCCATGAACATGGAGGCCAGCAGACCGCCTGCGGCGATACCGGCAAGAGGGCCGAGCCAGCGCGAGGCGCCGCTGGCCTTGGTGGCAGCGCCCGCGGCACCGGCAGCGCCGGCGGTCGCGGCAGTGGAACCCATGCCGGAAGAGGACGGAGCCATCTGGCTGGTCTGGTGGGTCGGCGCGGCGCCAGCGCTTTTGCCGCCACCGAAGCGCTTGGCGTTGGCGTCGAGGCTCATCGTCAGGCCGATGCACAACGCCATGGCGATGCTAAGAAAACGTTTCATAAAGGGAATTCCCATTTGTGGATGGCACGCGCGCCATGTTGCACAGGTGAAGTGTCACTGGCTAGCGGCAGAGTGTTTCGGGCTTTTGCCTGACAGCCGCGGTTCAGCTTGGGTCGAGGCAAGTGGGCCCTGTACAGGTTTGTCCGTTGGGCGGATACAACGGCTCAGTGGCCGGTCAGCCCGACTTCGCCCCATGCCGCGGGGCATGCTTCTGGTTCAGAAGCATCGCCCCGGCATGGCGAAGGAGGTCAAGGCGTCAGATGGCTTCGAGCTTGGCGTAGCCGAGCATCAGCCACTTGCTGCCTTCGCTGAAGTTCACCTGGACCCGGGCCTGGGCGCCGGCGCCTTCGAAGTTGAGGATCACGCCGTCGCCGAATACCGAGTGGCGCACCGCCTGGCCGAGGCTGAGGCCGGTGTCCGGGATCTCGCTGCCGCCGAACAGGCTGCTGGTGCTCTGCGACTGGCCACCGCCGAACGGACGGCTGACGCTGTTGGACAGGCGCACTTCCTGGATCAGCCCCTTCGGTACCTCCCGTACGAAACGCGACACCTTGTTGTAGGTCTCGCTCCCGTACAGGCGTCGGGTTTCGGCGTAGGTCATCACCAGGTTCTGCATCGCCCGGGTGATGCCGACGTAGGCCAGGCGCCGTTCCTCTTCAAGGCGGCCGGGCTCTTCCAGGCTCATCTTGTGCGGGAACAGGCCTTCTTCCATGCCCACCAGGAACACGTAAGGGAATTCCAGGCCCTTGGCGCTGTGCAGGGTCATCAGCTGGATGCTGTCTTCGTGCTCGTCGGCCTGGGTGTCGCCGGCTTCCAGCGAAGCGTGGCCGAGGAAGGCCGCCAGCGGCGTCAGCTCCTGGTCTTCTTCGGTGTGCTCGAAGTTGCGCGCGGCGCTGACCAGTTCCTCGAGGTTTTCTACCCGGGCCTGGCCTTTCTCGCCTTTTTCCGCTTCGTGGTAGGCGATCAGGCCGGACTGCTCGATAACGGTCTGGGTCATCAGGTGCAACGGCATCTCGGCGGTTTTCAGCGCCAGGTGCTCGATCAGCTCCATGAAGGCGCCCAGGGCACCGGCGGCGCGCCCGGTCACGCCTTTATTGGCCACCAGCTGGCGCATCGCTTCCCACATCGACACATGGCTGTGGCGCGCGTGTTCGCGAATCGCTTCGACGGTCTTTTCGCCAATGCCGCGGGTCGGCACGTTGATCACCCGCTCCAGGGCCGCGTCGTTGCCGCGACCTTCGAGCAGGCGCATGTAGGCCATGGCGTTCTTGATTTCGGCGCGTTCGAAGAAGCGCTGGCCGCCGTAGATGCGGTACGGAATGCGCTCGCGCAGCAGCGCCTCTTCCAGCACCCGCGACTGGGCGTTGGAGCGATAGAGGATGGCGATATCGCTGCGGGCCAGGCCGGTTTTCAGGGCGCTTTCGATGGTTTCCACCACGTAGCGCGCTTCATCGTGTTCGTTGAAGGCGGCGTACAGGTTGATCGCTTCGCCTTCGCCGCCGTCGGTCCACAGCTCCTTGCCCAGGCGCCCGGTGTTATTGGCGATCAGGGCGTTGGCGGCCTTGAGGATGCCGGCGGTGGAGCGATAGTTCTGCTCCAGGCGGATCACTTCGGTGTCCGGGAAGTCTTCGGAATACTGGTGAATGTTCTCGATCTTCGCGCCGCGCCAGCCGTAGATCGACTGGTCGTCGTCGCCCACCACCATCAGGCTGTCGCCGCCCTTGGCCAGCAGGCGCAACCAGGCGTACTGCACGGCGTTGGTGTCCTGGAATTCGTCCACCAGCACGTGGCGGAAACGCTTCTGGTAGTGCGCCAGCAGGCCTGGGTGGTCGCGCCACAGGTCCAGGGCACGCAGCAGCAGCTCGGAGAAGTCGATGACCCCGGCGCGCTGGCAGGCGGCCTCGTAGGCTTCGTAGATGCCGCGCATGGTGGCCAGGAACAGGTCGCCGCTGGCTTGAATGTGTTGCGGACGCAGGCCTTCGTCCTTCTGCCCGTTGATGAACCACTGGGCCTGCCGGGCCGGCCAGCGCTGCTCGTCCAGGCCGAGGTCGCGGATCACCCGCTTGACCAGGCGTTGCTGGTCGTCGCTGTCGAGGATCTGGAAGGTCTGGCTCAGGCCGGCCTCTTGCCAGTGCGCCCGCAGCAGGCGGTGCGCCAGGCCGTGGAAGGTGCCGACCCACATGCCGGCCGGGTTGATACCCATCAACTGCTCGATGCGCTGGCGCATCTCGGCAGCGGCCTTGTTGGTGAAGGTCACCGACAGGATGGAGTGGGGCGAGGCGTTCTCGACCTGGATCAACCAGGCGATACGGTGCACCAGCACTCGGGTTTTACCGGAGCCAGCACCGGCCAGGACCAACTGACGACCCAAGGAGGCGGCTACGGCCTGGCGTTGGGCATCGTTGAGGGAGTTCAGCAGAAGGGAGAGATCATCGCGCATCGGGGCATTCTAGGGGGCTGGCGCACACCGGGCAAACCAAGCTTTGGTTTAGCCGATAAAAGAACGCCGGGGACGACCGGTCGGTCACGGGCTGCAGCCGTTGGCCGGGCTTGGCTGGAGGAATTTCGCAGGGATCGGCGCTCGCGCGGATTTGCCGATTTTATGATTCCAGGCAGTTTGGTCCGGGCGGTTGCTTGTGTATGCTCCGGCGACGTTTCGGGCTCAATCATTATAAGAACACTGCCTATGACACTCAGCACTGGCCCGTCCGGACCCTCCGTGGAGCCTCGGGTTGTTCGCAAGCAATACGCCATGGAGATGGCGGTAGAGCGCACGCGCCTGCTTTATCAGGGCTCCCTGTTGCCCACCCTGTTCATGCTGCTCAACGGCCTGGTCTGCGCCTGGCTGCTGTGGAGCCCCGAGCGTTATTGGCTGGTCAGCGTGTGGATGGTCTGGTTGCTGGCCCTGGTCGCCCTGCGGGTGATCCAGGTGGCGGCGTTCGACTCGGCGATTCCCAGCCGCCAGGCGCAGCCGATCTGGCGCCGCATGTTCCTGCTCGGCTCCGCCGTCAGCGGCCTGACCCTGGCCTGCGCCGGCATCGCCCTGATGCCCACCGACAATTTCCTGCAGCAGGCCTGGGTCTTCGGCCTGATCGGCGCGGCGATCCTCTCGGCCAGCGTGGCCTACGCGGTCAGCCTGCCGGCCTTCCTGTCCTTTACCTTGCCCTGTTTGCTACCGGCGATCGGCTACCTGTTCTGGGGCGGCGACGAGCAGCAGCGCGGCTGGGGCTGGCTGGGGTTGATCCTGCTGGTGTCGCTGAGCGTGGTGGCCTGGCAGGTCAACCGCCTGATCCAGATGGGCTTGCTGCGGCGTTTCCAGAACCAGGCCCTGATCGAACATCTGCAACAGGCGCAGAGCCGCAGCGAGCAGCTCAACAGCGAGCTGTTGCGGGAAGTCGAGCAGCGTCGCCGCGCCGAAGAGCAATTGCGCGAAGCCCAGGCCGGGCTGGAAAACCGCGTGGCCCAGCGCAGCCTTGAACTGGATGCGGCCAACCAGGCGCTGAGCAAGAGCGAGGCGCGCCTGGCACTGGCCTTGAAGGCCAGCCAGCTGGGGCTGTGGGACTGGAACCTGGAGACCGACGAAGTCCATCACAGCCATATCAAGGAGCTGTTCGGCCTGGAGCCGGAATTCGTGCGGGCGATGCTCAGCCATCTCAAGCCGCTGCTGCATCCCGAAGACCTGCCGCTGCTCAAGCGCGCGCTGGTGGAGCACCTGAAGGGGCGCACCGAGGATTACCTGGTGGAATACCGCGTGCGGCACGCCGATGGCCGCTGGGTCTGGATCGAGGACCGTGGGCGGGCCGTGGAGCGCGGCGCCGAGGGCCAGGTGCTGCGCATGGTCGGCACCCGGCGCGATATCAGCGCCAGCAAGCAGCAGGAAGAGCAGCGACGCCTGGCGGCGATGGTGTTCGAGGCGGCCAGCGAGGGCATTGTGATTCTCGACCCGGATTACCTGCTGCTGGCGGCCAATCAGGCCTTCAGCCGGGTTACCGGCTACCAGCTCGAGGACATGCTCGGGCGCAATATGGTCGACCTGCCGTGCAGCCGCGATGCACGGCGGCACTATCCGGCGATTCACCAGGCCCTGGAACAGCACGGCAGCTGGCAGGGCGAACTGGTGGAGGCGCGCAAGAACGGCGAGCTGTACCCGCAGTGGCTGCAATTGAACGTGGTGCGCGATACGCGGGGAAACATCAGTCATATTGTGGGCTTCTTCGCTGATCTGTCGGCCCGACGCGAATCCGAAGAGCGCATGCGCTACCTGAGCCATTACGACGAACTGACCGGCCTGGCCAACCGTTCGCTGTTTCGCGAACGCTTGGGCGAAGCCCATCAGCGGGTGCGCCAGGGCGGCCGCAGCCTGGCCCTGGTGCATATCAACCTGGACCGTTTCAAGCTGCTCAACGACAGCCTGGGCCATGAGGTCGCCGACCAGCTGTTGCAGAAAATGGCGCGGCGGCTGGTCAACGCGCTGCCGGAAGCCGACACCATCGCCCGTTTATCCGGCGATGAATTCGCCGTGCTGTTCGACGCCTACGGCAGCCTGTCGAGCCTGAGCCGGGTGGCTACACGACTGTCGGCGAAGCTGCGCCTGCCGATCACCGTGGAAGGGCATGAGCTGGTGGTCAGTGCCTCGATGGGTATCAGCATGCTGCCCGACAGCGCGCGGGAAATTCCGGCACTGATCAGCCAGTCGAACATCGCCATGCAACACGCCAAGCATTTGGGCGGCAACAACTTCCAGTTCTACACCGCCAGCCTGCAAGCCAGCACCCTGGAGCGCCTGCACCTGGAGAACCAGCTGCGCAAGGCGGTGGAAGAGCACCAGCTGAAGGTCTTCTACCAACCGAAGCTGTGCCTGGCCAGCGGCCGCCTGAATGCCGCCGAAGCCTTGGTGCGCTGGGATCATCCCGAGCTGGGGCGGGTGCCGCCGTGTGACTTTATCGGCCTGGCGGAAGAGATCGGGCTGATCGGTCCGATCGGCGAATTCGTCCTGCGCCAGGCCTGCTGGCAAGCCTGCGAATGGCAGCGCCAGGGGCTGCCGGCCATTCGGGTGTCGGTGAACCTGTCGGTGCATCAACTGCGCCAGGGCAAGCTGGTCAGCCTGGTCCGCAGTGTGCTGGAAGAGACCGGGTTGGCGCCGCATTTCCTCGAGCTGGAGCTGACCGAAAGCCATCTGCTCGACAGCGTCGACCATATCGTCTCCACCTTCCAGCAGCTGCGTGACCTGGGGGTGAAGCTGGCCATCGACGACTTCGGCACCGGTTATTCCTCGCTGAGCTACCTCAAGCGGATTCCGGTGGACTACGTGAAGATCGACCAGGCATTCATCCGCGGCCTGAGCGAAGGCAGCGCCGACGCGGCGATCACCCGGGCGATCATCGCCATGGCCCATGGGCTGTCGCTGAAGGTGGTGGCCGAAGGGGTGGAGCATCCGGAGCAGCTGGCATTTCTCAAGGAGCAGAAATGCGATGAGGTGCAGGGCTACCTGATCAGTCGGCCGGTGGAAGCCGAGGGGCTTGCGGCGCTGTTGCGGGCCGAGACCCTGTAGCCGCTGCCGCAGGCTGCGCAGCGGCCGCAGAAGGCCAGGAATATCTGAAGTTTTTACGAATACCGGCTGCCCGGCTCCAGCAGCTACAAAGAGCAGGCGAGGCTAAAACAGTGGGGCGCAAAGGTGATTCAGTTACGCATTGAGCAGGCAAAAAGCGAATTCATGTAGTATAACTACAAAATTGCTACATCCTTGGGCGTCTGCCCCATAACAATGAGTCCAGCCCTTTGAATCTGTTGCAGCACATTGCCCAATCACGCCATCTCTTGCGCAAGTCGGAGCTCAAGGTCGCCGATCATGTGCTGCTCGACCCTGCGGCTGTGATGCACAGTTCCATGGCCGACCTGGCCCACAGCGTGGGTATCAGCGAGCCGACCATCGTGCGCTTCTGCCGCGCCATCGGTTGCTCGGGGTTCCAGGACCTGAAGCTCAAGCTGGCCCAGAGCCTGGCCGCCGGGGCGAGCTTCGGCCAGTTCGCGATTCATGAAGACGACTCGGTCGCCGACTACAGCCTGAAAATCTTCGACACCACCCTGCACACCCTGATGGAGGTTCGCGAGAAGCTCGATCCGGTGGAGTTGCAACGGGCTGTGACCCTCATGTCCCAGGCCCAGCGCGTGGAGTTCTACGGCTTCGGCGCCTCGGGCGCAGTGGCGGCGGACGCCCAGCACAAATTCTTCCGCCTGCTGCTGACCGCGGCGGCCTATTCCGACCCGCATATGCAGGCGATGTCGGCGGTGACCCTCAAGCCCACCGACGTGGCGATCTGCATTTCCCAGTCCGGGCGTTCCAAGGACTTGCTGATCACCGCCAACCTGGTGCGTGAAAGCGGCGCCTCGCTGATCACCCTGTGCCCGAGCCAGACGCCGCTGGCCGAGCTGTCGACCGTCAACCTGGCGATCGACGTGCACGAAGACACCGAAATCTACACCCCGCTGACCTCGCGCATCGCCCACCTGGTGGTGATCGACGTCCTGGCGATGGGCGTGGCCATGGCCCGCGGCCCGAGCCTGGTCAACCACCTCAAGAGCGTCAAGCGCAGCCTTCGCAGCCTGCGCCTGTCGCCCAAGTCGGTAAAAGCCCTGGACGATTGAACGCTGCGCCTCATCGCCGAGCGTCCCCCTGTAGGAGCGAGCTTGCTCGCGAACAATCGTCAATGATGATGCGGTGTAGCGGAATGAACCGCCGCTTCGCGGCTATCGCGAGCAAGCTCGCTCCTACAAGGGAGGCGGGCGCCATACGGCAGCTTTCATCGTCCTGTCATGGACCCGCCGCCAAACCGTAACGCCCGACGTCCATCTTGAAGCTCCCGTACTCGCATTGGGAGACTCGAAATGGCCCGGCCTTACGAAGAGAGCAGCAGCGCAGTCAAGACCCGTCGTCAACAGGAAGACCAGCGCCGCATGGAATTTCGCCGCGCGATCGAACATCGCTGTGAGCTGCGCCGTCTGCAGCAGGAAATCAACGACTACCCCGAGCTGGACGCCGTCAATTACTGGCAGGCAGCCTCGGCAGCTTCCCGTCAAAACGTTCAACAAGCCCGCTGATCTGCACCCGTTCGCTGCGGATAAACCCCAGGAACGCATGCGCTACCGGTGACAGGCGTTTTGCCTTGGCCTGCACCAGGCACCAGCTGCGATACAACGGCAGCTCTTCGACCGGCAACTCGACGAGTCCCCCGGTCGCCAACTCAAGGTTCAGGGCGTGGCGCGTCAACAGCGCCACGCCCAGACCCGCCAGCACACACTCGCGCTGAGCCTCGGCCGACGATACTTCCAGGGTCTGGGTGAAGTGCACGCGTTTTTCCTTGAAATACTCCTCGCAGGCCAGGCGCGTGCCCGAACCCTGTTCGCGCACCAGCAGGTTGTAGGGTTCCAGGTCCTGCAGGCGCAGCGGCCCGAGGTGGCACAGCGGATGGTCGGGCGGCGCCACGGCGACGATCGGGTTGTTGAGGAACGGCAGGAATTCCAGGCCCATGTCCTGCGGGACCATGGACATGATCACCAGGTCGTCGCGGTTGTCCGAGAGGCGGCGGATCACCTGGCCCCGATTGACCACCGTCAGTTGCAGGTTGACCTCCGGGTGCTGGCGCTTGAAGGCGGCGAACAGGTGCGGCACGAAGTACTTGGCGCTGGATTCCACCGCCAGTTTCAGCTGGCCCTGCAAGGAACCCTGCATGTCCGACAGTTGCATGTCGAGGTTTTCCAGGCGCCCGAAGATGTCGCGGCTGGCCCGTTGCAGCGCCTCGGCGGCCTCGGTCATATAGAGCTTCTTGCCGACGTAATCGAACAGGGGCTGGCCGATCAGCTCCTCCAGCTGGCGAATCTGCAGGCTGACGGCGGGCTGGGTCAGGGACATTTCGTCGGCCGCCCGGCTGTAGGAGCGCAGGTCGCAGACTTCATTGAAAATCTGCAATTGGCGTAATGTCATACGCATCAAGGACTTACGCATTATATAAGGTCTCGCGCCGAGGGCTGTCGGGTCAACTATAAGTCTTTGCTTATGAGCGACCCAATAATTATTGATTTTTGTTAATTCATCGACAGGAATAGTGTGGGCCTGCGACTGGCTTGAAACATTTGGTCACGCGCCGACCCGGTCTAGCGGGTCTTTTGTTCCAACGGCTCAAGGGTACCTCCAAGTGATAAAAAAGATCCTGATCGCCAACCGTGGTGAGATTGCCGTACGAATCGTGCGTGCCTGCGCCGAGATGGGCATTCGCTCGGTCGCGATCTTCTCCGACGCCGATCGCCATGCCCTGCATGTGAAGCGCGCGGATGAAGCCCACAGCATCGGCGCCGAACCCCTGGCCGGCTACCTGAACCCGCGCAAGCTGGTGAACCTGGCCGTGGAAACCGGCTGCGACGCGCTGCACCCCGGCTACGGCTTCCTTTCGGAAAACGCCGAGCTGGCGGACATCTGCGCCGAACGTGGGATCAAATTCATCGGCCCATCGGCTGAAGTGATTCGCCGCATGGGCGACAAGACCGAAGCCCGCCGCAGCATGATCAAGGCAGGCGTGCCGGTCACCCCGGGCACCGAAGGCAACGTCGCCGATATCCATGAAGCCCTGAGCGAAGGCGACCGCATCGGTTACCCGGTGATGCTCAAGGCCACTTCCGGCGGTGGCGGCCGCGGCATTCGTCGCTGCAACAGCCGGGAAGAACTGGAACAGGCGTTCCCACGGGTGATTTCCGAGGCGACCAAGGCGTTCGGCTCCGCCGAAGTGTTCCTGGAAAAATGCATCGTCAATCCCAAGCACATCGAGGCGCAGATCCTCGGCGACAGCTTCGGCAACGTGGTGCACCTGTTCGAGCGCGACTGCTCGATCCAGCGCCGCAACCAGAAGCTGATCGAGATCGCCCCCAGCCCGCAACTGACCCCGGAACAGCGCGCCTACATCGGCGACCTGTCGGTGCGCGCGGCCAAGGCCGTGGGCTACGAGAACGCCGGTACCGTGGAGTTCCTGCTCGCCGACGGCGAGGTGTACTTCATGGAGATGAACACCCGGGTGCAGGTGGAACACACCATCACCGAAGAAATCACCGGCATCGACATCGTTCGCGAGCAGATCCGCATCGCTTCCGGCCTGCCGCTGTCGGTGAAGCAGGAAGACATCCATCACCGTGGTTTCGCCCTGCAGTTCCGGATCAACGCCGAAGACCCGAAGAACAACTTCCTGCCGAGCTTCGGCAAGATCACCCGTTACTACGCGCCCGGCGGCCCCGGCGTGCGGACCGACACGGCGATCTACACCGGCTACACCATTCCGCCGTTCTACGACTCCATGTGCCTGAAGCTGGTGGTCTGGGCCCTGACCTGGGAGGAGGCGATGGACCGTGGCTTGCGCGCCCTGGACGACATGCGTCTGCAAGGGGTCAAGACCACTGCTGCCTATTACCAGGAAATCCTGCGTAACCCGGAATTCCGTAGCGGCCAGTTCAACACCAGTTTTGTGGAAAGCCACCCTGAGCTGACCAACTACTCGATCAAGCGCAAACCCGAAGAGCTGGCCCTGGCCATCGCCGCCGCCATCGCCGCCCACGCAGGCCTTTGAATGCAGCGGCAAGCTGTGAGCGGCAAGCTGCAAGTAGAAGCAGATCGGCTTTTTCTTGCGGCTTGTAGCTTGAAGCTTGTCGCTATGAGGAGATAAGAATGTCCAAGAAGATCTTTGTTACTGACACCATCCTGCGCGACGCCCACCAATCGCTGCTGGCGACCCGCATGCGCACCGAAGACATGCTGCCGATCTGCGACAAGCTCGACAAAGTCGGCTACTGGTCGCTGGAAGTCTGGGGCGGCGCGACCTTCGACGCCTGCGTGCGCTTCCTCAAGGAAGACCCGTGGGAGCGCCTGCGCAAACTGCGCGCCGCGCTGCCCAACACCCGCCTGCAAATGCTCCTGCGCGGGCAGAACCTGCTGGGCTACCGCCATTACAGCGACGACGTGGTCAAGGCCTTCGTCGCCAAGGCGGCGGTCAACGGCATCGACGTGTTCCGCATCTTCGACGCCATGAACGACGTGCGTAACCTGCGGGTGGCCATCGAAGCGGTGAAAGCCGCCGGCAAGCACGCCCAGGGCACCATTGCCTACACCACCAGCCCGGTGCACACCATCGAGGCGTTCGTGGCCCAGGCCAAGCAAATGGAATCCATGGGTTGCGACTCGGTGGCGATCAAGGACATGGCCGGCCTGCTGACCCCTTACGCCACCGGCGAGCTGGTCAAGGCGCTGAAGGCCGAGCAATCGCTGCCGGTGTTCGTCCACTCCCATGACACCGCCGGCCTGGCCGCGATGTGCCAGCTCAAGGCCATCGAGAACGGCGCCGACCACATCGACACCGCGATCTCCAGCTTCGCCTGGGGCACCAGCCACCCGGGCACCGAGTCGATGGTCGCAGCCCTTAAAGGCAGCGAATTCGACACCGGCCTGGACCTGGAACTGCTGCAGGAGATCGGCCTGTACTTCTACGCCGTGCGCAAGAAGTACCACCAGTTCGAAAGCGAATTCACCGCGGTCGACACCCGGGTGCAGGTCAACCAGGTGCCGGGCGGGATGATTTCCAACCTGGCCAACCAGCTCAAGGAGCAGGGCGCCCTGAACCGCATGAACGAAGTGCTGGCGGAGATCCCGCGGGTGCGTCATGACCTCGGCTACCCGCCGCTGGTGACCCCGACTTCGCAGATCGTCGGCACCCAGGCGTTCTTCAACGTGCTGGCCGGCGAGCGCTACAAGACCATCACCAACGAGGTGAAGCTGTACCTGCAAGGCGGTTACGGCAAGGCACCAGGCGAGGTGGACGAGAAGTTGCGGCGCCAGGCCATCGGCAGCGAAGACGTGATCGACGTGCGCCCGGCCGACCTGCTGAAGCCGGAAATGACCAAGCTGCGCAATGACATCGGCGCCTTGGCCAAATCCGAAGAAGACGTGCTGACCTACGCCATGTTCCCGGACATCGGGCGCAAGTTCCTCGAAGAACGCGAAGCCGGCACCCTGACTCCGGAAGTGCTGCTGCCGATTCCGGAAGCGGGCGGCGTGAGCTCGGCCGGCGGCGAAGGTGTACCGACCGAGTTCGTCATTGACGTGCACGGCGAGACCTACCGCGTCGACATCACCGGTGTCGGCGTGAAGGCCGAAGGCAAGCGCCACTTCTACTTGTCCATCGACGGCATGCCGGAAGAAGTGGTGTTCGAGCCGCTCAACGAGTTCGTCGGCAGCGGCAGCAGCAAGCGCAAGCAGGCCAGCGCGCCGGGCCATGTCAGCACCACCATGCCGGGCAACATCGTCGACGTGCTGGTCAAGGAAGGCGACACCGTCAAGGCCGGCCAGGCGGTGCTGATCACCGAAGCCATGAAGATGGAAACCGAAGTCCAGGCGGCCATCGCCGGCAAGGTCACCGCCATCCACGTGGCCAAGGGCGACCGGGTCAACCCGGGCGAAATCCTGATCGAGATCGAAGGCTGAATTTCAATCCTTCATCGGTAACGTTTTACCTCGGGGGGGCTACGGCCTCCCTTTTTTTTGCCTGTTGCCCGGGGCGGCGGAGAGCGATGCGCGTGCCGCTACAGGCGGCTTGAGGGATATTTCCAGGCTGGAACGAACATCATGTGAATGTATTTTAATGCACTTATTAAGTTATGAATTTTATCTATCTGCATTACAATGCGTGTTAAGGCCTTATGTCTCATTAAAAGTGCACTAAAATGCAGGTAACAAAGTGCTTCGGCTGACTTTACAGCTCTACTGCGCAGGGGTATGGAACGACGCCATGACCCTGACCTTCGACAGGCCCGAAGAGGGCTTCGCCAGCCCCTGCCGTTTTGGTTATGTCCAGCAGTACCTGGTGGATAACCTGGAGGCTGTCGCCAGCCCGCTGGCCAGGTCGGTCAGTGCGCAGATCCCATTGGGCTGGGAATCGTGGCGGGAAGAACGAGCCCCGGCCTTTCTCTATGACCTTGCCCCGGCGGCAGCGACCGGGCGCTTCCTGCTGCGCCAGATTGGCCACGAGCGGCCAGACGGCATGGGCGTCGAGTTGTTCCTCTTGAGCCGGTCCAGCGCGGCGCCCATCGGCAACCTGCGGATCAGGGAGTCGCTGGCGGGCTTGCGCAGGCGTCCGGCGCTGGGGTTTTCCCGGGACCAGGTGATTGCCCTCGATAATCGCTTTCTCGAGTACGCCCACGAGCAGGGCGCGGCGTTCGGCGGTACTGCGAGCATCGGCGGCGAAGCGCCCAAGCTGCTGCTGGCTCAAAACCGCGAGGGCCTGCTGTACCCCGACGCGTTGCTCGACGATGCCTCGGCGGCGTGCCACTGGTGGGTGAAGTTTCCCCGTAACCCGGCTACGCAGAATGACGGCGACATCCTCAGGAGCGAATTCCACTATTACCGGGCGCTGCAACAGTTGGGCATCGATACGCTGCCGACCGAGGGCCTGGCCCTGGAAGAAGGCCCCAGGCCCAGCCTGTGGATGCAGCGCTTCGACCGTCGGGTAACGCCGGCGGGGGTGGAGCGCCTGGCGGTGGAGTCGATCTATTCCCTGGCGGGGCTGGTGGGCCATGGCCAGGGCATGCGGCACACCGAGGTGCTGGGGATCCTCGCCGAACTGTGGCGAGCCACGGGCCAGGAGTCGGCGATCCCCGAGCTGGTGGCGGATTACCTGCGCCGGGACCTGCTCAACAAGATCCTCGGCAACTCGGACAATCATGGACGCAACCTCTCGATCATCCGCACCGACAGTCGGGTGCAGCTGGCGCCGATCTACGATCTGGCACCCACGGTCATGGACGATGAGGGCATTACCCGGACCATCAAATGGCCCGGGCGCATGGAAGTGGCGGGTGACGTGGACTGGCGCCTGGTATGCGCGAGCCTGAAGCCGCTGCTCGACCCCGAAGCCGCCCTGACGCGCCTGCGGGAGGATGCCGAACGGCTGCGGGCCTTGCCGGACCTGTTGCACGCCAGCGGCTTGCCCGACGCCACCCTGAATCACCCGCGCATTCACTTGCGCCACTTGGACCGACGCCTGCAGGAGTGGGGACTGCGATGAGTACAACCCTGGAAGAACGCGGCGCGCTGATCGACAACATCCAGCAGGAGCTGGCGGCCGGCCGCTTGCCGCTTGGCGATGCGGTCAGGCGCCTGCGCAGCGAAGTCACGGGGCTGCACCAGAGCCAGTTCGCCAGGATGTGCCGGATTTCCCTGCGCACCCTGATCCACATCGAACACGGTGACGGCAACCCGACCCTCAAGTCGTTGAACGCGGTGTTCAAGCCCTTCGGTTTGCAGATGGGGGTGCTGGCCGTGCAGAAAACCAGTCGCGCCCGCTCGCTGCTCAGTGATCTCGAGCGCCTGGAAAAGGGCCCGGGTACGCCCGGGCCCTCGACACCCCACTGAACCTCAGTCGCGCTGGGCGTAAGCCTTGCCGTAATGCCGCTCCATCCGCGCCTGGATCAGTTCCAGGCCGATCGACAGCAGCCAGTAGATGATCGCCGCGGTGCTGAGCATTTCGATGTAGCGGTAGCTGGAGCGGCCGTAGGACTGGGCCAGGAACATCACTTCCCAGACGCCCATCACCGAGATCAGCGACGAATCCTTGAGCATCGAGATGAACTGGTTGGTGGCCGGCGGGATGATGGTGCGCATGGCCTGGGGCAGGGTCACCTGCCAGAAGATCACGCTGTCACTCATGCCCAGGGCCAGGGCCGCCTGGCGTTGGCCGTGGGGCACGCCGAGGATGCCGGCGCGGAAGATCTCGCTGAGGTAGGCACCGTAGTTCAGCGACAGGGCGATGATCCCCGCGGCGATGGCGCCTGGCACCACGCCCAGTTGCGGCAGGCCGAGGTAGATCAGCAGGATCTGGATCAGCAGCGGCGTGCCGCGAAAGAACGAGGCGTAGAAACTGGCGATGCCAAAGGCCACGGCGCTTTTCGACAACCGGGCCAGCGCGGTGACGAAGCCCAGCAGCGACGACAGCACGATCGAGCAGAGGCAGAGGAACAGGGTCAGCGCCGCGCCTTGCAGAAAACCGTTGGGGGCCAGGGTGATGCCGAGCAGGTTGGGCAGCTTGTCGAGGATGATCGAGAACTTCAGGTCGAAGCTCAGGAAGAAACTGGCGAACAGGCCGAACAGTACCGCCCAGGTCAGGTACAGGCGGGCGCGGAAACCGAAGAGGCGTTTGACCAGCGGCTCGGCCAGCGTTTGCGGTGGCCGAGGTGGTTGCGAAAGAGAAGTCATTGGCTGATGTCGGCGCCGATCCATTTCTGCGAGAGCTTGCTCAGGGTGCCGTCCTGCTTCAGCTGGGCGAACACTTCACGGACCTTGGCATGCCACTGGGCGTCGCCCTTCTCGATGGCCACCGAGTTGGGTTCGGCGTACAGCGGCTCGCCGGCGAGCTTGAAGCGCGGGTCCTGGGCCAGGCGCGGCTGGGCCGTTACCAGGTTGGTGAGGATCGCGTCCAGGCGCACGCCAGCGCCCAGGCCGAGGTCCTGGAAGGCCACGTTGTCGGTGTCGTACGGGGCGATCTGCACGTTGTCGAACGGGTACTGCAACCGGGTGTCCTCGGCACCCTCGATCACCAGGTTCTTGTTCAGGTAGCTCTCGTAGCTGGACGCGCTGGTCAGGCCGACCTTCTTGTCGCTCAGGTCCTTGGCGCCGTGGATACGATCGTCCTTGGCGTTGACTACGATCACCGCTGGCGAGGCGTAGTACTGCACCGGAAAGTCGAAGACTTCGGCGCGGGCCTTGCTCGGGGTCATGGAGCAGATGCAGATGTCGTAGCGGCCGCTCCAGCGGCCGGCGGCGATCACGTCCCAGGACGGCGTTTCCAGGTGCAGCTTCACCCCCAGTTTGTCGGCCACGGCCTTGGCCACGTCCACGTCGAAGCCATCGAGCTGGTTCTGATCGTTGAGGAAGGAGAAGGGCGGGTAGCTTTCCATCAGTACGCCGACCAACTCTTTTTTCTGTTCGATACGGTCCAGGGTGGCACCGGCAAAAGCCTGGCTGGAGGCAGCGAGAATCGTCAGGCCCAGGGCCAGCAGCGGTTTGAATTTCATTGGAATCCCGGGCAGAAAAAAGGTTGTTATTAACTGAACGGTGCGTATTAAATAGTTATAAGAACGACTCAGGTAGTGAGTTATTTTCATAAGCATATGAGTAAAGAGCATATGGGCGCAGGCAGCAGGGTAATTCTGGATGGCGGCATGGGTCGTGAACTGCAACGCCGTGGGGCGCCGTTCAGGCAGCCCGAGTGGTCGGCGCTGGCCCTGAGCGAAGCACCGCAGGCAGTGGAAGCGGTGCATGCGGCTTATATCGAAAGCGGTGCCAACGTCATCACCAGCAACAGCTACGCGGTGGTGCCGTTCCACATCGGCGAAGCGCGTTTTGCCGCCGAAGGCCAGGCGCTGGCGGCGTTGGCCGGCGAACTGGCGCGGCGCGCGGTACAGGCTTCCGGCAAACCGGTGCGGGTAGCCGGTTCGCTGCCGCCGCTGTTCGGCTCCTATCGCCCGGACCTGTTCGAGGCCGGTCGTGCCGCCGAGTTGCTGGCACCGCTGGTCAACGGCCTGGCCCCGCATGTCGACCTGTGGCTGGCGGAAACCCAGAGCTCCACGGTCGAGGCGCGGGCGATCCATGCCGGCCTGCCCAAGGACGGCAAACCCTTCTGGCTATCGTTCACCTTGCACGATGAGAACCCTGACCAGATGCCACGCCTGCGCTCCGGCGAGCCGGTGGCGGACGCGGCGAAGGTGGCCGCGGAGCTGGGGGTGGAAACCCTATTGTTCAATTGCAGCCAGCCGGAAGTGATAGGCGCGGCGATCGACGCGGCGCGGGCAACCTTCGAGCGGCTGGGGGTGAAGATCCATATCGGCGCCTACGCCAACGCCTTCCCGCCGCAACCGAAAGAAGCCACGGCCAACGATGGCCTCGACCCGCTGCGCGACGACCTCGACCCGCCGGGTTACCTGCAATGGGCGGCCGACTGGCGGCAACGCGGCGCCAGCCACCTGGGCGGTTGCTGCGGTATCGGGCCGGAGCACATTGCGGTGCTGGCGCAGCAGCTGACCTAAACCGTGCGACTCCTTGATATCCCGACCACGCTCGATGCTCTATGTAGCCGCTGCCGAAGGCTGCGATCGAGCGGCACGCTCGCGGGGATCTTGCAACCGCCAAAGACCCTGCGGGTCTATCGCAGGCTGCGCCAGCGGCTACAGGGGCAGTGCCGGGCACGATAATGCAGCCGTGTTCCAGGCTTTGTGTAGCCGCTGCCGAAGGCTGCGATCGAGCGGCACGCTCGCGGGGATCTTGCGACCGCCAAAGACCCTGCGGGTCTATCGCAGGCTGCGCCAGCGGCTACACCGGCTTACCCCCGGCACTCCGCCAACCCCTTCAACTGCCCCGAGCCGCTCTGGTTGTCCTCGCTCAACCAGCGCTCGAACCCGGCGCCGACCTTCGGCCATTCGGAGTCGAGGATCGAATACCAGGCGGTATCGCGGTTCTGGCCCTTGACCACCATGTGCTGGCGGAACACCCCTTCGAAACTGAAACCCAGGCGCTCGGCCGCATAACGCGAGCGGGCGTTGGCGTTGTTGCACTTCCACTCCAGGCGGCGATAGCCCAGGGCGAAGGCTTCCTTGGCCAGCAGGTACACCGCTTCGGTGCTCTTGGGCGAGCGTTGCATGGGGGCGCCGAAGGTGACGTGGCCGATCTCGATGCGGCCCTGGGCCGGGACGATCGACATCAGGCTGAGCAGGCCCTGCACCTGGCCGCTGGCCCGGTCGACCACGCTGAAGAAATACGGGTCGCTGTTGGCCGCGTGGTTGTTCAGCCAGTCATTGAAGGCGCTGCGTTCGGTAAAGGGCCCGTAGGGTAGGTAGTCCCACAGCTTGGGGTCGGCACCCGGGCCCTGGAAGGCTTGCCACAGGTCGTCGGCGTGGCGCGCCGGGTCGAGTTTTTCCAGGCGGATAAAGCGCCCTTCGAGCAGGGTGGTGGACGGCGGCGGCACGCCTTTCCAGTCGGCGAGTGAGGTCGGCATGGGGTTCTCCTTGAACGCTTAAAGGGCTTTGCGAAATTGAATGAAACCCGGGCGTTCGGCGATCCGCTCGTAGAGCTGGATGGCGGTGGCGTTGGTTTCGTGGGTCAGCCAGTGGACCTTGCAGCAGCCGTCGGCCTTGGCGGTGGCGTAGACGAATTCGATCAGTTGGCGACCGACGCCGGTGCCGCGTTGCTCCGGGACCACCAGCAAGTCCTGCAGGTAGCAGGAGTTCTCGATGCTCCAGTTGGAGCGATGGTAGATGAAATGCACCATGCCCACCGCCTGCTCGCCGTCCCAGGCCAGGGCGGCGTGGGTCGGCTCGGCGGGATCGAGGAAGCGCTGCCAGGTGCTGCGGGTGACCGCGTCGGCCAGCTCGGTGTTGTAGAAACGCAGGTAGGCCTGCCACAGCGGCAGCCAGGCTGCGTGGTCAGCGGTGGTGACGGGACGAATCTGGATCTGGCTCATGGCTGCTCCTGGCGCATCAGTTGGGAAATGCTCTGGTCATGGGGATCGGCGCTGGCGGCCAACCCTTCGCGCACGCCGGCGATGTCGGCGGCGGTGCGGTTCTGGCTGAGTTTGCGCTTGCCCTCCAGGCGCTGGATCGGCAGGGCGAAGCCGACGATGGCGCGCAGCATGCTGTCCATGAACTCGGCGGGGGCGTCCTCGAATTTCCAGGGGCTGGCGCGGCCGGTTTCATGCTGGTCGGTCAGGGCGCTGACCACTTCGCGGATGCGCTGCGGATCGTGGAACACCTCGGCCACGCCGTAGGCATGCACGCTCACGTAGTTCCAGGTCGGCACCACTTTGCCGTGCTCGGCCTTGCTCGGGTACAGCGACGGGCTGACGTAGGCTTCGGCGCCCTGGAAGATCAGCAGCGCCTCGGCGCCGCTGGCCAGTTCCTGCCATTGCGGGTTGGCCCTGGCCAGGTGGCCGTAGAGGGTGCCGTACGGGCCCTGGTCCGGGGCGAACGACAGCGGCAGGTGATTGGCCTGCAGGCCGCGCTCCCCGTAGGTCACCAGGGTGGCAAGGCGGGTTTCCCCGATCAGCTGGTGCAGGGTAGGCAGGTCTTCTTCGGCGAAAGCGCGGGGTAGGTACATGGAAAAATATCCTTGGCGAATGGCTGCATCCTAGGCAGGCTATTGGTCTGTTGTAAGAGCCATCTTCAGTCATTTTCATAGGTCCATTGGCGGGTCCATTCAGCCGGCCGGGGGGAGTCCATGAACAGCCCGACATTGCCGCTTTCCTTCAACCCCGCCGGTATCGAGCTGGACCGCGGCCAGGGACTCAGCCGCCAGCTGTACCAGGCCTTGCGCCAGCGGGTGCTGGACGGCCGGCTGGCCAGCGGCACGCGCCTGCCGGCCAGCCGCGACCTGGCGGCGGCCCTGGAGATTTCCCGCAACAGCGTGGTGCGCGCCTACGACCAGCTGTACGCCGAAGGTTTTATCGAAGGCCGGGTGGGCGATGGCACCTATGTGGCGCAATTGCCCGAGAGCCGGCTGCCGATCAAAAAGTCGGCGAAAAATTTATCCACAAAACTATCCACAGGGTTATCACCAGGCTTACCCACAGGGTTATCCACAAAATGCCCGGATTTACCTGGGATTACATCCAGTAAAGTTATCCACAGCGAGGCGTTGGAACGGGTCGAACAGCACCATTTGGCGACTCCGCAAAGCGGCCCGCCACGGGCTTTTCGGGTGGGGATTCCGGCCTTCGATCTGTTTCCGTTCGAGGTCTGGGCCAAGCTGAATGCGGCTTTCTGGCGCAAACCGGATCTGGGCCAGCTGTGTTATGGCGATTCGGCCGGCGAGGAGCGTCTGCGTGGATTGATCGCCGCCTACTTGCGCAGTTCGCGCGGCATGCAATGCAGCGCTGAACAAATTGTGATCACCAGTGGTGCACAACAGGGCATAAGCCTTTGTGCACAGTTGCTGGTGAACCCCGGCGACGGGGTGGCGGTGGAAAACCCCGGCTATCGGGCGGCGGGGCATGCCTTCGCGATTGCCGGCGCGCGCCTGCACGGGGTGGCGGTGGATAACGAGGGCTTCGACTGCGGGGCGCTGGCAGCCCTGAGCGATTGCCGACTGGTCTACGTTACGCCGTCCCATCAGTACCCCACCGGGGTCACCCTGAGCCTGGCCCGGCGCCTGGAACTGCTGGCCTGGGCCGAGCGCACCAACGGCTGGATAGTCGAGGACGACTATGATGGCGAGTACCGCTACAGCGGCGCGCCGCTGGCCCCCCTGGCGGCGCTCGACCGGCAGGGCCGGGTGCTGTACGTCGGCACCTTCGGCAAGGTCGCGTTCCCGGCCTTGCGCCTGGGTTACCTGGTGCTGCCGCCGGCGCTGGTGCAACCCTTCGCCCAGCGCCGGGCGGTGGATGTGCGCCATTCCGAGGTCAGCACCCAGGCGGTGATGGCCGAGTTCATGGCCGCCGGGCATTTCCAGCGGCATATCCGGCGCATGCGCCGCGCCGCCCTGAGTCGGCGCAACGCCTTGCTGGCCGGCTGGCCTGTGGATATCCCCGGGGTGGGCAAGTTACCGAATGTGGCGGCGGGCCTGCACCTGACGATCCCGGTGCAGAGCCTGGCCCGGGAGCGCGAACTGCTGGAAAAGGCCGCCGCCTTGGATGTCGAGATCAACGGCCTGAGCAACTACTGGCTGCCGGACTCGCCCCAGCCGGCGGACCAGCGCGCTGGCCTGGTGCTGGGCTTCGCCGCGGTGCCCGAGGCCGCTATCGCCTGTGCCCTGGAGCGTCTGCGCCGGGCCTGGGGCGTGTGACGGCTATACTCGCGGCCATTGTCTTTGTCGAGAACCCTTATGAGCCTGACTCTTTCCGCAACGCCCGAACGCAAGTTCGGCGCGCCTTTGTTCGCTTTGATCGTGCTGCTGGCTGGCGCTGTATTCCTGCAGGCCCAGGCTGGCTCGCGCCAGGTGTGGCTGTTGCTGCTGGGCGCGGCCCTGGGCCTGACCCTGTATCACGCCGCCTTCGGTTTCACTTCGGCCTGGCGGGTGTTTATCCGCGATCGTCGCGGCGCCGGCCTGCGGGCGCAGATGGTCATGCTGGCGCTGGCGGTGCTGCTGTTCTTCCCGGCCCTGGGCGAGGGCAGCCTGTTCGGTTCGCCGGTCACGGGGCTGGTGGCGCCGGCCGGGGTCTCGGTGATTGTCGGTGCGTTCATCTTTGGCATCGGCATGCAGCTGGGCGGTGGTTGCGCGTCTGGCACGCTGTTTACCGTGGGCGGCGGTAACGCGCGGATGCTGGTGACCCTGCTGTTTTTCATCTGCGGTTCGCTGATCGCCACCCACCATGTGGACTGGTGGTTCGCCTTGCCGTCGCTGCCGCCGGTGTCCATCGTGCAGCGCTTCGGCGTGGCGCCGGCATTGGGGCTCAGCCTCGGTCTGTTCGCCTTGATCGCCCTGGTTACGGTACGCCTGGAGAAGAGCCGCCACGGCACGCTGGAAGCGCCGGTCGACAGCGCGCACCAGGGCTGGCGCCGCCTGCTGCGCGGGCCCTGGCCATTGGTGTGGGGCGCGGTCGCCCTGGCCCTGTTGAACTTCGCCACCCTGGCCCTGGCCGGACGGCCCTGGGGCATCACCTCGGCGTTTGCCCTGTGGGGCGCCAAGGTCGCCAGCGGGCTGGGGGTGGATGTCGGCAACTGGGTGTTCTGGCAGGGCGCGGCGAACGCCAAGGCCCTGGCCGCGCCGGTGTGGCAGGACATCACCAGCGTGATGGATATCGGCATCGTCTTCGGCGCCTTGCTGGCGGCGGGCCTGGCCGGGCGTTTCGCGCCAAGCCTGAAGATTCCCGCGCGCTCGCTGGTGGCGGCGGTGATCGGTGGTTTGCTGCTGGGTTACGGTTCGCGCCTGGCCTACGGTTGCAACATCGGCGCCTACTTCAGCGGTATCGCCTCCGGTAGCCTGCATGGCTGGCTGTGGCTGGTGGCGGCCTTTATCGGCAATGGCGTGGGCGTGCGCCTGCGGCCGTGGTTCTTTGCCGAGGAGCGTCAGCCGCAAGGGCTGACGGGATGTTGAGTTTCCGTAGGAGCGAGGCTTGCCCGCGATGAACGATAACGCGGTGTAGCCGATACACCGCGGCGTCCCTATCGCGGGCAAGCCTCGCTCCTACAGACAGGCGCCGGGCAGGTTGTTCGCGGGCAAGCCTCGCTCCTACGGACGCCGGGCGATCAGGTCCCGGCCTTGATCTTGGTCCAGGCCCGGGTCCGTGCCCGTTCCGCGTCGCGAGGTAGCGGCCGCAGGGTGTACAGCGTGCTCATTGCCGCGTCGGTCGGGTACAGGTTGGGGTTGTTGCGGATCGACGGATCGACCCGCTCAGTGGCGTCCTTGTTCGGGTTCGGGTAGCCGACGAAGTCGCTGACCGGGGCGATCACCTTGGGTTGCAGCAGGTAGTTGATGAAGCGGTAGGCGTCGTCCGGGTTCTTCGCCCCTTTGGGGATCGCCAGCATGTCGAACCAGATCGGTGCCCCTTCCTTGGGCAGGCGCATGTCTACTACCACGCCGTTCTTGGCTTCCTTGGCGCGGTTGGCGGCCTGGGAGAAGCTGCCGGAATACCCCACCGCCACGCAGATATCGCCATTGGCGATGTCGGCCATGTACTTGGACGAGTGGAAGTAGGTGACGTAGGGGCGGATCTTCAGCAGCAGCGCTTCGGCCTTGGCGTAGTCCGCCGGCTGCTTGCTGTTGGGGTCCAGGCCCAGGTGCTGCAGGGCCAGCGGCAGGATCTCCGACGGCGAGTCGAGCAGGGCCACGCCGCACTGCTTGAGCTTGCTGATGTTCTCTTCCTTGAAGATCAGGTCCCAGCTGTCCACCGGCGCGTTCTCGCCGAGGGCGGCCTTGACCTTGGCTGGGTTGAAGCCGATCAGGATGGTGCCGTACATGTAGGGCACGGCGAACTTATTGCCCGGGTCGTTGGCCTCGATCAGCTGCATCAGCTTGGGATCGAGGTGGTTCCAGTTCGGCAGCTTGCTGCGGTCCAGCGGTTGGAACACCCCGGCCTCGATCTGCTTGGCGAGGAACACGTTGGATGGCACCACCACGTCGTAGCCGGAGTTGCCGGTCAGCAGCTTGGCCTCCAGCGCCTCGTTGGTGTCGAAGATGTCATAGACCAGCTTGACCTGGCTGTTCTCGGCCTTGAAGTCTTCCAGGGCCTTGGGGGTGATGTAGTCGAACCAGTTGTAGACGCGCAGGGTGCGTTCTTCAGCCTGTGCGGCACCGCCCAGCAGCGCCGCGCAGAGCGCGGGCAAGAGGTAGCTTTTGAGCCTGTTCATGTGGCGGGTTTCCTTCACTGGGCGTTTTGAAAGCCTTCGAGAACGTTCACGGCATTGATGCCGATCTCTTCCACCGCGTAGCCGCCTTCCATGACGAACAGCGTCGGCGTGCCCAGGGCGGCAATGCGTTGCCCCATGGCCAGGTAGTCCGGGCTGTCGAGCTTGAACTGCGAGATCGGGTCGTCCTTGAAGGTGTCCACGCCCAGCGATACGACCACTATGTCGGCGCCATAACGGCGGATTTCCTCGCAGGCCTGTTCCAGCGCCGCGCTCCAGCTGTCCCAGCCGCTGCCGGCGGGCAGCGGGTAGTTGAAGTTGAAGCCAACGCCTGCGCCTTCGCCGAGCTCGTCCGCATAACCCAGGAAGAACGGGAATTCGGCTTCCGGGTGGCCGTGGATCGAGGTGAACAGCACGTCGCTGCGCGCGTAGAAAATCGACTGGGTGCCGTTGCCGTGGTGGTAGTCGACGTCGAGGATCGCGACCTTCTTGTGGCCCTGGTCAAGGAAGGCCTGGGCGGCGATGGCCGCGTTGTTCAGGTAGCAGTAGCCGCCCATCAGGTCGCCGGCGGCATGGTGTCCCGGTGGCCGGCACAGGGCGAAGGCACTGCGCGCGCCGCGCTGGATCACCGCCTGGGCGGTCAGGGCGACTTGCGCGGCGCTGTAGGCCGCCTGCCAGGTGCCGGCGGTGATCGGCGCGCCGCCGTCGAAGCTGTAGTAGCCGAGCTGGCCGTGCAGGCTGGTGGGGATCACGCTGCGCAGGGTGCGCGCCGGCCAGGTGTAGGGCAGCAGGTCGCCGTCGATGCCCTGGGCGGCCCAGCGGTCCCAGGCGCCCTTGAAGAAGTCCAGGTAGGCGCGGCTGTGGATGCGTTCGATGGGCCCCAGGCCGAAGTCCCTGGGCGCCTCGACCGGGCCCAGGTTGCGATACTTCACGCGGTCCAGCACGTGGTCGGCGCGCGACGGCATTTCGAAGCAGGGCATCAGTTGCCCGTCGATCAGTTCGCAGCGGCCGTGGTGCAGGTGGTGATCGTCCGAGTAGATCGTCAGCATTTCTTGTTCTCCGCAGGCTGGTTCGGTGCTCACAGTCTTGCGGCGCCGGGGCTTTTGGAGAACGGCCGGAGCGGCCAAAATGGGATCGATATGGCCAAAACCTGTGTCCGCAATTCGCCCCTTGAAACAGCACGGCGCCCCATTGCGGGGCGCCAGCGGGGTCAGCTTGCGGGCGGCGCTTGATCGAAGCGCTGCAGCACCTGGAGCATGTCCTCGCGTTTTTTCCGGGTGAGGATACCCAGCAGCAGGGCGCGGCCGTTTTTCTCGCAGCGCTGGCCGGCATTCGGATCGGCGCCTTTCTCCAGCAGCAGGGTGAACATGTCCAGGGTCTCCTGCTGGCTGACAGTGGGGGACTTGTCGTCGGCGGAGGTCTTGTCGTCGGCGGAGGTCTTGTCGGCGACGAACGTCAGCAGGCTCTGGCCGCCGGGTTGCTGGTTGGAGCAGGTGCCGCGACCGTAGTTCAGGTTGAGATTGGCACCGGCTTCGATCAGTTGCCTCATGGCCGTGTAGTTGTTGCCCCAGAACGCCCGGTACAGTGCGGTTTCGTTGTCATCCACGGTGCGCAGTTCGAGGTTCTGCGGGTGTTGCAGCAGCCAGGTGAAGCCTTCGAGGTTGCGCTTCTGCTCGGCCAGTTGCATCAGCGGGGTGTAGCCCCGGCTGTTTTGCTCGTCGACGGCGACCCCGGCTTCCAGGAGGAATTTGAGGCGCCCGCCCTGGTTCAGGTCAGGGCTGTCCTTGAGGTCGCGCTCCATGGCCTGCAGGGCCAGGGTGGTCCATTTGTACTGGCCGCTGGTATGGGCGCCGTGGGCCAGCAGCAGTCGGGCGATCTCCAGGTTTGGCGCGTCCAGGGCGTGCAGCAGGGCGCTGCGCCCGTCATCGGCCATGACTTCGCCACTGACGCCACTGGCCAGCAAGCGCCGGACCTCGGCCGCGTCGCCGGCATCCACGGCGGCCACCAGCGGCCAGAAGCCCTGGCACGCCTGCGGGTTGGCGGACTTCAGGCCCAGGCGCTGCAGCACGCGCGGCGGCACGCTCAACTGGCGTTGCAGGCGCAGGCCGCAATACAGCCGATAGCGCTCGATGGCGCGGCCCTGGTGGATATTGTCCAGCGGCCGTTGTTCGAACTGGGCCCAGTCCAGGTCGGCCAGGTTGAGGTAGGTCGGCATGCGCCCGGGTTCCCGGCGCAACACCTCCAACAGCCAGGGGCGGGCGGTTTTCAGCTGGCCGGCCTCGCTGGTCCAGTAGGCGATGTCGTTGAGCAGGCCCGGGTATTCGCTGCGGTCCTGGGCCATGGTGCGAAAGTCATGGGCGGCGAAGAAGTCTTCCACCTGGCGGATGCCCGGCCCCTTGTCCTTGGCTTTGCGCAGTTGCTCGTGGAGTTCGCGGAACTGGGTCCAGACATCATCCGCCGTGGCTGGTGGCGTATAGGCATTGAAGGTGATCGGGCCCGTGCCGCTGCTGAAGGGCCGGAACCACGCAGGAAAGCGCTGCAGGGCGTACAACCACTGTTGCTCGATCTCGGCGCCGATCGGTTGCAGCGGTGTGAAGTCCATCTGGGTCAGGTCGCGGCGGTGACTGACGGCCAGCATCGGCTGCTTCGGATAGCGCTGGTCGATCAGCAGATAACGCTGGCTGAGCTGCCAGTCCGGGCTGATGCAATTGAAGCTCAAGGGCGTCAGGCTCAGCCCGACTTCGAGCTGATTGCTCGGCGGCCAGTTGTCCGAGACCTGGATCGGGTCGTCCGGCGAGACGCAGGCTCGCAGTTCCTCGGGGCTGAACAGCGGCAAGGGCGGCGACTTGTAGATGCGCTGCTGGTACTGCGCGTCCTGGTAGGCGTTGAGATAAAACAGCCCGCGGTACTGGCTGAGCACGATCCGCGCTGGCAGCTGCTCAAGGCCTGGCAGGGGGAACGGCTTGATCTGCAGGGTGGCGGTTTCCGGTTCGTCCAGGACGATGCCGCGGGAGACTTGCCACCATTTGATCTTGGCCAGGTCCAGGTCGAATGCCTGGACGGCGGGCGCGATGGCGAGCATCAGCAGCGCCAGGCTGCTCGCGCAAAAGCGGATGTGCCTGGCAACGATGCCTGTAAAGAAGTTCACGTTTGCAGTCCCTTGCCGATATGAAAGGCCGGCAATGTAATGCAATCGGCGGTTTTATGCCGGGGTTTGTGTCAGGGCCGGAACTGGCTCGGGGCGACGCCGCTCCAGCGCACGAAGGCATGGCGGAAGCTCGCGGTTTCGCTGAAGCCCAGGGCTTCGGCGATGCGGTAGATCGGCAGGTCGTCCTCGCAGAGCATCTGCTTGGCTCGCTCGAAGCGCAGCTCGTCGAGCAGTTCCTGATAGCTGCACCCCAGGTCCTTGAGGTGCCGGCGCAGGGTGCGGGCCGAGCAGTTCATCTGTTCGGCCAGGCCTTCCAGGCCCGGCGCGGCGTCCAGTTGCGCCGCCAGCAGCTGGCGGATGCGCCCGAGCCAGGCCTGGCGCCCGGTGAATTCGGTGTTCTGCTTGCGGCAGCGTTCGGCCATGGCCTGGTGGGTGATGGCGTCCGCCAGGGGCAGCGGCTGTTCGAGCCAGCGCCGGTCGAAGGCGAAGGCATTGCAGGTTGCATCGAATTGCAGCGGGCAGTCGAAGCGCTCGGCATAGCGGCGCTGGTAATCGGGGGCGGGGTAGTCGAAGCGGGCGCCGCGCAAGGGCAGCGGATGGCCCAGCAGGTCGTCGCAGATGACCTTCAACGACACCAGGCAGAACTCGATATTGAAGGTCGCCAGCGCCGGGTTCTCGCGGTAATCCGCGGCGGTCAGCCAGATCAGCTCGCCGTCCGCTTCCAGGCTCAGCTCGAAAAGTGTTCCCAACAGCGCCGGATAACGCAGCGCCAGGCGCAAAGCGTCACCTAAGGTGGCACTGGTGAGCAGGGCATAACCGAGCATGCCGTAGCTGGAGACGTGCATGCGCCGGCCCAGCTCCAGGCCGATA
This sequence comes from Pseudomonas sp. GW456-L12, assembly GCF_059424045.1. Lineage (NCBI taxonomy): Bacteria > Pseudomonadati > Pseudomonadota > Gammaproteobacteria > Pseudomonadales > Pseudomonadaceae > Pseudomonas > Pseudomonas sp. GW456-L12. The sequence continues at coordinate 278,329 of NZ_JBWKZA010000005.1, forward strand.
TCCCTTTGCAGGGCCACGGCGTTGGCGCACACCAGCATTTCCTGGTTGGTGGTGATGCGGGTGTCGGCGCGGCTCAGGTCGGCGGCGTTGATGCCGCTGCCGGCCAGCAGCGCGTCGCTGGGCAGCCCTTGGTCCTTGAAGGTGTTGAGCACCAGCGAGACGGCGTTGAGGGTGGTGAGGTGGGAGTGCAGCATGTCCGTTTCCAGCCCGGGGGATGCTGAAAACGGAGCAATTTGTATGCCGCGCCTGCGACAAATTCCAACGATGGCGTGGGGCGGCGGCTGGATCGCCGCGTTGCGGCTATCGCGAGCAAGCTCGCTCCTACAAGGGACTGTGGAGCTTCTGTAGGAGCGAGCTTGCTCGCGATGAAGGTGAACGATGACGTGCTGTCAGCTCAGCTCGCCGCACAGGTCCAGTTCCACCAGGCGCCGCACTTCGGCGCTGTCCAGGCCGGCGCCCAGCAGGGCGTTGAGTTTGCCGAAGGCCGCTTCGCGGGTCATGCCGCCGCCGGACAGCACGCCGACGCCGCGCAGGCGGCTGCCGGCCTCGTAGATGTCCAGCTCCACGCCGCCTTCATGGCATTGGGTGATGGCCACCACCACGATGCCCTGTTCCCGGGCGCGTTGCAGGCTGGCCAGGAACTGCGGGTTATCGCTCGGCCCGGTGCCGCTGCCGAAGCACTCCAGCACCAGCGCCTGGATGCCGCTGCCCAGCAGGGCGTCGAGCTGTTCGGCGGCGATCCCCGGCACCAGCGGCAATACGCCGACCCTGGCCAGTTGCTTGGCCTGGCGGTAATCCAGCTGCGCTGGAATCGAGGTCGCCTTGGCTGCGCCACCCTGGCGCTGCAACGCCGCGAACGGATGGCGGCCGAAGCTGCGGATCTTCGCGCAGCGGGTCGGCGCCAGCAGTTCACCGTGGAAGTACAGGTGCACGCCCGGCGCCAGGCCCTGGCCGAGGGCGACCAGGGCGCCGCCGAGGTTTTCCCAGGCATCGCTGTCGGTCACCCCGGCCGGCAGCATCGAGCCGGTGAACACCACGCGGGCGGGCAGGCCCAGCAGCTGGAAGCTCATGGCCGCGGCGCTGTAGGCCAGGGTGTCGGTGCCGTGCAGGATCAGCACGCTGTCGCAGCCCTGCACGTCGATCGCATCGACCACGGCTTCGCGCAGGCGCTGCCAGTAGGCGGGGGTCATGTTGGCGCTGTCGATCAGTGGCGCCATCTCGCGAAAGCGCCAGTCGGGCACTACCAGCTCGGGCTGGCTGTGCAGGTAGTCGCGCATCCGCGCCTCGAAACCCGAGGCCGGGGCCAGGCCGTGGGCGCTGGCCTGCATGCCGATGGTGCCGCCGGTGTAGAGCACCATGACGTTCTGCGCGGCAGGATAGGTGTTGGCATTCATTGGGGAGTCTCCGGAACGATGACAGCGTGCGGTCGAGCATGAAGCTGACCGCCGCTTGTGTCACGCCGGGCGCAAGACATGCGCCCGGTTTTTACCCGATCAGCGTTGCGCTGCGGGAATACCTTGCGGCTGAACGTCGGCCTCGGCAGCAACCGACGGGCTGGTCGGCCAGGCCTTCAGGTCCAGGTCCAGATCGGTAAATTTGCTGGAGTCGAACACTGGCTGGCTGACGCCGGCGCGGCGCTGCTCGTCGTAGTCGCGCATCACGCGCAGGCCGACCTTGAACAGCATGGCCAGGGCCACCAGGTTGACGAAGGCCAGGCAGGTCATGGTGATGTCGGCGAAGGCGAACACGGTCGACAGGTCCTGCATCGAACCCCAGACCACCAGCGCCAGCACCAGGCCGCGGAAAGTCATCAGCGCAGCGCGGTTGCGGGTGAGGAACTGCAGGCTGTTCTCGCCCAGGTAGTAGTTGTAGAGGATGCAGGTGAAGACGAACAGCGACAGCGCGACGCTGACGAACATGCGGCCCCAGTCACCGACCACGGCGGCCAGCGAGTTCTGGGTCAGGACGATGCCGTCACCTTCGAAGCCTGGGGTGTAGAAGCCCGACAGCAGGATCAGCAGCGCGGTGCAGGTGCAGATCACGAAGGTGTCGAGGAACACGCTGAAAGCCTGGACCACGCCTTGGGCGCCCGGGTGCTTCACGGCGGCCACGGCGGCGACGTTCGGCGCACTGCCCAGGCCCGCTTCGTTGGCGAACACGCCACGCTTCACGCCCATGACAATTGCGCTGCCGAGCAAGCCGCCGAAAGCCGGGTCGAGACCGAAGGCGCTCTTGAAGATGGTTTCCAGCATGGCTGGGACCTGTTCGATCTGGGTGCCGATCACGTACAGGGTCACGCCGATATAGGCCAGAGTCTTGATCGGTACCAGCAGGTCGGACACCGAGGCGATGCGCTTGATACCGCCGATGAAGGTGATGGCCAGCAGCACCGCCAGGACGATACCGGTGTGTTGTGGGTCGAAGGCAAAGGCGTTCTGCAGCGAATGGGTCACGGTGTAGGACTGCAGGCCGATGAAGGCGAAGCCGTAGGTGACCAGCAGCAGGATCGAGAACACCACCGCCATGCCTTTGAGCTTCAGGCCGTGCTGGATGTAGTAAGCCGGACCTCCACGGTACAGGCCGTCGCCATCGGCGCGCTTGTAGACCTGGGCCAGGGTACATTCGAAGAAGCTGCTGGACATGCCGACCAGTGCGGTCACCCACATCCAGAACACCGCACCCGGACCACCGAGGGTCACGGCGATGCCGACACCGGCGATGTTGCCTGCACCGACACGGCCGGCAAGGCTGAGCATCAGGGCCTGGAACGAGCTGAGTTGCCCGGCGCTGCCTTTGAGGCTGTCGCGGAACACCGCGAACATGTGGAAGAAGTGGCGCAATTGAACGAAACGCGAGCGGATCGTGAAGTAGCTACCGAGCCCGACAATGAGCACGATCAGTACTTTCCCTGAGAGGAAGTCGTTGATGACTTCGAGCATGGAGTATTCCTCGCTGTTTTTTGTAAAGGCAGAAGCTGGGCGGTCCGAAACATCGAGTTACACACCGTCGCGCGGGCAGCACGACAGGTGGGGCGAGTGTTCGTCCCGGTTCCAATTCGCGGGTTGTTATTAGTTCGGGTTTCCCATGGGGTTGAGCCTCGTTACCGACGGCTGTCCATGTGAAGAGGGGGCGCACTATACCGGTGCGCGCGCCCGCCGTCTGCATGTAGCGCGTCGAGCCGAGGAACGGCAGGCGGGGAAAGGGGCTGAATCGGTTCTTGCGCCGGCGCCTCGGCACGCTTTATCGCCTCCGTAGGAGCGAAGCTTGCTCGCGATGAACGTCAACGAAAATGTGGTGTGGCTGGCAGAGCGCCGCTTTGCGGCTATCGCGAGCGATCGAGCGTCGACCGGCCGCTCCTACAGAAGATTCCCGTCGCAGACGATACCGGCGACAGCTTTGCGTTTTCGTAGGAGCGGGCCGGTCGATGCTCGATTGCCCGCGATGGGGGGCGGCGCGGTCCGGCAGGCCTCAGAAGTAGTAGCCGATATTGACGTTGGTCCGGTAGTACCACTGGTTGCTGCCCACCGAGCTGGTGCTGGTGAAGCCGCTGCCGTTCTCCGCGCCACCGTAGGGGTTGGCGTTCCGGGCCCAGGTCAGGTCGACCCAGGCCATGATCGGCATGGCCAGGAACTGCGCGCCCACGGTGTACATCTGCGAGTCGTCCCAGCCGCTCCGGTCTTTCATCATCCGGCTGTAGTCGTTGTACAGCTTGATCTTCTTCAATTGCCCGAGCTTGGGCGTGTAGATGTCGTAGCCGACGTTGAACGAGGCGATGGTGGCCTTGGAGGCGATCAGGTACGCCGGGGTCAGGCCGTTGCCGCCCATCAGCACCGAATCCTGGCTGACGCCGGTCGGGTTCTGGGGATCGAACTCGTAGCGGATGCCCTGGGTGGTGACGGTCCACGGACCCTTGCTGATGACCGCGTGCACGCCCGCGGCCCAGTAGTCGCCATCGTCCCTGGTGGTGGCGTTGTAGAGCTGGGCGGTGGCCAGCGAGGCGCCGATCTCGGTCTTCCAGCCATCGCTGTTGAAGGTCCGCGCCACGCGGGCGTTGAATTGGTTGCGCTTCTCGTTGTCCTGGCGCGACTGGGTGAAGGCAATGGCGTTGTTATCGAGGTCGGCGTAACGCCCGACTTCCGGCGAGTAGCGAATATCCGTGGGCAACATGCGCGGGAAGTAGCCGAGCTGCACGTCCCAGTCCTGATCCTTGTAGGTGTATTTGAGGCCCGAGCCCGCGCTCACGCCGTAGCCCATGAAAAACGGGATGTGATAACTCCAGCCGAACTGCGGATAGGGCTCCAGGCCGAAGGGCTTGAACGGCGCGCCCAGTTGCAGGTTGGAGTTGGCGTTGAGCCGGTAGCCGACGAAGCCGCGGTCGATGGAGCGCTTGCCGTCGTCCTGGAACCAGTAGCCGATATCGCTGTAGAGGTTCTTGTAGGTGGCCTGCACATCCAGGCGGAAGGTGTCGAACAGGAACCGGCCGTTATTCTCGGTGGTGTCCCAATGTTCGTCGCGGTAATTGGTGCGCAGCGCGCCGCCGATATCCAGGCTGCTGTCGCCGTCGTCACTGCGCCAGGAAATATGCGGAAAAGGCTTGTTGGCGGCGTTGGCCCGCACGGGGGCGGAAGGAATGGGTTCGACGGCGAAACTTGCGCAACTGACTACCATCAATCCTGCACATAAGACATGACGTTTCATTTTTGACCTCACCTTTAATGCTCGGCGCTACTTGACGATCGGCAACACTTACCCGCTTGCCTGATAAGGCAACTGTGGCGGGAGTGGGTCTTGCCGGATTAAGTGCTGGTTATTGTTGTTTTATCGGTGGAACGCCGTTTGGCCCGTGGATTTACAGGGGGTAGAGCAGGAACTGTGCCAGGCGTCCGGCATCTTGGATGTTTATGAAAAGTTTATTGAAAACAATTGTTTATATGGGAAACACAGGCTTCTGTGCAGCCTGTGAAACAGCGGGGAAAGTGGGTAACAAAGTTGCGCGTTATAGGTGCGTCTTTATTGCACGCTGTTAAATAAGCGGGCAGGAAGTTTGTTTTACTGGTGAACAATCAGATGCCTGTCGGTTGCAGCGAAAGTTCATTTTTCGCCATAAACCGCGAGCATAAAAAAGGCCGACATCACTGCCTGTAGCCGCTGCCGAGCTGCCGAGGCGGCGAACGGCACCGCAGGGGCCGCCATCCGGGCGCCGGGGTGTATCAATGGAAGTGCGGTTGGCAGGTTTTGCGGCTGCTGCGCAACCGATCGCAGCCTCGCAGGCTCGGCAGCGGCTACGACAGCGGTTTTTGCAGCCTCTCGGCGGTTGTGGCGGCCATTGTGTGGGAGCGTCGGCCGGCGACATGCCTGGATTCCTGTAGCCGCTGCCGAGCGGGCGAGGCTGCGAACGGCACCGCAGGGGCCGCCATCCGGGCGCCGCGGTGTATCAATGGAAGCGCAGTTGGCAGGTTTTGCGGTTGCTGCGCAACCGATCGCAGCCTCGCAGGCTCGGCAGCGGCTACAGCGGTCGTTTTGCAGCCTTCCAGCGGTTTTGGCGGTATGTAATAGCCGTACAGCCTTTGCCTCGCAACGATTACGTAGCAATTACGTAACCGTTACGTAGCAATTACATAGCGTGCTAGAGATCCAGCACCAGGCGCCGGCTCTTGCAGCCGGAAACGCAGACCATCATCGATCGGTTGGCCGCCCGTTCGGCTTTGGTCAGCACGCCGTCGCGGTGGTCGATCTCGCCTTCCACCACCCGCGTTTCACAGGAGCCGCAGACCCCTTCGCGACAGCTGTGGTCGATGTCGCAGCCGGCTTCGAGCAGCACATCCAGCAGGCTCAGGCCGGGCTCCACGGACAGGGTCTTGCCGGACTTTTTCAGCTCGACGCTGTAACTGCTCTGGGCGTCTGCGCTGGGTGGCAACTCGGCGGCGGCGAAGCGCTCGATATGGGCATGGGGATAACCCAGGCGCTCGCAGGTGGCTTCGAAGGCATCGAGCATCGGCGTCGGGCCGCAGCAGTAGAAGTGCGTGTCCGCCGGCTGGCCGGCGAGGTAGGCGGCGAGGTCCGGCGGCGCGCCTTTCTCATCGTTGAAGTGGTAGATCACCCGGGCCTTGAGCCCGCTCAGCTCTTCCACCAGCGCGGCCTCCTGGCGCGAGCGCGCGCAGTAGATCAGCTCGGCGGATTTTCCCAGGGCCAGCAGCTGGCGGAACATGCAGTAGATCGGCGTGATGCCGATGCCACCGGCCACCAGCACGCTGTGGCTGGCGCTTGGCTCCAGTTCGAAGTTGTTGCGCGGCGCGGCGATCGACAGGTGCATGCCGACCCGCAGCTGGCTGTGCACGTATTCCGAGCCGCCGCGGCTGTTGCGGTCGCGCAGGATGCCGACCACGTAACGGCCCTGGTCGCTGGGCGAGTTGAGCAGCGAGTAGCTGCGCACCAGGCCGTTGGCCAGGTGCAGGTCGATGTGCGAGCCGGCGTCGAACGGCGGGAACACCGTATCGCCCAGGGGCCGCAGCTCGACGCTGATGATGCCTTCGGCTTCGTAGCGCAAGGTGTGGACGCGGGCGGTGAGGAGGGAGGGTTTAGACATCGTTCACCTCTATGACGGTACGCAGGTCGACATCGAGCCGGGCGCCGGCCTCGATCTCGACCCGTAATTCGGGAAACACCAACGCACTGACCGCCACCAGGGTGGAGGTCGGGAACAGCGCCTGCCCGGCAAAGAAATCGCGCCGGGCGCGGCCCACCTGCTCCTTGTCGGCGATGTCGGTGAGGTACACCGTCAGCCGGCAGATATTGCCGATGTGGCCGCCGGCGGCTTCCACCAATGCCTGGATCTTGCCCAGCACCAGCAGGGTCTGGGCGTAGCCATCCAGCGCCGCGCCGGCTTGCGCGGCCTCGCGGCTGGCGGGGTGCGCGGTCATGCCGGACAGCAGCACCTCGCGGCCGATCACCAGGGCATTGGACCAACTGGCGCCGGCCGGCTCGGCCACGGCTGCGCTGCGCACCCGGCGCAGGGCCCGGTTCATGGCAGCTGCTTCGCTTCGATCAGTTCGAGCTGGGCCTTGGCAGCGTTCTTCAGGTAGCGCCGCAACCGCACCACGCCCAGGTCGTGCTGGTAGAGGTTTTCGCGCTGGTTGGCGTCCGGCTCCATGAACTCCAGCAGCACCCGGTCCTGCTCCAGTACCGCCCAGTGCCGCGCTTCCAGGCGGTTCTTGTAGAGGAAGCGCCAGGTGTCGCGCTGCCAGCCGGTCAGCGGACGGCAGCGCCAGTGGAACACCGCCGCCAGCGAGCGGCTGCTCGGGGTGTAGCTGCCGATGATGGTGAAGTTGCCGCCCGGGCCGCCGGTTTTCGGGTAGGGAATTTCCAGGCGCAGCCAGTGGCAGCCGTTGTCCATGAACTCGGTCCAGTCGAAGTTCACCCCGCGCTGGCCTTCCTTCTCGAAGAAGAAACCGTTGTCGGTGTCGCGGGTGACGAACTTGGCGGTGGCTTCGCCTTCGCTCATCGAGTGCGACATCTTGTGCAGGTAGGTGCCGTGCATCGGGTCCATGACGTTGTCGAGCACATAGCGGTAGTCGCCTTTCCACTCGGTGTAGCAGACGAAGCTGCTCCACTCGGGGGAACTCAGCTGCTCCGGCAGCACCAGTTCCGGCGGAGTTTCCAAGTGCGGGTCGGTGGCGTTGAACAGGAAGATCGCGCCGGCGGCCTCGCGGGTGTGGAACATCCGCGTCGGCCGGCTGCCTTCGAGCTTGCAGCCGGGGCTGCCGGGCACCTTGGTCACGGTGCCGTCGCAGCGCACTTCGACGCCGTGGTAAGGGCATTGCAGGCGATCACCCAGCACCGGCCCCTGGGACAGCGGCGCGCCGCGATGCGGGCAATGGTCTTCCAGGGCATGGACGCTGCCATCGTTGTCGCGCCACAGGGCGATCTTGTAGCCCAGGCGGCGCACCGATACCGGTTTCTCGCCCAGCAGGTCCGAGGGCAATACCGGGAACCAGAGGTCCTTGAGGCCATTGGCCAGGTGATTTTCAACAGGGTCGACGGTCAGTTGCGTATTCATCTTGTTATTCCTTCTGCCGGGTCATTCGCCCAGCCGGGCCATCAGGGTTTTATAGGCATCCTCGGTCCACTCGCCGCTGGTCAGCGGGCAGGGCGGCCCGGCCAGGTTGAGGTGGGCGAGCAGCGCCGGCAGCTCGCTCACGCCATTGCCGAAAGCGCGCTCGATGGAATCGCCCAGCAGCTCTTCGAACTGGGTGTTGGGCCGCTTGCGCGCCTGATGGGGTTCGAGGAATCGTTCGTGGGTGCTCATGTCATTGACCTCCGTTGCGTACCCGTTCGCGGATCGTTTCGCGCACCGGGATAAAGTCGTATGTCGGGAAAACCTCAGTGCCGAACACGCCCCAGGCCGAGCGTTCGAGCTCGACGTTGAGGGCCGGCAGCAGGCTTGGCGGCAAGCGCAGGGTGACGATCTGGCCCAGGCCCATGGCCACGGTCCACGACACCAGCTCGACGCCTTGCGGTGGAAAGCGCTCCCACCAGTCCTGCTGCTTCATGTGGCGCTGGATGTCTTCCAGGTTCTTCGATTGGTCGTGCTTGAGCAGCACGGTCACCAGCAATGTCTCGCTCATGTTCAGGCCGCGCTGTCGGTGGGCACGGCCCAGGCGTCATAGCCGTAGACCCAGTCGGCGTTGCCGCCGTCCTTGAGCCACTGGTTGCCCCGCGAGCCGATCTGGATCTGGCTGGTGCGCGCCAGGCGCGCCTGCTGGTAGGCCTGCAAGGCCGCGGCGACCGACGCCGGGCTGTCGAGGTCGTGCAGGTAGCGGGCGAGCACCACCGCGTCCTCGATGGCCTGGCCGGCGCCCTGGGCCATGAACGGCATCATCGGGTGGCAGGCGTCGCCCAGCAGGGTGATCGCGCCCCTGGACCAGAACGGCAGCGGATCGCGTTCGTACAGCGCGGTCTTGAGCACATCGGTGCAGGCGTCGAGCAGGGCGCGGGCGTCCGGGTGGAACGCCCGGTAGTGGCTACGCAGCTCCTCGGCGTCGCCGGCGCTGGTCCAGGACTCCTCGTGCCAGCTGTCCTGGGCGGTGGTGGCGAAGATGAAGATGTCCTTGCCCTGGTTCAGCGGGAAGGTGACGATCTGGCTCTGCGGGTTGGGGCCCCACCATTTGGTGAAGGCCTGGATGTTCGGCACCTGGGCCACGCGCTCGGCCGGCACCACCGCGCGGTAGGCCACCACCCCGGTGAAGCGCGGATGTTCTTCGCCGAACAGCGCGTTGCGCACCACCGAGTGGATGCCGTCGGCGCCGATCAAGACATCGCAGCGGTGCTGGCTGCCGTCCTTGAAGTGCAGCGCGATGCCGTCGTCGTCTTGGATCACCCGCTCGGCGCGCTTGGCGAATTGCACCTGCTCCAGCGGGAACACTTCGGCCAGGGCCGCCAGCAGGTCGGCGCGGTGGATGGTCAGTTGCGGCGCGCCGTATTTGCGCTCGGCGGCGTCGGCCATTTCCAGGCGCGAGGTTTCTTCGCCGCTGTCCCACATCCGGCTGATGCGATGGGTCGGCCGGGCGGCCGGCAGGCGCACCGCGGCACCTATGCCCAGGCCATCCAGCGCGCGCACCGCGTTGGGCGTGAGGTTGATGTCGGCGCCGACCCGCAGGAAGGCTTTCGACTGTTCGAACACGGTGACCCGGTGGCCGGCGCGGTGCAGGGCGATGGCAGCGGTCAGGCCGCCGATACCGGCGCCGGCGATGGCAATGTTCAGGGAAGACATGGACGACTCCTGCTCAGGGTTTCGGTTTGTCGGTGAGGAATTTGCCTTGCGGCGCCTCGACGTTCTGCTGGCGCCGGGTATGGCCGTCGATGCCGCCGGCGATGGCCCATTCGGCGAACACCGTGGGCCCCGGTTCGAAGGTGCGCGGCTGCCATTCGCCGGTCAGCTGGTCTTCGTCGGCGTAGTACTCCACCAGCGCGCCGGCGGGGTTCTTGAAGTACCAGAAGAACGCCGAAGACACCGGGTGCCGCCCCGGGCCGATCTCGGTGGTCCAGCCACTGCGGGAGATGTGCATGCCGCCGCCGAACACTTCGTGCACGTCGCGCACGGTGAACGCCACGTGGTTGAGCCCGGCCCGCGGCGCCGGCAGTTGCAGCATGAACAGGTCGTGGTGGCCGCCTTCCTCGGCGGTGCGCAAGAACGCCCCGCGGTCCGGATAACGGTCCGAGGCCTGGAAGCCGAAACGCTCGTGGTAGAAGGCTTCGCAGGCGTTCACGTCCTTGACGAAAAACACCACGTGGCCGACTTCGATCGGCGTCGCGCGTTCATAGACCGGCGCCGCCTTGTTGATCCGGCCCTTGGTCTGCCAGGTGTTGTGGCCGCTGCACTCGATGTCGATCTCGCGCTTGCGGGTCACTTGCAGGCGGATCGCCAGGCCGTTGGGATCGGTGCAGCCGATGCGCCCGTCGGTCTCGACAAACCCCGGGTCATGGGCGATGCGCTGGCGGTACAGAGCCAGGTCCGCCGTACTGGCCACGCCCCAGACCACTTCGCGCACGGTGGAGCCGGCCTCGATGGCGGGCGGCAGGCCCGGCTTGTCCAGGTCGGCGAGCACCACGCGGCAGCCGTTGAGGGTTTCGAAGATCACCTCGTCGGGCTGCGCGCTGACTTGCTTGAGGCCCCAGTCGCTGAAAAACCGCACGCAGGTGTCCAGATCCTCGACGCCATAGGTGACTTCATCGATGCCTAACACGCTCATAGCGCTACCTCTCGTGGCACACCGGCCCAGGCCAGTGGCTGTTCGTTCATGCCCCAATAGAGGCTCTTCTGTTCCATGTACTGCAGGATGCCCAGGCGGCCTTTTTCGCGGCCCAGGCCGCTGTCGCGCCAGCCGCCGAAGGGCGTGGAGATCGAGAACTGCTTGTAGGTGTTGATCCACACCGTGCCGGCCTGCAGGCGCCGGCCCAGGGCCCAGGCGCGCTTGTAGTCGCGGCTCCAGATCCCGGCCGCGAGGGCGTACAGGCTGTCGTTGGCCTGCTCCAGCAGCTGCGCTTCGTCATCGAAGGGCATGGCCACCAGCACCGGGCCAAAGATTTCTTCCTGGCAGGTCTGCTGGCTGTTGCTCAGGCCTTCGAGGATGGTCGGCGGGTAGAAGTAGCCTTGATCGTAGATGCCGCCGGTTGGGCGCTGGCCGCCGAGCAGCAGGCGTCCGCCCTCGGCCAGCCCGAGGGCCACGTAGCGCTCCACCGATTCGCGATGGCCGGCGCTGATCAGCGGGCCCATCTGGGTGTTTTCGTCGGCCGGGTCGCCGACCCGCAGGTTGGCCGCGGCCGCCACCAGGCGCTGCATGAACGGCTCGTACAAGGCACGGGCGACGAACAGCCGGGAGCCGGCGATGCAGGCTTCACCCGAGGAACTGAAGATGCCGTACAGCACCCCGGCCACGGCGTGGTCGAGGTCGGCGTCGTCGAGGACGATGGTCGGCGACTTGCCGCCCAGTTCCAGGGACACCGGCATCATCTTGTCGGCGGCGATATGGGCGATGTGCTTGCCGGTGCGGGTGCCGCCGGTGAACGACACGCGCTTGACCAGCGGATGCCGGGTCAGGGCATCGCCGAGCAGCGAACCCTTGCCGGGCAGCACGCTGACCAGGCCCTTGGGCAGGCCGGCTTCTTCGCACAGGCGGGCCAGGCGCAGGGCCAGCAGCGGGGTGATTTCCGCCGGCTTGATCACCACCGCGTTGCCCGCCGCCAGGGCCGGCGCGACCTTCTGCGCCTCGCTGGCGATCGGCGAGTTCCACGGGGTGATCGCGGCGACCACGCCCATTGGCTCATACACGCTCATGCTGACGAAATCGCCGCGCGACGGGGTGATGGTTTCTTCCAGGGTTTCGCAGGCCGCGGCGAAGAACTGGAAGGTGCCGGCGGCGCTGGCCACCAGGGCGCGGGTCTCGTTGATCGGCTTGCCGTTGTCCTGGCGCTGCAATTGCGCAAGCTCTTCGCCGTGCTGGCGGATCAGTTCGGCGATGCGGTAGAGCACGCCGGCCCGCTCGTGGGGTTTGCGCTGGGCCCAGCCGCTGTGCAGGAACGCCTGGTGCGCGCCCTGGATGGCGTCTTCGACATCCTGCAGATCGGCGGCGTTGAGCCAGGCCACGGCTTCGCCGGTGGCCGGGTAGCGGCTGGCGTAACGCTCGCCGCGGCCCAGGCGCCACTCGCCGGCGATGCAGATCGGTAAAGTCTGTTCGAGGGTCATCGACCGGCTCCTTAAATGGATATCGCGTGGGCGTGGTTGCCCAGGGCACGGACCACGCTGTACACGGTCAGCGCCGAGGTCTTGGGGTTGGCCAGCAGCGGCTTGCCGCGCAGGCTCAACTCGAAACCGCCGAAGGCGCCCCGGGCTTCGAAGTGGTGGACGTTTTCCTCGCTGTGGGGGTCGGCGATCAGCGTCACCTGGGTGCGATCCAGGCCCAGCCCGGCCAGCGACAGGGTGGCGGCGACGTTGGCGTTCTTCGGGTACAGCCGCGCCGCTTCGCGGGCGCTGCCCTGGAAGATCACCGTGGCCTCGCTGATGCTGTCGAGGTCGCAGGCCTGCTCGCCGGGGGTGTTCTTCCAGGCGCGGGCCGGCTTGCGTCCGGTGTAGTTGACCGAGTCCAGCCCGCCGACCTTGGCCGCCGACAGCGCATCGATGCCGCCGATGGCGCCGGGCAGCAGTTCGATGCGGGTCTGGCCGCGTTCGGCGGCGGCTTCCAGGCGCTCCACCAGGCCGACTTCGGAGAGCGCGCCGACCGAGACGATCAGGCAGGCGATGCCGCGCTCCAGGGCCGGCAGCACGTGTTCTTCAATGGCCCGGTGACCGGCGCATTCCACCAGCAGGTCCGGACGGGCGTCGGCCGGCAGCGCGGTGAGTACCTGCGGCGGCTGCTTGAAGCTGGCCAGGCGCTGGCGCACCAGGGCTTCGGAACCCTGGGAGGCGATGACGTAGTCCACGCACAACTGCGGGTCCTGCTCCAGCAGTTCGAGCACGCCGACGCCAATGGCGCCGCAGCCGATCATGGTGATATGCAACATGGCGCGATCCTCAGGCGGTGGCCTTCTGGGCTTTGGTTTCGCTGTTGGGCGGGCCGGCGAACTGGGTGGCGAAGTTGCCGACGCTGAGCATGTCGACTTCCAGCAGGAACGGGCCGGGCTGGCTCAGGGCGCTGTCCACCACCTTGCCGAAGTCCTTGAGGTCGGTGACCAGGCCGTGGCGCAGCCCCAGGGACTCGGCGAGCTTGGTGTAGTCCGGGGTGTGCAGGTCGACGTAGCAATGGCGGCTGCCGTAGACCGCGTCCTGGATATTGCGGATCACCCCGTAGCGCTGGTCGTTCATCAGCAGGATCACCAGGTTGGCGCGCTCCTGGACCAGGGTCGCCAGCTCACCGAGGTTGAGGATGAAACCGCCGTCGCCGGCCAGGGCGAAGACCTTGCGCCCGGGCGCGGTTTCGGCGGCGGCCACGGCCGCGCCGATGCCCATCGCCAGGCCCTGGCCGATGCCGCCACCGAGGGCGTGGACCCCGGCGCGCGGGTGGTAGAGGGTCAGCAGGCGGTTGCCCCAGATGCTGTTGGACAGGGTCACGTCGCGCACCCAGGAGAAGTTGCGGCCGGTGCTGGCCTGCAACTGTTCGACCATCGCCGAGTACGGCCCCAGGTCGGCCACCAGCTGGCTGCGCGATTGCTCGCGGACCGCCTTGAGTTCGGCGAGGAAGTCCGGGTCGGTCTGCAAGCGGCCTTCGAGGCGGTCGGCCAGGCCCTCCAGGGCCAGCGCGGCGTCGCCGCAGATAAACAGTTCGCTGGCGTAGCTGCGGCCTTCGATGGCCGGGTTGGCGTCGATGCGCAGGGTGTTCTGCGGCAACTTCAGGGCGTACTTGAAGGTCTCGTTGCTGCGCAGCCGCGAGCCGGCGATCAGCAGCGCGTCGCAGGTTTGCAGGAACTGCTCGACCCGCTTGTTCTGCGAGAAGGCCCCGAGGCAACGCTCGTCGTCTTCGTTGACCACGCCGCGGCCCTGGGTCGAGGTGATGACGCCCACGCCCATGGCCAGCAGGCGCTTGACCTGCGCCCCGGCATGCCGGGCGCCACCGCCGAGCCAGAGCAGCGGACGCTTGGCCCCGGCCAGGCGTTCGGCGACCAGGTCGAGGGCTTCCGGCGCCGGCACCGCGACCGGGATCGGCAACGGCGACAGGTCGGTGGGCATCGGGATAAAGGTCGACTGGATGTCGATCGGGATTTCCACGCTCACCGGCCCGGTCGGCGCGGTCAGGGCGGTCTGCACCGCCAGCTTCAGGGTGCTGATGGCGGTCTCGACGCTGCGCACGCGGAACGCCGCCTTGGACACCGCCTTGAGCATGTTCAGCTGGTCGCGGGCTTCGTGGATGTAGGCCAGTTCCTGGTCGAGGTATGGCGTTTCGATCTGCCCGGTGATGTGCAGCAGCGGCGTGCCGGCGGTCTGCGCTTCGACCATGGCGCCGGCGGCGTTGCCGGCCGCGGTGCCGGTGGAGGTCAGGCACACGCCGAGGCCGCCGGTGGTGCGGGCATAGGCGTCGGCCATGTTGGCGGCGCCGGCTTCGCCACGGGCCATGACGAAGCGGATATTGCCGCGCACGGCAAAGGCATCGAGGATCGGCATGTTGTGGATCGAGATCACGCCGAACGCGGCCTTGACCTCGCATTGTTCGAGAAAGGCGGTGATGGCAGCGCCCACGGTGACAGTGTTTTCGTTACGCATGGCGGGACAGGCCTCCGGATACATCGATATGGCTGCCTGTGGTGTAAGCCGACAGAGGCGAGGCCAGGAACAGGATCGCGCGGGCCGCTTCCAGCGGCAGGCCCAGGCGCCCCAAGGGAATGTGTTTGCGTTGCGCCAGCTGGGCGGTCCATTGCGCCCAGTCGAGGTCGCGTTCTTCGCGGGCCTCAAAGCGCCGGCGCCATTGCCCGGACTCCACCAGGCCAATGAGGATGCCGTTGACCCGGATGCCCTGCGGGGCGAATTCGGTGGCCATCGAGCGCACCAGGTTCATCACCCCGGCGCGGGCGGCCGAGGTGGCGACCATGTGCGGTTCCGGCTGGCAGGCCAGCAGCGAGTTGACGCAGACGATGGCGGCCTCGCGCTGGCTTTCCAGCTGGGCCTTGAAGGCGCGGACCGGGTTGATCACCGAGAAGAATTTCAGGTTCAGCTCTTCGCTCCAGGCGGCGTCGCTGGTGTCGGCGAAGGTCGAGACCCGGCCTTGCCCGGCGTTGTTGATCAGCACGCTGGCCTCGCCGAGCGCGGCCTGGCTGGCATGGGCGAAGGCGCTGACCGACTCGGCGTCGAGCACGTTGCACACCTGGGCCAGCAGCTGTGCTTGGGGGAAGCGCTGGCGCAGGTCGGCTTCGGCGCTGCGCAGGCGCTCGCCGTCGCGTCCGCAGAAGGCCACGGCGGCGCCGGCTTCCAGCAGCAGCTCGACGCAGGCCAGGCCGATGCCCGAGGAGCCGCCGGTGACGATCGCGGTGCGGCCTTGCAGTTGATAAAGGCTCATCTCAATCCCTCATCAAGGCGGTCACGCGCTGTTGCCCGTCGTGGGCCACGCCGTTGTAGTTGAGCAGGCGCGACAGCTCGTCGGCGCTGCGGCGGACCTGCGACAGCAGTTCCTCGAAGTTGACGTGGCCGATCTGTGTGGTGGGGATGGTCACGCCCAAGGCCGCGGCGATGCGCCCGCTCTGGTCGCGCACTGGCGCGGCCACCGTGGAGATCGCCGATTCGAAGAAACCTTCGCCGCTGATAAAGCCGCGCTGGCGGTCGGCCTGGACCATGTCGAACAGCTCCAGCACGGTTTTCGGCGTGCTGTGGGAGTACTGCTCCAGATGCTCTTCGGGGTACAGCTCGCGCAGTTCGGCCAGGGACAGGTCCTCCAGGAGGATGCGCCCCAGCACCGTGGCGTGGGCCGGCAGGCGGGTGCCGACGTTGACCGCGTTGGAGAACACCGAGGGCGGCGAGACCTTGGCCACGTAGACGATCGAGCGGCCGTCGCGCACCACCAGGTTGCTCGGGTAGTTGAGGCGGTCGCACAGGCGCGCCAGCAGCGGCTGGCCGAGCTCGGTCAGCTCCAGCGACGCCAGGTATTCGAAGCCCAGGCGCAGCACCGACATGCCGAGGCGGTATTCGTTGCCGCTGCGGGTGACGAAACCCATGGTTTCCAGGGTGGTGAGCAGGCGGAAGATGGTCGAGCGCGGCAGGGCCAGGCGGCGGGCCAGTTCCGGCGCGGTCAGGGTGCGGTTGCGCCGGCTGAACTCGCAGAGCAGCAACAGGCCACGCTCCAGGCCCGGCACTATGTATTTGTCCTGAGCGTCCTTCAGCGGATCGGAGTCGTTCATAGGGTTCTACCTGTCAGGGATTCTTTGATGGCAAAGGCCAGGCGGCCCGCGACCACCAGCGGTTGTTCGATGGGGCTGGCGTGGCCCGCGTCGGCGATCAGGTTGAAGCTGGCGCCCAGCGCCTTGGCCAGGGTCAGGCAGGTCTCGGCCGGGGTGATGCGGTCGGCTTCGCCGCAATGCACTTCGCAGGGCATGCCGGGCTGGCCGTGGCGCAGCAGGTCGTCGCCACACAGCAGCTCGATGGCCTGGCGATAACCCGCGGGGTTGAGCCGCGCCATGTTCCAGCGCACCCAGGCCAGGGCCTGCGGCGCGGCGTTGGGCGAGAGCATGTGGGCACTGCGTTGTTCGGCCAGGCCGGCGATCCCCAGATGCTCCAGGTTCTCCAGGCGCTGGCGGCGCACCAGCTGGCGCTGCTCGCCGCGTTCCGGCGCGCCATAACCCCGGGCCGGGCTAATCAGTACCAGGCGACTCACCCGGCTCGCCTGTGAACTGCGAGCGAAGGCCAGGGCCGGCAGCGCGCCGAGGGAATGCCCCACCAGCACGCATTCCTCGACGTCCAGGGCATCGAGCATCTGCACCAGGCGGGCGGCGTAGTGCTCGGCCTTGGGCGCGGGGGATTCCAGGGGGCTGGAATCGCCGTAGCCGGGCGCGTCCCAGGCGATGACCCGGGCCTGGGGCGCCAGCTGTCGGGCCACCTCTAGCCAGGACGCCGCCCCGGAACCGATGCCGTGCAGCAGCACGATCGCCGGGCCCGCGCCGCATTCGCGCAGGGCCTGCCGGCCGCCGGCCACGGGCACCAGGCGCTGGACAAAGTCGCGGGCCAGTCGGGCCTGGAGGTCCGCTGTCGATACGGGTTGAGAGAGGCCTGGCAACATGGGCTTATCCGCGCTTGATCGAGGCCAGAGGGTGCTCTGGCGGATAGGTCGGGGTGATCGGCTTTTTCGCGCCGAGCATCACACACATCAGCGCGTCTTCGTCGCCGATGTTGATTTCTTCGCGGTACACGCCCGGCGGCACGGAAATCACGTCGCGGTCGGTGAGGATGGTCTCGAAGCGCTCGCCATCCTTTTCCAGCACCACCTTGAGCTTGCCGCGCAGCACGAAAAACACTTCCTCGACGTCGATGTGCAGGTGTGGCGGGCCTTCGTGGCCGGCCGGGATGACCATGGTGGAGAAGGTGAAGTGCTCCGACGCAATGGTGTTCATGTCACTGCTGACACCAGTGCCGCCGGTGCCGATGTAGCGCATTTGCGCGCGACGGAATTTCGGGTCGTAGTCGGCCTGGAACTTCAGCGCGTCCCAGTCGTACTTGCGCGTCTGGTAGCGGGCGATGCGCGTGTTCATCCAGCTTTCCAGGCTGGCGCCGGCAGGGCGGTCCCAGCTTTTCGGGGTGGCGTTTTGGGCAGATAGATCGGTCATGACAGTCTCCAGATCAAGGCATGACGAACCCGCCGTTGACCGGCAGGGTTTGTCCAGTGATGAAGCGGGCAAGGTCGGACAGCGCGAACAGCACGGCGCCGCTGACGTCTTCGGGCAGTTGCGGGCGCTGGATGGCCCGCTGGTCGTTGTACAAACGGTGGCGTGCCTCGGGCACGTAGGCGGTGGCCTCCACCAGCACCAGGCCGGGGGCGATGGCGTTGACCGTGATGTTGTCGGCGCCCAGCTCGCGGGCCAGGCTGCGGGTCATGGCGATGATCGCGCCCTTGCTGGCGACGTAGGCCAGCAGGTTCGGCGCGCCCCACAGCGGGGTGTCGGAGGCCAGGTTGACGATGGCGCCGTGGCCGCTGGCGCGCAGGGCCGGCAGGCAGGCGGTGGTCATCAGCCAGGTACCGCGCACGTTGACCTGCATCACCTGGTCCCAGGTGTCGATGCTCAGTTCTTCGCAGCCTTTGCCGCCGGAGTTGGTGATCGAGGCGTTGTTCACCAGGCCGTCGAGGCCGCCGAGCAGGTCCAGGGTGGCGGCGATGCAGGCGTCGATGGAGGCCGGTTGGGCCAGGTCGAGGGTCACAGCCTGGACGTCCAGGCCCTGGGCCTGCAGTTCGCTGGCGGCTTGCTGCACGCGCTCTTGCAGCACGTCGGCGATCACCACCCGGGCACCGGCCCGGCCGATGGCCTGGGCGAAGGCGTAGCCCAGGCCACGGGCGCCGCCGGTGACCAGCACCCGGCGCCCTTCTAGCAGAAGATTCTGGCTGTTCATTATTGGGTGCTCAGCATGGCTTTGGGCATGTAGTGCAGGACGCGTTTTTCCGCCCAGACCACGGCGCCGTAGGCGATCACCCCGATCAGGGTGAGCATGACAATGGCGACGAACACCCCGGCAGTGTTGCCCTGGCCCTCGGCGTCCACCAGCAAGAAGCCCAGGCCCTGGTTGCCGCCGACCAGCTCGCCGACGGTGACGCCGATCACCGCCAGGGTCGAGGCGATGCGCAGGCCGGAGAACAGCGCGGCCATGGCCGAGGGGAACTCCACCAGGCGGAAGATCTGCCAGCGGCTGGCGTTCATGGTGCGCACCAGGTTGATCATGTCCGGATCGACGGTGCGGATCGCCGAGAGCACGTTGATCATCACCGGGAAGAACACGATCAGGATGGCGATCAGGATCTTCGGGTAGATGGTGTAGCCCAGCCACATCACGAACAGCGGCGCGAAGGCGACTTTCGGGGCGATCTGCAGGGCCAGGATGTAGGGCGACAACATGGCTTCGGCGGCGGGCGACAGGCCCAGGGACACGCCGATCACCACCCCCAGCAGGGCGCCGAGGCCGAAGCCGACGATGATCTCCAGCGCGGTGATCAGGGTGTGTTGCAGCAGGCCGCCGCTGTGCCACATCACCAGGCTTTCCTGGGCCACGCGGCTCAGTTGCGGCATGACGAATTCGGGCATGCCGAGCAGGCCCGGGCCCCATTGCCAGAGCACCAGGAACAGGACCAGCAGCGCGGCGCTGCCGAGCATGGAGTTATTCAGGCTTTTCATCATGTGCGTACCTTGTTGTCCCGGTGGCTCATTGCGCGGCGACCGGGCTGTCGACGAATTGGTTGGTGAACAGGTCCTCGAGCTTGGGCTCCTGGCTGACGATGCCTTCGCTGACGTAGAACTGGCGGACCTTGTCCAGGCGCTGCGGATCGATGTGGCCGAGCACGCGCTGGTTGGCGTAGACATGCTCGACGTAAAGCTTGAAAACCTTCTCCAGCGAGTCTTCCTTGCCGGCGTAGGCCGGCACGGCCTTGGCGAAGGTCACGGCGGCGGCGCGCGGGTCCTGGATGATGTCGCGCATGCCTTGCAGGGTGGCCTGGACCACGCCGCGCACGACCTTGGGCTGGTTCTTGATGGCGTCGTCGGAGGCGAGGATCGCCTGGGCCATGCTTTCGAAAATCTGCGCCTGGGGAATCAGCTTGATCCGCACCCCGGCCTCTTCGGCGTTGACCACCCAGTCCGGCACGCCCGCCATGGCCTGGGCCTTGTCGGCCGAGAACAGCTGCCAGACCCCGGCCGGCCCGGCGGCCTGGATATTCACGTCGGTCTTGCTCAGGCCGGCTTTGCGCAGCGAGGCAAGCAGGGCGTAGTAGGTGGTGTCGGAGTAGGACATCACCGTCATGGTCTTGCCCTTGAGGTCGGTGATGGACTCGATATTTTCCTTGGCGTTGGTGGCGATCATGGTCACCCCGCCGGAGCCCAGCACCGCCACGGCGCGCACCGGAATACCATTGGCCCGGACCACGATCGGCGTGTCACCGATGGCGCCGCCGAGCAAGGCATTACCGGCACCGATCTGCTTGGCCACGTCGACCCCGCCCTTGGCGGCGATAAAGGTCAGGTTGAGGTCCTGGGCGGCGTAGTAACCCTTCTCCTTGGCGATGATCCAGGGCGCGAAGGCCGGCGAGTTGGGCGGTGCCGGCAGCAGGTAGGTGACGTCGGTCCGGGCCTGGGCCGTGCAGGCCAGGCCGAGGCCCAGGCTGAATGCGCAAAGACGTTGAAACAGAGACTTGAGCATGGGGACTCCTGAATCGGTTGGGGGCCGCGAGGGCGGTGATCAGTGCAGTTCGGTGTCCGCGCCGACTTGCAGCAACTCCATCAGGCGGCCCACCAGCGGGCCGATTTCCGGCAGCTTGCGGCGCTCCAGAGGGTTGTCGCGAAACGGCAGGTCGATGTTGATTTCTTCGATGATGGTGCCGGGGCGGGCGCTCATGACCAGCAACCGGTCGGACATGGCGATGCCTTCGATCAGGTCGTGGGTGATGAACAGGGCGGTCTTCTTTTCGTCGTAGAGCATCCGCGCCATGTCCTGTTGCAGGATCATCTTGGTCTGGGCATCGAGGGCGGAAAACGGCTCGTCGAGGAACAGCACCTGCGGGTCGATGGCCAGGGTCCGGGCCAGGGCCGCGCGCTGGCGCATGCCGCCGGACAGCTGGAACGGGTAGTGATCGGCGAAGCCCTTGAGGTGGCAGCGTTCGAGCAGGTCGTTGGCCACGGTCTGCCGGGTCGCGGCGGGCACGCCCTGGATCTCCAGGCCCAGTTCGACGTTGCGGCGGATGCTGCGCCAGGGCATCAGCAGGTCTTTCTGCAACATGAAGGCGACCTGGCGTACCGGGCCGGTGACCGGCTCGCCGCTGACGAACACCTCGCCTTCGCTGGGGCGATACAGGCCGGAACCCATATTGAGGATGGTGCTCTTGCCACAACCGGAAGGGCCGATGATCGATACCACTTCACCCCGGCGAATCTTGAAGTTCACCTCGCGAATAGCGAATGGCGCTGCGGATTGGCCCTTGGCCGGGAAACATTTGCCGACATTGCGAAATTCAATTTCAGTCGGCTCCAGATCTTCCTTGGGAGCGGGCTTATTCCATTGAGGGGCGACGGCGTACATCTCTTTCACAGCCATTGGGAAGGTACTCTGGTCTGTTTTATAGGTGATACGCCGTTTAGTGCATGAACAATGCCAGTGCTTTATAACGCGATGTTTTAGTTTAAAAGTCCTTGTTTATTAATGAGTTGTATTTATTTAGTTGAAAATGAAATGTTCCATATATGAAACGTGGTTTCTTATTTGGCACGAAATTGCACACTGCCCGGGCAAAGCCTGGGAAGTTGCAAGAAGTCGGTGCTTGTTCAGGTAACGCAAAAAGCGGGATAAATCGCTTACTTGTTTTGTATATGAAACAGAGCAAGTAAAAGTTATCGGTTTATCAGGGGAAGAAAGAGTCCTTGAGGGCGTTTGTGGTCCTCAAGAAAAGTATCTGCAAGCGGGATCAGTCCGGCTCGGGGGTTACCGGGCATTTGCTCAAGAACTGTTGCAGTCCTTGTCGATACTCCTGGGGCGGCATGAAGTCACTGTGTTTGGCGATGCGGCAGGCCAGGCCCTTATGTCAGGTAACGCCCCGGCCATTCGCCGCTCAGGCTGGAAACTGCCGTATATGCTGTTCCACCCACTCGAACAGGCGCTCGTCGAGCAGCGGTCGGTAGCGGTCGTAGGTGTCCTGGTGGCTGTTGAAGAGCGGGTCCTGATTGACCCGCGCGGCCAGCGCGGCAGGGCTGTCGCTCCCGGCATGGCTCGCCCTCAGGTGTTTCTGTCGCTGATCGGCCTGTTCCAGGGTGTCTGCCAGGGCGTCCAGTTGCAGATGCCGGAATTGGGCGATGACCTGGGGCAGGTGAAAGTGCAGGGCACTGTCAAAGCCTTCCCAGTCCTCAAAGGCCAGCCACTCGTGGAGCACCATGAAGCAGCGCGGTGCCGGTGCCAGTTGTTCCAGCGGCGCGAAGGCCAGCCAGTACTGGCGCGGCAGTTGCTCCTCGGTTTCGATGGCCTGGGCGATCAGGTCCAGGGCCCGGCCCTTGTCTCGGTGATGTTTGCGCAGGATGCGCTGGGTCGGGGTGAAGCGTGCTTCTTCTATAGCGTGCAGGGCACGGTTCAGGTCGTAGCCGGCGTTGTGCAGGTGTTCGCGGGCTTGCTCGGGAGGCAGGCCGGACTTGTCCATCAGTAATTGCAACAGCTCGGACTTGTAGAGCTCGGCGGCTTGCTGGGGATTGCCCGCGCAGCGGGCCAGCAGGGTTTGGGCGTGGCGCAGGCCGATGGGGATCAGGTTGCGCAGTTGTTGAAGGGCCTGGATGTGCGTCGGGTCCATCGACGGGATGCCTTGGTATTCGTTGCCGGTCGCGGCGGGAGGTCGATTATCTACCCTGATGGCCGGTTGTGCTTGGCCAAAGCCTGGGCGAAGTATCGCAAAGGCCTGGATCTGTAGCCGCTGCCGCAGGCTGCGATCGACCGCGAAGCGGGCGCGGCGGTTTCAAGGGCAGGTAAAGGAGCAGGCAAAAAAAAGGGCTTGGAGAAGAATCTCCAAGCCCTCAAAAGGTGAGAGGTGTCTAGTCCCTCGACCTGGTGAGCGGTGCCCTGTGGCCAGGGCGGGCGTTGGTCAGGCTTTGAGCGGGACCAGACGCGGGGCAATCATGTTTTCCGGGCGCAGGATGTCGGCGAGCATGGCGTCGTCGAGCAAGCCTTCTTCGCGCACCAGTTCCAGTACGCCGCGGCCGCTTTCCAGGGCGATGCGGGCGATACGGGTGGCGTTTTCATAGCCGATGTACGGGTTCAGCGCGGTGACCAGGCCGATCGAGTGCTCGACCAGTTCGCGGCAGCGCTGCTCGTTGGCGGTGATGCCGGTGATGCAGTGCTCGCGCAGCATGTCCATGGCGCGTTGCAGCAGGCGGATCGAGTCGAAGATCTTGAAGGCGATCAGCGGCTCCATCACGTTCAGTTGCAGCTGGCCGCCTTCGGCCGCGATGGTCAGGGCCAGGTCGTTGCCGATGATCTGGAACGCCACCTGGTTGACCGCTTCCGGGATCACCGGGTTGACCTTGCCGGGCATGATCGAGCTGCCTGGCTGACGCGCTGGCAGGTTGATCTCGTTGATCCCGGTACGTGGGCCGCTGGACAGCAGGCGCAGGTCGTTGCAGATCTTCGACAGCTTGACCGCGGTGCGCTTGAGCATGCCGGAGAACAGCACGAAGGCGCCCATGTCGGAGGTGGCTTCGATCAGGTCGGCGGCCGGTACCAGCGGCTGGCCGCTGATGGTGGCCAGGCGCTGGACGGCCAGGGCCTGGTAACGCGGGTCGGCGTTGATGCCGGTACCGATGGCGGTACCGCCCAGGTTCACTTCGGTCAGCACTTCCGGCGCCAGGGTCTTCAGGCGGGCCAGGTCTTCGCTCAGGGTGGTGGCGAAGGCGCGGAACTCCTGGCCCAGGGTCATCGGCACGGCGTCTTGCAGCTGGGTACGGCCCATCTTCAGGACGTGGCTGAATTCTTCACCCTTGGCGGCAAACGACTGGATCAGGCTGTCGAGGCTGGCCAGCAGCGCGTCGTGGCCCAGCAGCAGACCCAGGCGGATCGCAGTCGGGTAGGCGTCGTTGGTCGACTGCGCCATGTTCACGTCGTTGTTCGGGTGCAGGTACTGGTATTCGCCCTTGCTGTGGCCCATGGCCTCCAGCGCGATGTTGGCGATGACTTCGTTGGCATTCATGTTGGTCGAAGTGCCAGCGCCGCCTTGAATCATGTCCACCACGAATTCTTCGTGGAAGTCGCCGCGGATCAGACGGGCACAGGCTTCGCTGATGGCAGCGTGCTTGGCTTCGCTCAGGTGACCCAGCTCGCGGTTGGCGTCAGCAGCTGCCTGCTTGACCATTGCCAGGGCCACGACCAGTTTTGGGTAGTGCGAAATCGGAACGCCGGAGAGGCGGAAGTTGTTCACCGCTCGCAGGGTCTGGATGCCGTAATACGCTTGAGCAGGTACTTCGAGTACGCCAAGCAGGTCTTTTTCTGTGCGGAAAGATGCAGCGGAGGACATGATAGAAATCATCTCGATATGGACCCGGTCTGTGCCGGAACGCTGCGAATCCTAGGCCTGCGGGAAAATTTGGGCCAATGCTGTTAAACACTGGCCTATGCATAAACGGCATAATGCCCATGTGACGCCGCTTGCGCGGCAAGCGTGCGACCTAAAATGGTGCGTTCCCCGGGAGGACGTGATGAATCTGGAAAGCAAATGGCTCGAGGACTTCAGTGCCCTGGCCGCCACCCGCAGCTTCTCGCAGGCCGCCGAACGGCGCTTCGTGACCCAGCCGGCTTTCAGCCGGCGGATCCGCAGCCTGGAAGCGGCGCTGGGGCTGACCCTGGTCAACCGCTCGCGCACGCCGATCGAACTGACGGCGGCGGGGCAGCTGTTCCTGGTGACCGCGCGCACGGTGGTCGAGCAACTGGGCGAAGTGCTGCGGCACTTGCATCACCTCGAAGGCGGGCAGGGCGAAGTGATGCAGGTCGCCGCGGCGCACTCCCTGGCCCTGGGTTTCTTCCCGCGCTGGATCGCCCAGTTGCGTAACGAAGGCCTGAACATCGCCACGCGGCTGGTGGCGACCAACGTCGGCGACGCCGTGCATGCCCTGCGCGAAGGCGGCTGCGACCTGATGCTGGCCTTCTATGACCCGGACTCGGCCATGCAGATGGACCCGGAAATCTTTCCTTCGCTGCACCTGGGCCAGACCGAGATGCTGCCAGTGTGCGCGGCGGATGCCGCCGGCAAGCCCCTGTTCGACCTGGAAGGTGAGGCCAGCGTGCCGCTGCTGGCGTACAGCGCCGGGGCGTTTCTCGGGCGTTCGGTGAACCAGCTGCTGCGCCAGCGCAACCTGCGGTTCACCACGGTCTATGAAACCGCCATGGCCGACAGCCTCAAGAGCATGGCCCTGGAAGGCCTGGGGATTGCCTGGGTGCCGCACCTGAGCGTGCGCGCCGAACTGGCCCGCGGTGAACTGGTGGTCTGCGGCGGCGCGCAATGGCATGTGCCGCTGGAGATCCGCCTGTACCGCTGCGCCCTGGTGCGCAAGGCCAACGTCCGGTTGCTGTGGCGCAAGCTCGAAGGTGGCGCGGCGCAGGGCACAGGCAACACCTGACCTGTAGCCGCTGCCGAAGGCTGCGCTCGCTCTGGGCGGCACTCCGTCGCAGGGGCCGCAAAACCTGGCGACGCGGTCTGTCTGAAGGAGTGGGATTACCCCCTTTGCGCCGGCTTCGCCGTCGATCGCAGCCTGCGGCAGCGACTACAGGAATCTGGCAACGATCCTGGCCCATGCTGACTGACCCCGAAGTCAATAAAACCGCCGCTTTGCGCCTGAAACATGGTGTATGACAGATGGTCGGCAAAAGTGCGTTTAATGCACCTTTTTCGGTATACTGCGCGGCCTTCGGCCGGTTCGCCCGGCCATAATTCGTACATTCAAGCCACGCACTCCGCGTGGCTTGTTGTTTTTGACGCGCCCGCGGGCGCCCAGAGAGAAGAGGCACGACGATGAGTGCATTGGTTGGCGTGATCATGGGCTCCAAGTCCGATTGGTCCACCCTTAGCCACACCGCCGATATGCTGGAAAAGCTCGGCATCCCTTACGAGGTGAAAGTGGTCTCTGCCCACCGCACCCCGGACCTGCTGTTCCAGTACGCCACCGATGCCGAAGCGCGTGGCATCGAGGTGATCATCGCCGGTGCCGGTGGCGCGGCCCACCTGCCAGGCATGTGCGCGGCCAAGACCCACCTGCCGGTGCTGGGCGTTCCGGTGCAGTCGTCGATGCTCTCGGGCGTGGACTCGCTGCTCTCCATCGTGCAGATGCCCGCGGGCATTCCGGTCGCCACCCTGGCCATCGGCAAGGCCGGCGCGATCAACGCCGCGCTGCTGTCGGCGAGCATCCTTGGCGCCAAGCATCCGCAATTTCATACTGTGCTGAAAAAATTCCGCGCTGAGCAGACAGACAGCGTCCTGGACAATCCAGACCCACGCATCGCCTGAGGTTTTTGACGATGAAGATCGGTGTAATCGGTGGCGGCCAACTGGGTCGCATGTTGGCTCTGGCGGGCACTCCGCTGGGGATGAACTTCGCTTTCCTCGACCCGGCTCCGGACGCCTGTGCCGCTGCCCTGGGCGAACACCTGCGAGCCGATTACGGCGATCAGGATCACCTGCGCCAGCTGGCTGACGAAGTGGACCTGGTGACCTTCGAGTTCGAAAGCGTGCCGGCGGAAACAGTGGCCTTCCTGTCGCAGTTCGTCCCGGTCTACCCGAGCGCCGAAGCCCTGCGCATCGCCCGCGATCGCTGGTTCGAGAAGAGCATGTTCAAGGACCTGGGGATTCCGACCCCGGCGTTCGCCGACATCCAGTCGCAAGCCGACCTGGAGGCCGCCGTGGCCAGCATCGGCCTGCCGGCCGTGCTGAAAACCCGCACCCTGGGTTACGACGGCAAGGGCCAGAAAGTCCTGCGCAGCCCTGAAGACGTGGTCGGCACTTTCGCCGAGCTGGGCAGCGTGGGGTGCCTGCTGGAGGGCTTCGTGCCGTTCACCGGCGAAGTCTCGCTGATCGCCGTGCGCGCCCGCGATGGCGAAACCCGCTTCTACCCGCTGGTGCACAACACTCACCACAGCGGCATCCTCAAGCTGTCCGTGGCCAGCAGCGATCACCCGCTGCAGGCCCTGGCCGAAGACTACTCCAGCCGCGTGCTCAAGCAGCTGGACTACGTCGGCGTGATGGCGTTCGAGTTCTTTGAAGTCGACGGTGGCCTCAAGGCCAACGAGATCGCGCCACGGGTGCACAACTCCGGGCACTGGACCACCGAAGGCGCCGAGTGCAGCCAGTTCGAGAACCACCTGCGGGCTGTCGCCGGCCTGCCGCTGGGTTCGACCGCCAAGGTCGGCGAGAGCGCAATGATCAACTTCATCGGCGAAGTGCCGGCGGTGGAGAAAGTCATCGCCATCGACGATTGCCACCTGCATCACTACGGCAAGGCTTTCAAGGTCGGGCGCAAGGTCGGTCACGCCAACCTGCGCTGCAAGGACAAGGCAACCCTCGAGGCGCAGATCCTCAAGGTCGAAGCGCTGATCGCCGAATAACTTCCTGAGGCCGCGGTGGAACCAATCGGGGCCGCCGTTCTCTGATGGCAGGATGCCAATGCGCTAACTAGGCTTTGGCATACCTAACTCATACAGAGGGAAATGCCATGGGAATTATTGGAACCATCTTTATCGGCTTGATCGTTGGCCTGCTGGCTCGCTTCCTGAAACCGGGCGATGACAGCATGGGCTGGATCATGACCATCCTGCTCGGTATCGGCGGTTCGCTGGCAGCCACCTACGGCGGCCAGGCCCTGGGCATCTACCAGGCGGGCCAGGGCGCGGGCTTCATCGGCGCGCTGGTTGGCGCGGTCGTGCTGCTGGTGATCTACGGCCTGGTCAAAAAGAACTGATTTAGCGACAAAGCCCTCTCTGCTGCGCAGGTAGAGAGGGCTAGAATGCCCGGCGTTGTCTTGTCCCTTTCTTGCCGAGCTCCTCCATGCGCCGTCTTCTGTTGACTCTTGTTCTGCTGGGCCCGGGCCTGGCCCATGCCGGCGAACTGCCGGAAACCGACTGGCTCGAACTGATGCCCAAGTCGGACCAGAAAGCCCTCGAGCAAATGCCGGAAATCGATCACAACTCCCCCGAAGCCAATGGCACCTTTACCGAAAAGGGCGGCCTGAAGCAGAGCAAGGGGTTGCCGGCGGTGATGTATTCGACCAAGACCGTGCCGGCCATGAACGGCAAGGACATCCGTATCGGTGGTTATCCGGTGCCGCTGGAGTCCGATGCCAAGGGGCGCAGCACGCTGTTTTTCCTCGTGCCTTACCCGGGCGCCTGCATCCATGTGCCGCCACCGCCGCCCAATCAGCTGGTGCTGGTGCGTTTCCCCAAGGGTGTGAAACTGGACGATATCTACACGCCGCTGTGGGTCACCGGCCACCTGAATATCGAGACGGTCAGCAACGACCTGGCCGACGCGGCCTATGCGCTGGATGCGCAGAAAGTGCGGGTGGTGCAGGAGTCGGATCTGTAAGACGTGATGCCTTCCCCGTAGGAGCGAAGCTTGCTCGCGATGGACTTCAACGATTACGCGGGTTCACTGAAATCTTGCGGTGTGTTGGCCGCGTATCGCGAGCAGGCTTCGCTCCTGCAGAAGAATCCGGCGGTTACAGCGCTACGCTGGTAACGCTCACGCCCAGGGTATGACTGGCGCCCGGCGCCAGGGTCACCACGTCATCCATCACGTTGGCGGTCTCGATGCACAGCATGCGTTGCCAGCCATCGTCGGCCATGTCGCTGAACTGCTCGGCGCGGGCGATCCACGGGTTCCAGATCACCGCCGAGCGCGAGCCGTTGCTGGTCAGCTGGATGCGCCGCTCCCAGGCCGGGTCGACGATGCTCAGCTGTGGCGGAGGGTCGAGGTAGATACGGTCGGTCTCGCCGGTGAAATGCAGGTCGCCGGACTGCTGTGCAGTCTTCCAGTCATCCAGGGTCTCGATGTAATTCAGGCCGTCCAACCCTTCGACATGCACCTTGCGCACATCGCTGACCGCAAAGTAGCTGTGCAGCGCCTGGCTGATGGTGACCGTGTCGTCGCCCAGGTTGTGGCTGGTGAGGTTGATGTGCAGTTGGTCGTCGAGGCGGATGCTCAGCTTCAGTTCGACCTGGTGCGGCCAGCCTGGCAGCCCGCCTTCGGGGATCGGCAGTTGCAGTTCCACCAGCAGACTTTCGCCTTCGGCCTGGATGCCCAGCAGTTCCCAGTCGGTGGCGCGGACCAGGCCGTGGGCGCCGGCCGGCTCGCTGCCCTGGCGCATGGCCTGGACGCTTTGCGGGTTGCGCGCGAAGTTGCCGAACCACGGCCAGCACACCGGAACGCCGGCGCGGATGCTTTTGCCGGTCTTGAACACGGCCTCGTCGTTGAGCCAGATCAGCGGCGGTTGCCCGGCCAATTGATAGCTGAGGATGTGCGCGCCTTGCTGGGCCACCAGCAGTTCGGCCTGACCGTGGCGGATGCGCCAGCAGTTCAGTTCATCCAGTTTCACCGTTTCAACGTGAGGGGTAGGCATGGTGCTGTTCTCGTTCAAAAGCAGGGCTGCTATGGACCACGTAACAGCCGCCGGGTTTAACCCACGCCGAATTTAACGGGCCCTGGGTGGAACCGAGCGGGTGCGGCCACTGCCGTCGATGGCAACGAACACGAACACCGCCTCGGTGACCTTGCGCCATTCGCTGGACAGCGGATCGTCGCTCCAGACCTCGACCATCATCTGGATCGAGCTGCGACCGATTTCCAGGGTCTGGGTATAAAAGGAAAGTTGCGCGCCGACCGCGACCGGCACCAGGAATGCCATGCGGTCGATAGCGACCGTGGCGACACGCCCGCCGGCCACGCGACTGGCCATGGCGGTACCCGCCAGGTCCATCTGGGCCACCAGCCAGCCGCCGAAAATATCGCCAAAGCCGTTGGTTTCGCGGGGAAGCGCAGTGATTTGCAAGGCCAGGTCGCCTTGCGGGATCGGATCTTCTTGTTCGAGCTCT
This sequence comes from Pseudomonas sp. GW456-L12, assembly GCF_059424045.1. Classification (NCBI taxonomy): domain Bacteria; kingdom Pseudomonadati; phylum Pseudomonadota; class Gammaproteobacteria; order Pseudomonadales; family Pseudomonadaceae; genus Pseudomonas; species Pseudomonas sp. GW456-L12. The sequence goes on from NZ_JBWKZA010000005.1 coordinate 308,093, forward strand.
ATCATGCCGGGGGTGCCTCTGACCCGTGACTCTTCATTGGTACTTCAGGTGAATAGCCGTCTTGAGGAAAAACGATTCAGCCCGAACATACTACGTTCGTCACGTTCTTCGTAAGGCGTACTAAAGGGAAACTCTGCGAAACCGGCTGGCCCAGTCGGCGCCTGGGGCGCCCAGCGGCGTTTTCGCACAGCAACCCTTGCCGGGGCGGCGTTGCTCCAATGCCTGCGAGTATATCGGTCGACAGGCCCGGCGACGACCATCCGGTTCTGATTTTGATTGTCAATTGTGCCCGTCTATGTGCTTTTTCGAACAATTTGCTATCGTGCCGAACCTGCCAGGCCACAACCAGCGCTGTTGCGGCTTCCAGAACCGACTATAAGAGAAGCCCTTGCCATGACCACTGTGCCTTCGAGCGTCGCGCAGCCCGCGCAACCTGCTCGTCCGTTGACCCGCAATGACTACAAGACCCTGTCGCTGTCCGCCCTGGGCGGCGCGCTGGAGTTCTACGACTTCATCATTTTCGTGTTCTTCGCCACGGTGGTCGGCAAGCTGTTCTTCCCCGCGGACATGCCCGAGTGGCTGCGCCTGATGCAGACCTTTGGCATCTTCGCCGCCGGCTACCTGGCCCGGCCCCTGGGCGGGATCGTCATGGCGCACTTCGGCGACCTGCTCGGGCGCAAGAAGATGTTCACCCTGAGCATTTTCATGATGGCGGTGCCGACCCTGATCATGGGCCTGCTGCCGACCTACGCGCAGATCGGCATGTGGGCGCCGATCCTGTTGCTGCTGATGCGGGTGATCCAGGGCGCGGCCATCGGCGGTGAAGTACCGGGCGCCTGGGTGTTCGTTTCCGAGCATGTGCCGCAGCGGCATATCGGCTACGCCTGCGGCACCCTGACCTCGGGCCTGACGGCCGGCATTCTCCTGGGGTCGCTGGTGGCCACCGCGATCAACAGCATCTATACCCCGGGCGAAGTCGCCGATTACGCCTGGCGGATTCCGTTCCTGCTCGGCGGTGTGTTCGGTCTGTTCTCGGTGTACCTGCGCCGCTGGCTGCACGAAACCCCGGTATTCGCCGAGCTGCAGCTGCGCAAGGCCCTGGCCGAGGAAGTGCCGCTGCGCGCGGTGCTGCGCGACCACCGCAGCGCGATCATTCTCTCGATGCTGCTGACCTGGCTGCTGTCCGCCGGGATCATTGTGGTGATCCTGATGACCCCGACCGTGCTGCAGACGGTCTATCACTTCACCCCGACCACCGCGTTGCAGGCCAACAGCCTGGCGATCGTGTTCCTGAGCCTGGGTTGCGTGGTGTCCGGCGCGCTGGCCGACCGTTTTGGCGCCGGCCGGGTATTCGTGTTCGGCAGCGCGCTGCTGCTGGCGACTTCCTGGACCTTCTACCACAGCCTGCTGGATCACCCGGACTGGCTGTTCCCGCTGTACGCGCTGACCGGCCTGCTGGTGGGCACCATCGGCGCGGTGCCGTATGTGATGGTCAAGGCCTTCCCGGCGGTGGTGCGCTTCAGCGGCCTGTCGTTCTCCTACAACCTGGCCTACGCGATCTTCGGTGGCCTGACGCCGATGGTGGTGACCGCGCTGCTCAAGGAGAGCCCGATGGGCCCGGCCTATTATGTTGCAATTATTTGCAGCATCGGGATCCTGGTCGGCCTGTACCTGTGGAAAAAGGGCCGCTGATCCCGGCCTTGCGCACGCCCCTGTAGCCGCTGCCGCAGGCTGCGATCGACCCGAAGGGGCGCGACGGTCTTCAGCGCGCAGAAGGGCCTGCGGCCCTATCGCAGCCTTCGGCAGCGGCTACAAAACGCTCTATAAAGAAAGGCCAGCCTTCCATCGCGAATGCTGGCCTTTCATCTAATTGTCATATTTCAGCCATAGAGTGTTCACACGGCCTACAGATACTTGGCCCGACTTAACACACCCTATCTGCTAGGAGTAAGGCATGAAACTGAAGCGTTTGATGGCGGCAATGACTTTTGTCGCTGCTGGCGTTGCGACTGCCCACGCGGTTGCCGCTGTTGACCCTGCTATCCCGAGCTACACCAAGACCACTGGTGTGTCGGGCAACCTGTCCAGCGTCGGCTCCGATACCCTGGCCAACCTCATGACCCTGTGGGCCGAGCACTACAAAAAAGAATACCCGAACGTAAACATCCAGATTCAGGCCGCTGGCTCCGCCACCGCGCCACCTGCGCTGACCGAAGGCACCTCCAACCTGGGCCCGATGAGCCGCAAGATGAAGGACACCGAACTGGCTGCCTTCGAGCAGAAGTACGGCTACAAGCCAACCGCCATCCCGGTTGCCGTGGACGCCCTGGCGGTGTTCGTGCACAAGGACAACCCGATCCAGCACCTGACCATGGAACAGGTTGACGCAATCTTCTCGTCGACCCGCCTGTGCGGCGCCAAGGCCGACGTCAAGACCTGGGGCGACCTGGGCGTGACCGGCGACCTGGCCAACAAGCCGGTCCAGCTGTTCGGTCGTAACTCGGTATCCGGCACCTACGGCTACTTCAAGGAAGAAGCCCTGTGCAAAGGCGACTACAAGCCTAACGTCAACGAACAGCCTGGTTCGGCTTCGGTGGTCCAGTCCATCAGCTCCTCGCTGAACGGCATCGGCTACTCGGGCATCGGCTACAAGACCGCCAGCGTGAAGACCGTGGCCCTGGCCAAGAAAGGCAGCAGCGACTTCATCGAAGACACCGAAGAAAACGCCCTGAACGGCAAGTACCCGCTGTCCCGCTTCCTGTACGTGTACATCAACAAGGCCCCGAACAAGCCTCTGGCCCCGCTGGAAGCCGAGTTCGTGAAACTGGTCCTGTCGAAACAGGGCCAGGAAGTGGTAGTGAAAGACGGCTACATCCCACTGCCAGCCAAAGTCGCCGCCAAGGCGCTGGCTGACCTGGGCCTGCAGGAAGGCGCTGCAGTCGTAAAGAAGTAACACCCTAGGTCCGGGCCTGTCCCGGACCTTGTAGGAGCGAGCTTGCTCGCGACATGATGGCGAGGCCAACGCAGCATCTGTGTCTGGCGGCTCCCATCGCGAGCAAGCTCGCTCCTACACCCCTCAATTTTCGATCCGCTGCCAGCTCTGCTCCGCGGCGGATTTGTTGCGTCACTGCATTGTCATCTTTCTGTCATACAGGATCGCTAGGGTGTGCGCATGAATGATCTGGCCAACTCCACCATGACTCCGACTTCTCCCCCCAAGCGCATTGACTTCAATACGCCTGAGCTGCAACGCAAGCGCCGCATCCGCGCGCTGAAAGATCGCCTGACCCGCTGGTACGTCCTCGTTGGCGGTCTGGCCGTGCTGGCCGCGATCACCCTGATCTTCTTCTTCCTCGCCTATGTCGTGCTGCCCCTGTTCCAGGGCGCCGACCTGACCGCCAAGGACCCGCTGACGCCAGCCTGGATGCAGGACGCCGGCAAGCCGCTGATGTTCTCCCTGGAAGAGCAGAACCAGGTCGGTATGCGGGTTTCCGACAAGGGCCAGGCGCTGTTCTTCGACATCGACAGCGGCGCCGAGCTGCGCCGAGTCGACCTGCCGATTCCGGCCGGCACCACCGTGACCGCTATCGGCAAGGATCAGCCGGGCAGCCCGCTGGTGGTGGTTGGCCTGTCCAACGGCCAGGCGCTGGTGTTCCGCCACACCTATAAGGTCAGCTACCCGGAAGGCAAGAAAACCATCTCGCCAGCCATCGAATACCCCTACGGCGAAACCCCGATCGTGCTGAACGAGCAGGGCGGTGCCCTGGAGCACGTCAACCTCAACGCCACCGATTCGGCGCTGGTGGTGGCCGGTTCCAGCGGCGCGCAATTGCACGTGCTGCAGCTGACCCGCGAAGAAAACATGATGACCGGCGAGGTCACCAGCGAGCAGAACCGCATCGAGCTGCCGCAGATGACCGAACCGGTCAAGGCCATGTACATCGACCCGCGCCAGCAGTGGCTGTACGTGATCAACGGGCGTGCCCAGGCCGACGTGTTCAGCCTGCGCGACAAGAGCCTCAACGGTCGCTACAAACTGCTGGAGGATGCCGATGCCGAAGTGACGGCCAGCACCCAGCTGGTGGGCGGTATCTCGCTGATCATCGGTACTTCCAAGGGCGGCCTGGCCCAGTGGTTCATGGCCCGCGACCCGGACGGCGAACTGCGCCTGAAGCAGATCCGTACCTTCCAGATGGGCACCACGCCGATCATCGAAATCACTGCCGAAGAGCGCCGCAAGGGCTTCGTCGCCCTGGACGCCTCGGGCAAGCTCGGCGTGTTCCACAGCACCGCGCACCGCACCCTGCTGGTGGACCAGGTGGTCGAGGGCGAAGGCCTGTTCGGCCTGTCGCCACGGGCCAACCGGGTGATCGTCGAAGCCGGCGGCAAGCTGCAACCGCTGGTGCTCGACAACCCGCATCCGGAAGTGTCCTGGAGCGCGCTGTGGAGCAAGGTCTGGTACGAGAACTACGACGAGCCTAAATACGTCTGGCAATCGACTGCGGCCAACACCGACTTCGAACCCAAGCTGAGCCTTTCGCCGCTGACCTTCGGTACGTTGAAGGCAGCGTTCTACGCGATGCTGCTGGCAGCCCCGCTGGCGGTGGCCGCGGCGATCTACACCGCTTACTTCATGGCTCCGGGCATGCGCCGCAAGGTCAAGCCGGTGATCGAGCTGATGGAAGCGATGCCGACGGTGATCCTCGGCTTCTTCGCCGGCCTGTTCCTCGCGCCTTACGTCGAAGGCCATCTGCCGGGCATCTTCAGCCTGTTGATGCTGCTGCCGATCGGCATCCTGGTGGCCGGTTTCGTCTTCAGCCGCCTGCCTGAGTCGGTGCGCCTCAAGGTGCCGGATGGTTGGGAAAGCGCGATCCTGATCCCGGTGATCATCCTGGTGGGCTGGTTCTCGCTGTACATGAGCCCGTTCATGGAGAACTGGTTCTTCGGCGGCGACATGCGTATGTGGATCTCCCATGACCTGGGCATCACCTACGACCAGCGCAACGCCCTGGTGGTCGGCCTGGCCATGGGTTTTGCGGTGATCCCGAACATCTACTCGATCGCCGAAGACGCCGTGTTCAGCGTGCCGCGCGGCCTGACCCTGGGTTCCCTGGCCCTGGGCGCCACGCCGTGGCAGACCATGACCCGCGTGGTGATCCTCACCGCCAGCCCGGGCATCTTCTCGGCGCTGATGATCGGCATGGGCCGCGCGGTCGGCGAAACCATGATCGTGCTGATGGCCACCGGCAACACCCCGGTCATGGAAATGAACCTGTTCGAAGGCCTGCGCACCCTGGCGGCCAACGTCGCGGTGGAAATGCCGGAGTCGGAAGTCGGCGGCAGCCACTACCGCGTGCTGTTCCTCTCGGCGCTGGTGCTGCTGCTGTTCACCTTCGTCATGAACACCCTCGCCGAGCTGATCCGTCAGCGTCTGCGCAAGAAATACTCGTCGCTTTAAGAAAGGTAGAAGTCTGTGAAACAGAACTCCCTGAATGGATGGTTCAAGAGCGGCGCCCCGGGCGTCTGGATCAGCGGTGGCGCGGTGTCCATCGCGGTCATCATGACTATCGGCCTGTTGGCGGTGATCGCCGTGCGCGGTCTGGGCCACTTCTGGCCGGCGGACCTGGTGCATGCCCACTACGACGTGCCGGGCCAGGCCAACCACCTGGTCATCGGCGAAGTGGTGCAGAAAGAAGAAGTGCCGCGGGCACGCCTCAAGAGCGCTGGCCTGCCGGTGCCGGACGAAGGCCCCGAGTTCATGACCCGCGAGCTGATCAAGGTCGGCAACCGTGACCTGAACGGCAACGACTTCACCTGGATCGTCGGCGACTGGCTGACCAACCAGACCACGCCGCCGGAGCTGATGGCCATCGAGCGGCGCGAGTGGGGCAACTTCTACGGCTACCTGGTCAACGTCAAGCAGGATGGCAAGGTCATCGCCGAAGGCGAAGCGGCCTGGCCGGAACTGCAGGCGCGGATCGAGCGAGTGAACAAGCTGGCGGCCCAGCTCAAGACCCTGGAGAAAGTCGACATCGGCGCGATCAACGCCGGCCTCGAGCGCATCCGCCTGCACGGTCGCAAGCTGGAACTGGACGGCAAGCTCGATGCCGCCGCCCAGGCCGACATGGAAAGCGAACGCGCCGAGCTGAACGCCCGTTACCAGGACGTCGAGGCCCGCCTGAGCGACCTGCACGCGCAGTTCAACCGTGACAGCCTCACCGCCCGCGACGCCAACGGCAAAGAGATCGAGATCAGCCTGGGCAAGGTGGTGCACGCCTACCAGCCGAACGCCATGGGCACCTTCACCAAGCTGGGTTTCTACTTCAGCAAGGTCTGGGAATTCCTCAGCGACGACCCGCGTGAAGCCAACACCGAGGGCGGTATCTTCCCGGCGATCTTCGGTACCGTGATGATGACCCTGATCATGGCGATGATCGTCACCCCGTTCGGCGTGCTGGCGGCGGTGTACCTGCGCGAATACGCCAAGCAGAACACCCTGACCCGGGTGATCCGCATCGCGGTGAACAACCTGGCGGGCGTGCCGGCCATCGTCTACGGGGTGTTCGGCCTGGGCTTCTTCGTCTATGTGCTGGGCGGTTCCCTCGATCGCTTGTTCTTCCCCGAAGCGCTGCCGGCGCCGACCTTCGGCACCCCGGGCCTGCTCTGGGCCTCCCTGACCCTGGCGCTGCTGGCGGTGCCGGTGGTGATCGTGGCCACCGAGGAAGGCCTGGCGCGGATTCCCCGCACCGTGCGTGAAGGTTCCCTGGCCCTGGGCGCGACCAAGGCGGAAACCCTGTGGAAGATCGTGCTGCCAATGGCCAGCCCGGCGATGATGACCGGCATGATCCTCGCGGTGGCCCGCGCCGCCGGTGAAGTGGCGCCGCTGATGCTGGTGGGTGTGGTGAAACTGGCGCCGTCGCTGCCGGTGGACGGCAACTACCCGTACCTGCACCTGGACCAGAAGATCATGCACCTGGGCTTCCATATCTATGACGTCGGCTTCCAGAGCCCCAACGTCGAGGCCGCGCGGCCGCTGGTGTACGCCACGGCGCTGCTGCTGGTGCTGGTGATCGCGACGCTCAACCTGTCGGCAGTGTGGATTCGTAACCACCTGCGCGAGAAATACAAGGCGCTGGATAGCTAAAGCCATTAGCCACAAGCGGCAAGCGGCAAGCCACACGCCGCTTTTGCTCAAACTTGCAGCTTGCAGCTAGAAGCTTGCAGCTACGAACGGAGTGAGACCATGCAACAAGAAGCACATACCCACGGCATCAACATGTCGGCCCTGGGCCGCGACAAGCAGAGCCTGAACCTGGACCAGGAAACCGTGGCCATCGAAGTCCCGGGCCTGAGCCTGTTCTACGGTGAGAAGCAGGCGCTGTTCGACGTCAGCATGAACATTCCGAAGCAGCGCGTGACTGCCTTCATCGGCCCGTCCGGCTGCGGCAAGTCGACCCTGCTGCGTACCTTCAACCGGATGAACGACCTGGTGGACGGCTGCCGCGTGGAAGGCGAGATCAACCTCTACGGCAACAACATCTACCGCAAGGGCGAAGACGTGGCCGAGCTGCGCCGCCGCGTGGGCATGGTGTTCCAGAAGCCCAATCCGTTCCCGAAAACCATCTACGAGAACGTGGTCTACGGCCTGCGCATCCAGGGCATCAACAAGAAGCGCATCCTCGACGAAGCCGTCGAGTGGGCCCTCAAGGGCGCGGCGCTGTGGGACGAGGTCAAGGATCGCCTGCATGAATCGGCACTCGGCCTGTCCGGTGGCCAGCAGCAGCGTCTGGTGATCGCCCGCACCATCGCCGTGGAACCGGAAGTGCTGCTGCTCGACGAACCGTGCTCGGCGCTCGATCCGATCTCCACCTTGAAGGTCGAAGAGCTGATCTACGAACTGAAATCGAAGTTCACCATTGTGATCGTGACCCACAACATGCAACAGGCCGCGCGGGTCTCCGACTACACGGCGTTCATGTACATGGGCAAACTGGTGGAATTCGGCGACACCGATACGCTGTTCACCAATCCGGCGAAGAAGCAGACCGAAGACTACATCACCGGTCGGTATGGCTAGCAGCAGCCGCGAGCCGCAAGCTTCAAGCGGCAAGTGAGAGCGGTTCGAGTACGACACAACATGGCTTGCAGCTTGTAGCTTGCAGCTCACAGCTTTTGCGGAGCACACACATGATTTCTAAGGAAGGCTTGACCCATCACATCTCCCAGCAGTTCAACGCCGAGCTCGAGGAAGTGCGCAGCCACCTCCTGGCGATGGGCGGGCTGGTAGAGAAACAAGTCAACGACGCCGTCACCGCGCTGATCGAAGCCGACTCGGGGCTCGCCCAGCAGGTGCGCGAGATCGACGACCAGATCAACCAGATGGAACGCAACATCGACGAAGAATGCCTGCGCATTCTCGCCCGTCGCCAGCCGGCGGCTTCCGACCTGCGCCTGATCATCAGCATCTCCAAGTCGGTGATCGACCTGGAGCGCATCGGCGACGAATCGACCAAGATCGCCCGTCGCGCCATCCAGCTGTGCGAAGAAGGCGAAGCCCCGCGCGGCTATGTGGAGGTGCGGCATATCGGCGACCAGGTGCGCAACATGGTCCGCGATGCGCTGGATGCTTTTGCCCGCTTCGACGCCGACCTGGCGCTGTCGGTGGCCCAGTACGACAAGATCATCGACCGCGAGTACAAGACCGCGCTACGCGAGCTGGCCACCTACATGATGGAAGATCCGCGCTCGATCTCGCGCGTTCTGAGCATCATCTGGGTCCTGCGCTCCCTGGAGCGGATCGGCGACCACGCGCGCAACATCTCGGAGCTGGTGATTTACCTGGTGCGCGGCACCGATGTGCGCCATCTGGGCCTGAAGCGGATGAAGGAAGAAGTTGAAGGCACCAGTGCCGAAAGCGCTAATGTTCCGGGTGAAGCTGACGATAAGTAAGGTTGCCCGAGAGAAGCGCCCGGCCCTTTGGCCGGGCGTTTTCGTTTATGGGGATTTAACTTGAAAAGCAGCGCCCGCGAACGAAAAGTCCCGGCGTGACTGAAGAGTTTTGGCAAAGTGCCATCAGTAAAGCGTTATGCTAGCCGGGATTTTTAAAGGGGTGGTCGATGAGTAAGGTAAGTGTGTTGGTGGTGGATGACGCTTCGTTCATTCGTGACCTGGTGAAGAAATGTCTGCGCAACTACTTCCCTGGCATCAAGATCGAGGACGCCATCAACGGCCGTAAAGCCCAGGCCCTGCTGGCCCGTGAAGCCTTCGACCTGGTCCTGTGCGACTGGGAAATGCCGGAAATGTCCGGCCTGGAGCTGCTGACCTGGTGCCGCGGCCAGGAGGCGATGAAGGCCATGCCGTTCATCATGGTCACCAGTCGCGGCGACAAGGAGAACGTGGTGCAGGCGATCCAGGCCGGCGTCTCCGGCTACGTCAGCAAGCCGTTCACCAACGAGCAACTGCTGACCAAGGTCAAACAGGCGCTGAACAAGGTCGGCAAGCTCGACACCTTGATGAACAGCGCGCCGACCAAGATGAACTCGGCGTTCGGCAATGACTCCCTGAGTGCCCTGACCGGCGGCAAGGCCGAAGTCATCGGCGCCGCGCCGACGGCTGCGGCGGTCAATCCGTTTGCCAAGCCTGCCGTGGTGTCCGCTCCTGCTCCCGCCGCAGCCCCGTCTCGTGGGTTGCTCAACAGTCCGCCGGTGAAGGCGCCGGCTCCTGCCGCCGCCGCGTCTGCTGGTGGTCGTGGCCAGGGGCAGTTGCGCCTGCCCAGCGGTACTCAGCAATGCGTGATCAAGGCGCTGAGCATCAAGGAGGCGCTGTTGGTGGTGAAGCGCACTGATACGCTGCCGCAGGTGCTCGACAGCGCCGTGCTGGACCTGGAGCAGGGCGACAATGCCGAAGTGGCGCGCCTGAACGGCTACCTGCATGCGGTGGTGGCCTATGAGCCGAAGCCGGACAGCGAGTGGTTGCAACTGACCTTCCGCTTCGTCGACCAGGATGCGCAGAAGCTCGACTACATCTCCCGCCTGATCGCCCGCGGCACGGCGCAGAAGCACTTCGTCCCCGGCGCCTGACGGGTTCCTGCCCCCTGTTTCGCGGGTAGCCACGCCTCTGTAGGAGCGAGGCTTGCCCGCGATAGCGTCCGTTCTGACGCTGCATTCTCCGGACCGCTGGCCCCCGACCTTTCACATCCCCACACAATCCCTCGATTGTTTCCTTCTGGGCTCAAACCTAGGCTCTGGTTTGTCGCGGCCAATTCCGCGACCGGGTTTGGCGACTCGTGTTAATAGGCGTAACAGCGCCATGTATCATGTCGGGCATTTCGTGTTCGCCGTGTTATGGCGGCTGTGCGTGGGAGACCTTCGGGTCTGCCGGTTTTCCTATTTACCCGGTTCGCCAACCTGCGTACAGCTGCCACCCTATCGTTTGGCGACGATGGTCGACAGCTCCCAAAATAGGAGCGTTATCGATGTCCAAGCCAATTCCCCTCAAGTCCAACACCGGCGACTCCCCCGTTCTACTGATCAACCCGGATGCGTCGCTGGTCGATCTGCAGGCCAGTGCCAGTCTGCGTTTGAATGCGGCGCGAAACCTGCTGCAAACACTTTCCTGTACCACGCTTTTGCACGCTGACGAGGGTGATCCGGGGCGTGTCACTCAGGCGCTGTATCTGTTGCTGGATGATGGTTGTGATGTGTTGCAGGCGGCGCGGTGCAAGGCGTTGGGGGAGGGGGCAGTGGTTTGATGCCGTGTGTCCGATTCTCGGTTTTTCAGGTTGATTTATATCTGTACTGATATAGGTTGTGATCTGTGCTTTTGGCTTTTCTTGTGCCTGGCCACGCTTTGAAACAACCCGGTCGCGCGCTGTGGCGGTCGGGTTGTTTAACCTCTCTGGGGTCAGTAACGGGAGAGGTTCGATGCCTAGGCACAAGGATGTGGTGTTTGTCGGGAGCGCGCTCCGGGACCTCCGGGCTTTTCCGCTGGATGCGCGAAGGGCCGCGGGTTTTCAGCTGGATCTGTTGCAGCAGGGCGAGCCGCCCTATGACTGCCGGTCGATGAAAACCGTGGGGCCGGGGGTGTTCGAGATCAGGATCAGTGAGGATTCAGGAGCGTTTCGGGTGTTTTACGTGGCCAACCGGCCCGCGGCCATTTATGTGCTGCACGCCATGCGCAAGACCACCCGCAAGACCGAAGCGCGGGACATCGAGCTGGCTCGGGCCAGACTTCAGGAGATAAGTGCACGCCATGACCGATCACATGCATACCGAGCGTTTCGCCAGTGTCTGGGACGCGCTCGAAGGTTCGCCCCAGGAAGCCGCCAATATGCGCCTGCGCTCCAAGCTCATGCTGGAGCTGGGCAAGACCATCAAGGCCTGGGGTGTTTCGCAGAAGGAGGCCGCCAGGCGGCTCAATATCACCCAGCCGCGGCTCAACGACGTGCTCAGCGGCAAGATCAACAAGTTTTCCCTGGATGCGCTGGTCAACCTCTCCGACGCCGCGCACCTGGGGGTCGATATCAGTTTCAGTCCGTCGGCAATGGAACCTCTGGTGCAGGGTTGATTCATACAAAGTCCACGTCGGGCTGCTAGCCTGACGTCAGGCTTTCCTCAGAATCTTGCCCATGTTCATGCACCTACTGTTTTCCTGCGGTCTGTTGCTGGCTGCCACCTCGGCCATGGCCATGACCATCTACAAGTCCACCGACGCCAACGGCGTGGTGTCCTACAGCGACCGTCCGTCGCCGGGCGCCCAGGTGTTCGTGTTTCGCGATCGCATGGTCGAGCACCTGGAACGCCAGGTGCGTCTGGACGTCGAGAAGAGCTGGGGCGTGGACAGCGTCTTTGTGCGTAACGACCTGTATGCGCCGGTGGAGATCGAGCTGGGGTTTACCGGCCTGAAGAACATCCGCAGTGCCCCCAGGCAGCCGATTCGCCGGGTACTGCCGGCCCGCAGCCGACAGCGCCTGGCGCAGCTCACGGCCATGCAGGCGGGCAAGCCGCTGATCTATGTCCCGCAGTTTCGTTACTCCCTGGGCGACCCTGCGGGCGCCGCCCAGGCCTATCGTTACCCGCTGCCCTGGCGTGGCGGCCCCTTTCGCCTGACCCAGGGCGCCAACGGCCGGTACAGCCATTTCGGCCCCAAGAGCCGCTATGCCATGGACATCGCCATGCCCGAGGGCACGCCGATCATCGCGGCGCGTGGCGGGGTGGTGGTGAAGACCGAGAACCGTCAGAGCGGGCGCGGCACCGACCCTTCCGGCAATTTCGTGCGGGTGTTGCACAACGACGGCACCATGGGGGTGTACCTGCACCTCAAGCGCGGCTCGGTAAGCGTGCGTGAAGGCCAGCGGGTCGTGGTGGGCAGCCCGCTGGCGTTGTCGGGCAACACCGGCAACAGCAGCGGCCCGCACCTGCACTTCGTGGTGCAGCGCAATACGGGGCTGGGGCTGGTGTCGATTCCCTATCAGTTCAACCAGCCCATCGGTAGCCTGCCGAATTTCGCGCTGGGCAAAAAGTAGCCATGTAGCCGCTGCCGAAGGCTGCGATAAGGCCGAAGGCCTTCAGCGATCTCAAGAGCCTGCGCCCGCTTCGTCGGAGTGCCGCCCAGGTCGATCGCAGCCTTCGGCAGCGGCTACAGGATGATCGGCGGAGCAGGTGATAATCGGGGGGAGGGGATCGCGAGCAATCGAGCCTCGACCGGCTGCTCCTACAGATGAACGCGGTTCATTGTAGGAGTGAGCTTGCTCGCGATGAGGTGTCAGACCGTGCTCAATCGAGCATCAACACCTTGGCCAGGACGATTTTCGGGCCTTTCATCTTCTTGATGATGATGCGCAGGCCTTCGACCTCCATGACCTCTTCTTCTTCCGGTACCCGTTTCAGGGTCTCGTAGACCAGGCCGGCGAGGGTTTCGGCCTCGATATGGTCCAGGTCGATGCCCAGCAGGCGCTCCACCTTGAACAGCGGGGTATCGCCGCGCACCAGCAACTTGCCGGGCTGGTAGGCGAGGATGCCGCGCTCGGCCTTGCGGTGTTCGTCCTGGATATCGCCGACCAGCACTTCCAGCACGTCTTCCATGGTCAGGTAGCCGATGATCTTGCCGTCGGCTTCTTCCACCAGGGCGAAGTGCGAACCGCCTTTACGGAACTGTTCCAGCAGCTGCGACAGCGGCATGTGCCGGGAAACGCGCTCCAGCGGGCGGGTCAGCTCGGCCAGGTTGAACGATTCGGGGATGTGGTCCAACGCCGCCAGTTCCAGCAGCAGGTCCTTGATGTGCAGCAGGCCGACGAACTCGTTGCGCTCGCTGTCGTAGACCGGGTAGCGGCTGAACTTGTGGCGACGGAACAGGGCGAGGATCTGCTTCAGCGGCGCGTTGAATTCCACGCTGATCAGGTCTTCCCGGGAGTTGGCCCAGTCCACCACTTCCAGCTCGCCCATTTCCACGGCCGAGGCCAGTACGCGCATGCCCTGGTCGCTGGGGTCCTGGCCCCGGCTGGAGTGCAGGATCAGCTTCAGTTCTTCGCGGCTGTAGTGGTGCTCGTGATGCGGGCCGGGCTCGCCCTGGCCGGCGATGCGCAGGATGGTGTTGGCGCTGGCGTTGAGCAGGTAGATCGCCGGGTACATCAACCAGTAGAACAGGTACAGCGGCACCGCCGTCCACAGCGACAGCAGCTCGGGCTTGCGGATGGCCCAGGACTTGGGTGCCAGTTCGCCGACCACGATGTGCAGGTAGGAAATGATGAAGAAGGCGGTAAAGAACGACACGCCCTTGACCACCTCCGGCGAGTCCACGCCCACGGCGCTGAGCAGCGGCGCCAGCAAATGCGCGAAGGCCGGCTCACCGACCCAGCCCAGGCCGAGGGAGGCCAGGGTGATCCCCAGCTGGCACGCGGAAAGGTAGGCATCCAGCTGGCTGTGGACGGTGCGCAGGATCTGCCCGCGCCAGCCGTTCTTGTGGGCGATGGCCTCGACCCGGGTCGAGCGCAGTTTGACCATGGCGAACTCGGCGGCTACGAAAAAGCCGTTGAGCAGAACCAGGAGCAGTGCAAAAAGAATCATGCCGAAGTCGGCGAAAAGAGACGCGAGGGTAAAACCAGGGGAAGGGTCCATGATGGAGTTTTGCGGGTTCCGTGTATTCGAAAAAGAGAGAAATGCGCGGCGCGATAGCAGGCGCAAGCCAGCCAATGTAGCGGCTGGCAGGGCGATTGCCTAGTGGCGCGTGGCTGTCACCGCTGGTCGGTCAGGGTGTCGGCACGCAATCTTTTCACCTGGGCCGGGGCGAAATGGCAGGTAAAAGTGCTGCCGTGGCCCGGTACGCTGCTGATCTCCAGGCGCGCCCGATGGCGCAGCAGCACATGCTTGACGATGGCCAGGCCCAGGCCGGTGCCGCCGGTGTTGGAGTTGCGGCTGGAGTCGACCCGGTAGAAGCGTTCGGTCAGGCGTGGCAAGTGCTTGCTGTCGATGCCGATCCCCGAATCCTGCACGCTCAGGTGCGCGCCTTGCTCGTCGCCCCACCAGCGGATGCGGATGTTGCCCTCGGCCGGGGTGTATTTCACGGCGTTGAACACCAGGTTGGAAAAGGCGCTGCGCAGTTCCGCTTCGCTGCCCTTGAGCAGGACCTGCGCGTCGGCTTCCAGGGTGATGCGCTGGTTGCGTTCACCGGACAGCGCCTGGGCATCGCTCTTGATCGACTGCAGCAGCACGTCGATCGGCACCGGCTGGTTGTCCGACGGGTAGTCGGTGGCTTCCAGCTTGGCCAACAGCAGCAGGTCGTTGAGCAGGGTCTGCATGCGCCCGCCTTGCTGCTGCATCTGCTGCAGGGCGCGGTTCCAGCGCGGGTTCACTTCCTCGACGTTGTCGAGCAGGGTTTCCAGGTAGCCGCAGATCACCGTCAGCGGCGTGCGCAGCTCGTGGGAGACGTTGGCGATGAAGTCTTTGCGCATCTGTTCCAGCTGGTGGATGCGGGTCACGTCGCGCACCAGCATCAGGTGTTCGTTGTTGCCGTAGCGGGTGATGTACAGCTGGATACGGACCCGGTCATTGGTCGGCGAGGGGATTTCCAGCGGCTCGTTGTAATTGTCCTGCTCGAAATACTCCTTGAAGCGTGGATGGCGCACCAGGTTGGTCACCGGCTGGCCGCTGTCCTGCGGGGTCTTCAGGCCCAGCAGGGTTTCCGCGGCGCGGTTCCACCATTCCAGGTTGCCGTCGCTGTCGAGCATGATCACTGCGTCTTTCAGCGCCGCGGTGGACTCCTGGACCCGGTCGATCACCGCTTGCAGGCGCCCGCGCACCCGTTGGTCGCGGCGTTGCAGGTGGTAGATGCTGTCGAACACCTCGCCCCACAGGCCGTAGCCATCGGGCGGTGCTTCATCGGGTTGGTGCAGGCGCAGCCATTCGTGCAGGCGCAACAGTTGCTTGAGGGTCCAGGCCAGGTAGATCCCCAGGCCGATGGCCAGGCTCCAGCCGTAGTAACCGCTGATCAGGCCCACCAGCAGGCAGCCGGTGACCAACAGCAGCATGTGGCGAATCAGGGTGCCATGCCAGTTCTGGTTCACTTAACACGCGTCCTTGTAAGCGTCTGGCGAATAAGGGGCCGGCTTCAGGCCTTGGTGGAAAAACGGTAGCCGGTGCCGCGCACGGTTTGTACCAGATTCTCGTAGGCATCGCCCAAGGCTTTGCGCAGGCGGCGGATATGCACGTCGACGGTACGCTCTTCGACATAGACGTTGCCGCCCCAGACCTGGTCCAGCAACTGGCCACGGGTGTAGGCGCGTTCCTGGTGGGTCATGAAAAATTGCAGCAGGCGGTATTCGGTCGGGCCCATCTCGGCCGGTTTGCCGTCGATGGTCACGCGGTGGCTGATCGGGTCCAGCAACAGGCCGCCGACTTCGATCGGTGCCTCGCCGTCGGTCGGGCCAGCGCGGCGCAGCACGGCCTTGAGGCGCGCGACCAGCTCGCGAGGGGAGAATGGCTTGGTGATGTAGTCGTCGGCGCCGACTTCCAAGCCCTGGATCTTATTGTCCTCTTCGCCCTTGGCGGTGAGCATGATGATCGGGATGTCACCGGTCAGCTCATCGCGTTTCAGGCGCCGGGCCAACTCGATGCCGGAGGTGCCGGGCAGCATCCAGTCGAGCAGGATCAGGTCGGGCTTGCGGTCGACGATGATGGCATGGGCCTGCTGGGAGTTCTCCGCCTCCAGGCAGTCGTAGCCGGCCATTTCCAACGCAACGGCGATCATTTCGCGAATGGGCGCTTCGTCGTCAACGATCAGAATGCTCCTGCCAACCATGCTTAATCCTCTTGTCATTTAACTGTCTTGCGCCGCATTAGATAACGGAATTATTGCAGTCGTGTGACAGTATTTTAGGTGCTGGTGCGAGGGCTGCATTCGTGGACTAAGCTTTGGGTCCGAATCCTGACAACCACCAAAGAAGGTTTCCATGACTCAACTCACGCAATCCTGGAAAGCCCTGTTGCTGAGCGCTGCGCTGGCCCTGCCGGGGCTGGCGTTCGCTGCGGAACCGGCGATGACCAAAGACGGTATGTTCGTCGACCACAAGGGCATGACCTTGTACACCTTTGCCAAGGACAGCGGCGGCAAGTCCATGTGCAACGACAAGTGCGCCGCCAACTGGCCGCCGCTGATGGCCGCGAGCGGTGACAAGGCGATGGGCGAGTGGACCGTTATCAAGCGTGACGACGGCTCCATGCAGTGGGCCTACGACGGCAAGCCGCTGTACACCTTCGTGATGGACAAGAAAGCCGGTGACATGACCGGCGACGGCAAGATGGATGGCGCCTGGAAAGTGGCCAAGCCTGATTGACCTTGGTGCTTTCATCGCGGGCCAGCCTCGCTCCTACGTAGGAGCGAGGCTGGCCCGCGATAACGATCTTCAGCGAACGGCGTAATCCACGACTATCCCCAGGAAAATCGCCAACCCCGCCCAGTGGTTATGCAGGAAGGCCTTGAAGCACTTCATCCGGTCGCGATCGCGGGTGTACCAGAACTCCCAGGCAAAACACCCGGCCGCCACCAGCAGGCCCAGGTGGAACCAGATACCCATCTCGAAACGCGCACCCGCCAGCAGCAGGCACACCAGCGCCAGGCCCTGCAGGGTCAGGATGATTACCCGGTCGGCTTCGCCGAACAGGATCGCGGTGGATTTCACCCCGATCTTCAGGTCGTCGTCGCGGTCGGTCATTGCGTAATAGGTGTCATAACCCACGGTCCACAGCAGGTTGGCGATGTACAGCAACCAGGCGGTGGCCGGCAGCTCGCCGGTCTCGGCGGTAAAGGCCATCGGGATGCCCCAGGAGAACGCTGCGCCCAGCACCACTTGCGGGTAATAGGTGTAACGCTTCATGAAGGGGTAGCTGGCCGCCAGGGCCAGGCCGCCCAGCGACAGCCAGATGGTCGTCGCGTTGGTGCACAGCACCAGCAGGAAGCTGATGAACATCAGCACGGCGAAGAACACCAGGGCTTCCCTGGAGCTGATCTTGCCGCTGACTAGTGGGCGCTGTTCGGTGCGCTTCACATGGCCGTCGACCTTGCGGTCGGCCCAGTCGTTGATCACGCAGCCGCCGGCCCGGGTGAGGGTTACGCCAAGGACGAAAATCACGATATTGGCCAGCGATGGCGAGCCTTCGCCGGCAATCCACAGGGCCCAGAGGGTCGGCCAGAGCAGCAGGTAGATGCCGATCGGCTTGTCCATGCGGGTCAGCTGGATAAAGTCCCAGGCGCGCGGATTCAGGCGGTTGAGGGATTTGAGCAGGCTCTGATACATCAGCGGTTCTCCGGCTGGGCGCCGACGGCGCTCCACAGGGACGGCAGGAAGATTTCGGCGACCAGCACGCTCAGGGCTGCGCGATCGAAGCGCGAACGGCGGGCCCAGAGATCGTCGGCCTGCACCTCGTCGGGCAGCCATGGGCGTGGGTAATGGCAGACCTCGATGGGGCGGCGCTGAAAGGCCTGGTCACAGAACAGCAGTTCGCCCAGGGAGCGGCTGCCCAACTCGTCCATGTTCAGCCCGCCGTCCTGCAGGGCACTGCGGGCCGCCACGCTGCGGGCGAATACCCAGGCCTGGCCGTGACCGCGCAGATACACCTCGCGTACCCAGCCCTGGCTGCCTGGCTGCAGGTCCAGCGCGGCGCATTCGTCGGCGCGCAGGGGCTGCCAGCCCTCGACCAGCGGCGTCACGCTGAAGCCGTCGCTGGAGAGACGGGTCAGGCGCCGGGTCAGCGAACCTTCATCGAACAGCCAGTCGAGGGTCTGTGCGTCGGGGAGGGGCGTCAGCCGGCTTTGCGAGAGCCAGTCCGGGGTGGAAAATGCAGAGATTGAGTGCGGCACAGTGGGTCATTATTGGCAGCAAATGAGGCCGCGAGCTTAGCATGGCGCCAGGCGATTTTGCCGCAATGGAGCGGCCGCCCGCAGCGAACGTGCTTGCATCCGTCGGTGCTCATCAGTACAAAACGCGCTGGGCCGGACGCGCCCCCTGGCGTCATCCAGAGTCGATTCATCGACCATCCTGCCGGCAACAGCCTGAGAACCTGAGGAAACGCGTAAATGAAAAAGTGGCAATGTGTGGTCTGCGGCCTGATCTACAACGAAGCCGATGGCTGGCCGGACGACGGAATCTTGCCCGGTACCCGCTGGGAAGACGTGCCTGAAGACTGGCTCTGCCCGGATTGCGGCGTCGGCAAAATGGATTTCGAAATGATCGAAATCGGCTGATCACACCCTGTGATCCCCTGAACCTGAAGGAGTAAGGAATGAACGCACCTGTCGTCATCGTGGGCACCGGGCTGGCCGGCTACAACCTGGCCCGGGAGTTTCGCAAGCTCGATAGCGAAACGCCGCTGCTGCTGATCACCGCCGATGACGGGCGTTCCTATTCCAAGCCGATGCTTTCCACCGGCTTCGGCAAGAACAAGGAAGCCGACGGCCTGAGCATGGCCGAGCCCGGCGCCATGGCTGAGCAGTTGAAGGCCGAGGTGCGCACCCATACCCGCATCAGCGGCATCGACCCTGGCCACAAGCGCCTGTGGATTGGTGAAGAAGCGGTGAACTATCGCGACCTGATCCTCGCCTGGGGCGCGGAAACCGTGCGCGTACCGGTGGAGGGTGATGCCGGCGACCTGATCTTCCCGATCAACGATCTGGAAGACTACGCGCGCTTTCGCGCGGCCGCGGCCGGCAAGCGCCGGGTGTTGCTGCTGGGCGCCGGTCTGATCGGCTGCGAGTTCGCCAACGACCTGATCCTCGGCGGTTATGCAGTGGACCTGGTGGCGCCTTGCGAGCAGGTCATGCCGACGTTGCTGCACCCTGCGGCCGCCGCCGCGGTGCAGGCCGGGCTGGAAAGCCTGGGCGCGCGCTTCCACCTGGGGCCGGTACTCAATCGCTTGCAGCGCACGGCGGATGGCCTCGAGGCGCACCTGTCCGACGGTGAGGTGATTGCCTGCGACCTGGTGGTGTCGGCGATCGGCCTGCGTCCGCGTATCGACCTGGCCGCCGCCGCGGGGTTGATGGTCAACCGTGGAGTGGTGGTGGACCGGCATCTCAAGACCTCCCACGCCAACATTTATGCCTTGGGCGACTGCGCCGAGGTCGATGGGCTGAATCTGTTGTACGTCATGCCCCTCATGAGTTGTGCGCGAGCGCTGGCGCAGACCCTGGCGGGTAACCCGACGGCAGTCAGCTACGGCCCGATGCCGATCACCGTGAAAACCCCGGTCTGCCCGCTGGTGGTTTCGCCACCGCCACGCGGCCTGGAGGGCGTGTGGACGGTCGAAGGGCAGGGCGCCGACATCAAGGCGCTGTGCCGCGATGCCAGCGGCAAACTGCTGGGCTATGCGCTGACCGGGGCCGCGGTCATGGACAAACTGGCCCTGAACAAAGAGCTTCCCGGCTTGTTGGCCTAAATACCGGTCGTTCTGTCGGAATAATCATGTGTTTGCCACTACAAAGGTCGCGCAGAGACTGGCGCCACTCCTAACTGCGTGCCATCCTCACACCCGTCTGCCGCAGAGTAGAGCCTGCGGCGCCTTGGGCGCTGTTCCGGAAGAACAGCACGGACATAACAACAAAAAACCGTCAAAGAGGCTTCACTATGCGTAAACCAGAACTCGCCGCTGCAATTGCTGAAAAAGCGGATCTGACCAAAGAACAAGCCAACCGCGTTCTCAATGCCGTTCTCGAAGAAATCACCGGCGCCCTGCATCGCAAAGACAGCGTCACCCTGGTAGGTTTTGGAACCTTCCTGCAGCGTCACCGTGGCGCCCGTACCGGCAAGAACCCGCAAACCGGTGAGCCGGTGAAGATCAAGGCCAGCAACACCGTAGCCTTCAAGCCAGGCAAATCGCTGAAAGACAGCGTCAATCCATAACTGTTGCGAACTCCCTCGATAGCAGGGAGAACCGTATTGAAAAATGGGCAAGCCGATAACTCGGATGCCCATTTTTTATGAATGATTGTTCGGCATATAAAGAATGGGAATGCATGCAGCAAGTTTCGCGAGGAACTACATCTGTATTGCTCAAAAAACATACAGGCTGTTTGATGGCAAACTATCGTCTTGAGTGCCATCATATTGGTGGCACTTTACAAAGTTAGAGGCGTCCGCGACTGCACTCTTTCATAAAAGTTCAGAATTAGGATTTATTTCCGTACCCGGCACTTTCGATTCTGTCTGGCATTACCCCTTAATCATTGAATCGCTCTCTGGTTTATATCGCGCAAGGCTCTGGCTCGCGGCTTCTGGCGTTGCTGGTTGGAATAGGGATTCAACTGGTTGTCTAGGGGGAAACCCTGCCATATATAAGGCAATCTCTTACGAACAGCCGATGACAGTTCGTCTTGTTGTTTGAGGGGATGCTTGCTAGTGGCCATCATACTGATTACGATGCGCGCTCTTGAAAGAGCAGGCTCAATTGGATGAGTACGCTCTTTGATACTGTCAAGCACGCGAAAAATGTCTCGCGGGCGTATAGACCGTAATCTCGAAAAAGGCCATGGATGTCCTACTCAAGTAAACTTTCTGCCCATTACCTCGAACTCGCCAAGGCCTCTGTTTCCAAAGAGAGTTTTGCGGGCGAGGACGTTCGCTTCTCCAGCGAATACGAGGCACTGGAAAGTGAGCTGGGCAAAGCCCAATCCATGCACGAAAGCGGTCAGATCGACTGGCTGAAAATCCTCGAAAACAGTGAAGCGCTGCTGCGTACCCAGTCCAAGGATCTGCGGGTGGCCGCCTGGCTCACCTGGGCCTTGTATCAGCGTGAATCCTTCCCCGGCCTGCTGGCCGGCCTTGGTCTTCTGCAGCACCTGTGCGAACAGCATTGGGCGCAGGTCCACCCCGCCAAGCTGCGTACCCGGGCTGCCGCCGTCGGCTGGCTGGTGCCGCGTCTTGAGCAGGTGCTGGGCGAAAACATCGCGATCAAGGAGCAGTTGCCGCTGTTCCGCCGCCTGGTGGAACACCTGGAAGGGCTCGATGCCGCGCTCACCGAGCATCTGGGTGACAACGCGCCCTTGCTGCTGCCGATCTGCCGGCGGCTGTCGACCATGGTCCAGCGCGCCGCCGACAATCAGCCAGAACCCGGCGCCGTGGGCGCGGTGGTGGCCCAGGTCAAGCAGGCCGCGACCCAGCTGTTCACGCCTGGCGCGCCGATCGACAACGAGAAGGAAGCGCAGAAGGCCCTGCGTGCGATGCAGGAAAACGCCCGCCCGCTGAGCGCCTGGTGGCTCAAGCAGAAGGCCACTGACGTACGCGCCCTGCGCCTGAACCGCACCATGCTGTGGTTGCCCATCGATGCCGTCCCGGAGCGCAACGCCGAGCAGATCACTGCGTTGCGCGGGCTGCCGGCCGACAAGCTCAAGACCTACCAGGAGCGTTTTGCCAATGGGCAATACGCCGACCTGTTGGTGGAGCTCGAAGCCAGCCTGGCCAGGGCGCCGTTCTGGTTCGACGGCCAGCGCATGGTCTGGGAATGCCTGCAGGGGCTGAACGCCGATCAGGCGATGCGCGAAGTGGAGTTTCACTTCGCGCTCCTGTTGCAGCGCCTGCCGGGGGTGGTTGAGTTGCGTTTCCACGACGGCGCGCCTTTCGCCGACCCGGCCACCCGCGGCTGGATCAGCGCCCACGTCATGCCCCATCTGCAAAGCGCCAGCGCGCCGCGCAAGGTCGAAGCGACCGCCAGCCAGCCGGCCTGGGAAGAAGCCCTCGAAGAGGTCTTGCCGATCCTGCGCAAGGACGGCCTCAAGGCCGCCGTGCAGGTCCTCAAGCAAGGCCTGCAGAACGCCCATGGCGGGCGGGTGAGGTTTTTCTGGCAGTTCAGCCTGGCGCGGCTGTGCTTCATGGCCAAGAAATACGAGCTGGCCAAGACCCAGCTCGAAACCCTCGATCAAGAATTACTGAGCTCGGGCCTGCATGCCTGGGAGCCGGATCTTGCGTTGGAAGTGCTGCACCTCCTGCATAGCTGCTGTGAGTTGTTGCCGCAGAACCACGCAGTGCGAGAACGCAAGGAAGAGATTTATCGCAGGCTGTGCCACCTCGACCTCGAAGTGGTACTCGAATAGGCCCCAGGGCCAACAACCGCAAGGAGAAAAGCCATGGCCAAAGAAGGCTCGGTAGCCCCCAAGGAACGCATCAACGTCACCTTCAAACCCGCCACCGGCGGTGCTCAGGAAGAGATTGAACTGCCGTTGAAGCTACTGGCAATCGGTGATTACACCCAGCGCGTGGACGAGCGCAAAGTGGAAGACCGCAAGCCGATCAGCATCGACAAAATGACGTTCGACGAAGTGCTGGCCAAGCAGGAGCTGAGCCTGACGCTGAGCGTGCCTAACCGTCTTCAGGAAGAGGGCGACACCGAAGAGCTGGCGGTCAAGCTGCGCGTCAACTCGATGAAGGACTTCAACCCGGCCAGCCTGGTCGAGCAAGTGCCTGAGCTGAAAAAACTGATGGAACTGCGCGACGCGCTGGTGGCCCTCAAGGGGCCGCTGGGTAACGCCCCTGCATTCCGTAAAGCCATCGAAGGTGTACTCGCCGACGACGAATCGCGCGGTCGTGTACTCGGTGAGCTGGGCCTGAACGCCGCAGCCACCGAAGCCTGAGTCTCCATCAGTCAAGGAAGCCAAACACTATGAGCACTAGTGCAGCACAACAGAAAAGCAACGAGAACGGCGAGTACAGCATTCTCGACAGCATCATCGCCGAAACCCGCCTGACTCCGGACGACGAAGCCTACGACATCGCCAAGCGCGGCGTGTCGGCCTTCATCGAAGAGCTGCTCAAGCCTCAGAACGATGGCGAGCCAGTCAAGAAGGCCATGGTTGACCGCATGATCGCCGAGATCGATGCCAAGCTCAGCCGCCAGATGGACGAAATCCTCCACCACGAAGACTTCCAGTCCCTGGAATCGGCCTGGCGTGGCCTGCAGTTGCTGGTCGACCGCACCAACTTCCGCGAAAACATCAAGATCGAAATCCTCAACGTCTCCAAGCAGGACCTGCTGGACGACTTCGAAGATTCGCCGGAAGTGATGCAGGCCGGCCTGTACAAGCACATCTACACCGCTGAATACGGCCAGTTCGGTGGCCAGCCGGTGGGCGCGATCATCGCCAACTACTTCATGTCGCCAAGCTCGCCTGACGTGAAGCTGATGCAGTACGTGTCCAGCGTTGCCTGCATGTCCCACGCGCCGTTCATCGCCGCGGCCGGTCCGAAATTCTTCGGCCTGGAAAGCTTCACCGGCCTGCCGGACCTGAAGGATCTGAAGGATCACTTCGAAGGTCCGCAATTCGCCAAATGGCAGAGCTTCCGCCAGTCGGAAGACTCGCGCTACATCGGCCTGACCGTACCGCGCTTCCTGCTGCGCAACCCGTACGATCCGGAAGAGAACCCGGTCAAGTCCTTCGTCTACAAGGAAACCGTTGCCAACAGCCACGAGCATTACCTGTGGGGCAACACCGCGTACGCGTTCGGTACCAAGCTGACCGACAGCTTCGCCAAGTTCCGCTGGTGCCCGAACATCATCGGCCCGCAGAGCGGTGGCGCGGTGGAAGACCTGCCGCTGCACCACTTCGAAAGCATGGGCGAGATCGAAACCAAGATCCCGACCGAGGTACTGGTCAGCGACCGTCGTGAATACGAACTGGCCGAGGAAGGCTTCATCTCCCTGACCATGCGCAAAGGCAGCGACAACGCGGCGTTCTTCTCCGCAAGCTCGGTGCAGAAGCCGAAGTTCTTCGGCATCAGCGCCGAAGGCAAGGCTGCAGAGCTGAACTACAAGCTCGGCACCCAGCTGCCGTACATGATGATCGTCAACCGCCTGGCTCACTACCTCAAAGTGCTGCAGCGCGAGCAACTCGGTTCGTGGAAAGAGCGTACCGACCTCGAGCTGGAACTCAACAAGTGGATCCGCCAGTACGTCGCCGACCAGGAAAACCCGAGCGCCGAAGTGCGTGGCCGTCGTCCGCTGCGCGCTGCGCAGATCATCGTCAGCGATGTGGAAGGTGAGCCGGGCTGGTACCGCGTCAGCCTGAACGTGCGCCCGCACTTCAAGTACATGGGTGCCGATTTCACCCTGTCGCTGGTTGGCAAGCTGGACAAAGAGTAACCAGGAGCTAGGTCATGACCGGATACGGCAGCCTTTTCGAACGCCTGAGTGGCGAGGCCGACAAACGTGTCGGCTGGAGCCGCGAGGTTTCCGCCATGGCGTCGGTGGCTGCCCATCTGGGCAAGATGCTCAGCACCCGTGCGGGCAGCGTGCAGACGCTGTCCGATTACGGGTTGCCCGATCTCAACGACATGCGCCTGAGCCTGCACGACGCCCTGAGCCAGGCCCGCCTGGCCATCGAAAGCTTCATCGAAGCCTACGAGCCGCGTCTGAGCAATGTGCGTGTCGTTTCCCTGCCGCGCGATCACGACCAGCTCAAGCTGGCTTTCAATATCGAAGGCCTGCTTGAGGTGGACGGGTTCAAGCGCCAGGTCAGTTTTTCCGCGCGCCTGGATGGCAGCGGTCAGGTCAAGGTCAGTTAAGGAGACGAGGATGTCAGGTAAACCCGCAGCACGCGTCAGCGACCCCACCGCCTGCCCGCTCCCCGGCCACGCAACCAACCCGATCGCCGCCGGTTCCGGCGATGTGTTCTTCGACGGCCTCTCGGCCGCCCGCCAAGGCGATGCCTCGGCCTGTGGCGGCGCGATGTCCGGCGGCCTGGCGACTACCGTGCTGATCAATGGCAAGCCGGCGGCGACTGTCGGCTCGGTGGGCACCCACGGCAACACGGTCACGGCCGGCTCGGGGACGGTGATTATCGGCAATTCGCATTCGCCAGCGCAGTTTGTGCCGCCGTTGCCGGTAGTTATTCCCGGTGTTTTCAATCGAGTGTTTGCCTTTAAAACGGCCAGTGGGAAGGCGGTAGATGGGTTGAGTTACCGAATCACGTCCGAAAGTGGGATAGAAAAGTTCGGTACTGCACAGGCCGGAAAAACTGGCTGTTTTTCTACGGGGCAGAATCCTGAGGCTGTCTCGATTTTTGTAACGTCGGAGTAAGGCCTTGGAAACAATAGTTGAAGTCGATGGTGTGCCTTACACCTTTGTTACGGAAAATGGCACTACTGCATTAAGGCTGGATAATAAAACCACTGCCAGTAATGATACAAATCCTGCGGATCTGCATCTTCCAGATATCTGGTTGGTGACTCGTTCCAATGGCATGCCTTTATTTGCAGTGCGGCCTGATGTCTGTGATAAGCCATTTCGAATTTTAAGTGCTGATAAACTTTACGCTGAAAAGATTCAATGGTTTGAGCCGTTGGCTGACTTCTATCGTGAGCGGCTATGGGTAAATCCTAAGAGTAGTGTTGAAGGCTCGGAGGTGTACGATGCCTACAAACAGCACACATGGCAAACGATTATAGATTTTGCAATTGTTGACCGACCATCTTTTGTTTACTACAGAAATCTGCCAGGGGATTGGAAAAAGCAATCTGAAGGGGGCGCTAAATTTCTACTTTGCTTAGTCGAAGGTGATCCTTATTGGACTGACGGCCTGGGACAGATTCCATTTGCGGTGGATACCTTCCGGAAGTACTGGGAGGAAACCCGCGAGGTTGATGCCGCGATTCTGAAAACAGGTCAGACCGGACTCGACTGGGCTGATGGAACACTCGGTGGAAGTGACAATGGAAGTGAGAACGTATACGACAATTTCATAATCATAAGGGCATGTTTATGGGCGTCCGAAAACTTTGAATTGGTACTTGAGAAAAGGCCGATGAGTGCTCAGAGGTTCGGGCCTAGTGGGGCAACGGTGGCGAGTACAGTATTCAAGCCATCTTCAGCTACGCGACTGAAAACTTTGATTGATTCCGGCACATTGGCGAAATATAAAACGTGGAAGCCATGAAATTTAAAATCTTTGCGGGCGCTGTAGTTTATTTTTTGGCTGGTGTTTTGTATTTCTTTGTTCATGATTTTGGTGTTGCTTACTACAAAGAAAATATGGGCGGGTTTACAGACCGTGGAGCAGCGATAGGTGGTACTGCTGAGTTGACGTTTTATTTTTTTATTTTTGTTAACTTTGTTGTTTTTTTTGTACCGAAGATATATTTGAAAATTTTACTGTTGGTTTTGATGTTGGGTGTTGTGTTGTTCTATTTTCTTCCGGATAACCCGGTAAGGGCAATTGCATATGGTGGGCTTACGGCTTCTATGAGCGGGTTGGCGTTAGTTGCGCGATTGGTTGTGGAACGATGGGGCGGTTGGAATTGAAGTGCGTGCAGCTTTCGAACTAAAAAATTATTGATCAGACAGGTAACCCCCGTGTCCTTTAACCACTACTACCAAAGCGAACTCACCGCGCTGCGCCAGCTGGGTCGCCGTTTCGCCGAGCGTAGTCCGGCCCTGGCGCCGTTCCTGGGCCAGGCCGGGCGGGACCCGGATGTGGAGCGCCTGCTCGAAGGTTTCGCCTTTCTCACCGGTCGCCTGCGACAGAAGCTCGACGACGAGCTGCCGGAACTCAGCCACTCGCTGATGCACCTCTTGTGGCCGAACTACATGCGGCCGTTGCCGGCGTTCAGCATTTTGCAGTTCGACCCGCTGAAGCAGTCCGGGCCGGCCTTGCGCGTGGAGCGTGATACGCCGGTGGAGAGCAAGCCCATCGATGACGTGCGCTGCCGCTTCCGCACCTGCTACCCGACCGAAGTTCTGCCGCTGGACCTGACGGCGCTGAACTACTCGGTGAAAGGCGACGGCGCGCTGCTCAGCCTGCGCCTGGAGATGAGCTGCGACGGCCACCTCGGCGAGCTGAACCTCAGCCGCCTGCGCCTGCACCTGGCGGGCGAGCGCTACATCAGCCAGATGCTCTACCTGAGCCTGCTGCGCAACCTGGAAGGCATCGAGCTGGTGCCGCTGGGCATGGACGGCAAGCCGTTCCCGGGTGTCAGCGGCAATGCCATGTCGTTCAAGATGCCCGGCAACCGCGTGCAGCCGGTGGGCTTTGCCGAGGAAGAGGCGTTGATCCCGTATCCGCTGAACACCTTCCGCGGCTATCGCTACCTGCAGGAGTATTTCGCCTTCCAGGACAAGTTCCTGTTCGTCGACCTGAACGGCCTGGACCTGCTCAAGTCGCTGCCGGAGGACACCCTCAAGCAGCTGCACGGCCTGGAAGTGCGCTTCGACATCCGCAAGAGCGGCATCCAGCGCCTGCGGCCGACCCTGGACAACGTGAAGCTGTATTGCACGCCGATCGCCAACCTGTTCAAGCACGACGCCTTGCCGATCCGCCTCGACGGCAAGCAGGACGAGTACCTGCTGCTGCCGGCTGAGTACGACCTGGAAAACTGCGGCGTATTCTCGGTGGAAACCGTGACCGGCTGGAAGCCCGGCGGCCTGGGCTACCAGGAATACGTGCCGTTCGAATCCTTCGAGCACGACCCGAGTTTCGACGTCCCGCAAAGCCGCCCGCACTACAGCATCCGCCAGCGTTCCTCGCTGCTGCACGACGGTCTGGACACTTACCTGAGCTTCGGCATCCGCCACACCGAAGCCCACGAAACCCTGTCCATCGAGCTGACCTGCACCAACCAGAACCTGCCGCGCCGGCTCAAGCTCGGCGAGATCAACCAGGCGTGCGAGGAAACCCCGGAGTTCCTCAGTTTCCGCAACATCACCCCGGCCACCTCGAGCTACGCGCCACCGCTGAACCGCGACTTCCTGTGGAAGCTGATCAGCAACATGTCGCTCAACTATCTGTCGCTGGCCAACGTCGATGCGCTCAAGGTGATTCTCGAAACCTACGACTTGCCGCGCTACTACGACCAGCACCTGGAAAAGGTCAGCAAGCGCCTGCTGGGCGGGCTCAAGTCGATCCGCCACGAGCATGTCGACCGGTTGCATCGGGGCCTGCCACTGCGCGGTTTGCGCACCGAGCTGACCATCGATCCGGAAGGCTATATCGGTGAGGGCGACATGTTCGTCTTCGCCTCGGTTCTCAACGAGTTTTTCGCTCTTTACGCCAGTCTCAACTCGTACCACGAGCTGCGGGTAAAAAGTACACAGGGAGAGGTGTACCAATGGACACCACGTATGGGTCTACAGCCCCTGCTTTAAGTGGGCTGACCCGGGTCATTCGCGAGTACTCGCTGTTTCAGGCCGTGCTGCTGGTGGTGGACCGGCTGCGCGATTCCCACCCGGGCCTGAGCGAAGAGGATCTCTACGACCAGCTGGAATTCCAGGCCAATCCGAGCCTGGGTTTCCCTGGCAGCGACGTCGATCGCGTGGAGTTTTTCGAAGAGCACGGGCAGATGCGCGCGCGCCTGCGGTTCAACCTGATCGGGCTGTTCGGTTCCGGCTCGCCGCTGCCGGCGTTCTACGGTGAACAAGCCCTGGGCGACAGCGAAGACGGCAACCCGACCCGCAACTTCCTCGACCTGTTCCACCATCGCCTGCAACGGCTGATGCTGCCGATCTGGCGCAAGTACCGCTACCGCGCCAGCTTCAAGAGCGGCGCGCTCGACCCGTTTTCCGCCCAGCTGTTCGCCCTGATCGGCCTCGGCGGCGAGGACATCCGCAAGGCCAAGGAGCTGAACTGGAAGCGCCTGCTGCCGTACCTTGGCCTGCTCAGCCTGCGGGCCCACTCGGCGGCGCTGATCGAGGCCGTGCTGCGCTACTACTTCAAGCATGCGGACCTGGTGATTGAGCAGTGCATCGAGCGCCGGGTGGAGATTCTCGAAGAGCAGCGCAACCGCCTCGGCCGCGCCAATAGCCAGCTCGGCGAAGACCTGGTGCTGGGCGAACGGGTGCGCGACCGCAGCGGCAAGTTCCGCATCCATATCCGCCAGCTCGACTGGCAACGCTTCCACGAATTCCTGCCGATCGGTTTCGGCTACCAGCCGCTGTGCGCGCTGGTGCGGTTCACCCTGCGTGACCCGCTGGACTACGACATTCGCCTGGTCCTGCGCCAGGAGGAAATCCGCGAACTGCGCATCGGTGAGCAGAACGCCTGTCGCCTCGGGTGGACCAGTTGGCTCGGTCGCGAACGCGCGGACGGCGTGGTGACCCTGGGCAGCAAAATTCATTAAGGACAGATGACATGATCAACGTAGACCTGCAGCAACTGATCCAGGCGCTGGACGCCGAAACCCGCCGTGACCTGGAAAGCTCCGCCGAACGCTGCGTCGCCCGGGGCGGCAGCAAGATCCTGGTCGAAGACCTGCTGCTGGGCTTGCTGGAGCGTCCGCAAGGCTTGCTCGCACGCGCGTTGCAGGACGCCGAAGTGGATGCCGGCGAGCTGAGCGCGGCGCTGCAATCGCGGGTCGAGCACAGTGCCTCGCGCAACCCGGTGTTCGCCCCGGAGCTGGTGCAGTGGCTGCAGGACGCCTTGCTGGTGGCCAACCTCGAACTGGGCCAGAGCCAGGTCGAGCAGGCGGCGCTGATCCTCGCGCTGCTGCGCAACCCGATGCGTTACGCCGGTAGCCGTTACCAGCCGCTGCTGGCCAAGTTGAACACCGAGCGCCTGAAGGATTTCGCCCTGTCGCAGAAGGAAGAGCCGGCCAGCGGCAAGCCGGCGGCGCCGGGCGAATCGCTGTTGCAGCGCTTCACCCACAACCTGACCCAGCAGGCGCGCGAGGGCAAGCTTGACCCGGTGCTGTGCCGCGATGGCGCGATCCGCCAGATGGTCGACATCCTTGCCCGTCGCCGCAAGAACAACCCGATCGTGGTCGGCGAAGCC
This sequence comes from Pseudomonas sp. GW456-L12, assembly GCF_059424045.1. Lineage (NCBI taxonomy): Bacteria > Pseudomonadati > Pseudomonadota > Gammaproteobacteria > Pseudomonadales > Pseudomonadaceae > Pseudomonas > Pseudomonas sp. GW456-L12. The sequence continues at coordinate 338,324 of NZ_JBWKZA010000005.1, forward strand.
GGTGTCGGTAAGACCGCGGTGGTCGAAGGCCTGGCCTCGCGCATCGCCGCCGGTGAAGTGCCGCAAGTGCTCAAGGGCGTCGAGCTGCTGTCGCTGGACATGGGCCTGCTGCAAGCGGGCGCCAGCGTGAAGGGTGAGTTCGAGCGCCGCCTCAAGGGCGTGATCGACGAGGTCAAGGCTTCGCCTAAGCCGATCATTCTGTTTATCGACGAAGCCCACACCCTGATCGGCGCCGGTGGCAACGCCGGCGGTTCCGACGCGGCCAACCTGCTCAAGCCAGCCCTGGCCCGTGGCGAGCTGCGCACCATCGCCGCCACCACCTGGGCCGAGTACAAGAAGTACTTCGAGAAAGACCCGGCCCTGGCCCGTCGCTTCCAGCCGGTGCAGCTGCACGAGCCGACCGTCAGCGAGGCGGTGACCATCCTGCGTGGCCTGGCCCAGGTCTACGAGAAGAGCCACGGTATCTACCTGCGCGACGACGCAGTGGTGGCCGCGGCCGAACTGTCGGCCCGCTACCTGGCCGGCCGCCAGCTGCCGGACAAGGCGGTGGACGTGCTCGACACCGCCTGTGCCCGGGTGCGCATCAGCCTGGCGGCGGCGCCGGAGAGCCTGGAGCGCCTGCGTGGCGAACTGGCCGAAGGCGGCCGTCAGCGTCAGGCGTTGCGCCGCGATGCCGAAGCGGGCCTGGTGATCGACCAGGAAGCCCTGGACGCGCTGGAGGCCCGCCTGGCCGAAGCCGAGGCCGAGCAACAAGCCCTGGAAACTCTGTGGAGCGAACAGCGCACCCTGGCCGAGCGCCTGCTCGAACTGCGCCAGCAACTGGCCAAGGCTCGCGACGCGGCCAACCAGCTGCCGCGGGTGTCGGTGGAAGAAGACGCCGAAGGCACGGTGATCGAAACCCTCGCCGCTGAAGTGGAAGAAGGGCAGAGCGTCGAGGCGCTGGAAGCCGCGCTCAACGAAACCCATCGCGCCCTGAGCGATGCCCAGAGCCAGGAGCGCCTGGTCAGCTTCGAAGTCTGCCCGCGCCTGGTGGCCGAAGTGATCAGTGCCTGGACCGGCGTGCCGCTGGCGCAACTGGCCCGCGAGCACAACGCCAAGGTCGCGAGTTTCGCCACCGACCTGCGCGCGCGCATTCGTGGTCAGGAGCAGGCGGTGCATGCGCTGGACCGCTCGATGCGCGCCACCGCCGCCGGCCTGAACAAGCCGGACGCGCCGGTGGGCGTATTCCTGCTGGTGGGCCCGAGCGGCGTCGGCAAGACCGAAACCGCCCTGGCCCTGGCCGACCTGCTGTACGGCGGCGATCGCTTCATCACCACCATCAACATGTCCGAGTTCCAGGAGAAGCACACCGTGTCGCGCCTGATCGGTGCACCGCCAGGCTACGTCGGCTATGGCGAGGGCGGCATGCTCACCGAGGCGGTGCGGCAGAAACCCTATTCGGTGATTCTGCTCGACGAGGTCGAGAAAGCCGACCCGGACGTGCTCAACCTGTTCTATCAGATCTTCGACAAGGGCGTGGCCAACGACGGCGAAGGGCGCGAGATCGACTTCCGCAACACCCTGATCCTGATGACCTCGAACCTGGCCAGCGACCGCATCAGCGCGCTGTGCGAGAACGGCGAGCGGCCGAGCGCCGAGACCTTGGAAGAGACCATCCGCCCGGTGCTCAGCAAGCACTTCAAGCCGGCGCTGCTGGCGCGCATGCGCGTGGTGCCGTACTACCCGGTGGGCGGCCCGGTGCTGCGCGAGCTGATCGAAATCAAGCTGGGCCGTTTAGGTGAGCGCCTGAACCGTCGCCAGCTGGATTTCACTCACTGCCAGAACCTGGTCGACCACTTGGCCGAGCGTTGCACCCAGAGCGAAAGCGGCGCGCGCCTGATCGATCATCTGCTCGACCTGCACGTACTGCCGCTGGTGGCCGACCGCCTGCTGGACGCCATGGCCACCGGCGAGAACCTCAAGCGCGTGCACGCGACGCTCGACAGCAGCGGCGGCGTGACCTGCGAGTTCGCCTGAGGTGGGTGTGATGTTCACTCGTGTACCGCAACCGCTGATCTACGCCGAGGCGCTGCTGGCGCAGTTCGCCAGCCTGTCGCGGGCGGCCGACGGTGGCGCGCTGCTGGGCGATTTCGTGCGCGGCGTGGCCGGGCTCAGCGGTTGCGAGCTGAGCCAGCTGTACCTGCTCGATGCCACCCATACCCGGCTCGGCCTCAGCGCCGAATGCCTGGGCGGCATCCTGCAACCGCGGGAAGCGGCAAGCCTGCCGGCGGACTACAACGGTGAGCAGCTGCTGCAGTTCGCCCTGTGCCAGAACCGCGTGGTGAGCCTGGTGGGGTTGAGCGGCAGCCTGCACGAAACCAGTTTCCTGCCGGCCCGGGACACGCCCTGGCAGTCGCTGTTGTGCGTGCCGCTGGTGAACACGCAAAAGGCTGTCGAGGGCCTGCTGCTGTGCGCCAGTCGCGAACATATCGACCTGCAGGGCTTCGCCGATTCCATGGGCCAGCTGGGCTCGTTTGTGCTTGGGCAACTGCATCTGCTGCAACGCCTGCGGCGTCCGGTGGGCGACGCGGTGCCTGTGGCCAGCACCCCGGTCAGCGCCAGCGGCTACGGGTTGATCGGCAACAGCACGGCCATGCGCCAGACCTACCAGTTGATCAGCAAGGTGCTGCACAGCCCCTACACCGTATTGCTGCGCGGCGAGACCGGCACCGGCAAGGAAGTGGTGGCGCGGGCCATCCACGACTACGGCCCGCGGCGCTCCCAGGCGTTCATCGTGCAGAACTGCGCGGCGTTCCCGGAGAACCTGCTGGAGAGCGAGCTGTTCGGCTACCGCAAGGGCGCCTTCACCGGCGCCGATCGCGACCGTCCGGGGCTGTTCGACGCGGCCAATGGCGGCACCCTGTTGCTGGACGAGATCGGCGACATGCCGCTGTCCCTGCAGGCCAAGCTGCTGCGCGTGCTGCAGGAGGGCGAGATCCGTCCGCTGGGCTCCAACGACACCCACAAGATCGACGTGCGCATCATCGCCGCGACCCACCGCGACCTGGCGGTGCTGGTCAGCGAGGGCAAGTTTCGCGAGGACCTGTACTACCGCCTGGCGCAGTTCCCGATCGAGTTGCCGGCCCTGCGCCAGCGCGAAGGCGACATCCTCGACCTGGCCCGGCACTTCGCCGACAAGGCCTGCGCCTTCCTCCAGCGCGACCCGGTGAGCTGGTCGGAAACCGCCCTCAATCACCTCTCGGGCTACACCTTCCCGGGCAACGTGCGCGAGCTCAAGGGCCTGGTGGAGCGGGCGGTGCTGCTGTGCGAAGGCGGCGAGCTGCTGGCCGAGCATTTCTCCCTGAGCATCGAAGCGCTGCCGGAAGAACCCGGGCTGAACCTGCGCGAACGCCTGGAGAAGGTCGAGCGTCATCTGCTGCTCGATTGCCTGCGCAAGAACGATGGCAACCAAACCCTCGCGGCCCGCGAGCTGGGGTTGCCCAGGCGCACGCTGCTGTACCGCCTCGGGCGGCTGAACATCAATCTTGGCGACTTCGAGGGTTAGCGCGACATGACTTTCCCCAGCGCCTTTTTCGTTTCGCCAAGCGTCGCCCGCAAGGGTCGGCGCTTTGTGCATTGTCTACCCATGGAGATCCTCTGATGTCTGTTCGTCACTGGCAAGCCGCCCTGCTGGCTCTGATCGTTCTCAGCGGCCTCGGCGGCTGTAGCGGCAATTACAAATTCAACGACAACACCTATCGCCCATTGGGTGATCCGCAGGCGGTCAATCGCGGCAAGTGACCGCAAGGAGCATCATCATGGAACTGGTTTTCGAAATGCTGAACACCAAGCAGTTCGTGCCCACGGAGTTGAGCAGCAAAACCTTCAAGCAGGCCGGCGGGGTGATCGGGCGGGGCGAGGATTGCGACTGGATCATTCCGGACCGCAAGCGTCACCTGTCCAATCACCACGCGATCGTCAGCTACCGCGACGGTACGTTCTTCCTCACCGATACCAGCAGCAACGGTATCCAGGCCAGCGACAGCGGCGCGCGCCTGCGCAAGGGCGAGCCGCAGCGTATCGAGCACGGCAGCATCTATGTGCTGGGGGATTTCGAGATCCGTGCGCGCCTGGTGCGCGATCCGGCGACCTTCGACGCTGAAGTCGGGCGTCCGCAGGCCGCTGGCAGCATCATTCCCGATGACGCATTCCTCGACCTCGACCCGCTCAACGCGCTGGACCAGCAGGAGCGGGTGTATTCGGAAATCGACGAGCTGACCGCGCTCAACACGCCGCGCCAGGAACCACGCCAGCGCGCGGACTATGCGCGGATCGACATGGAAAGCCTGCTGGTGCCGGAACTGGTGGCGCAGCCCGAGGCGCCGGTCGCCGTCGAGCCGGCCCCGGTGGAACGCCAGAGCGAAGGCTTCTGGGAGCATTTCGGCGCGGCGCTGGGGGTGGACCTCAAAGGCCTCGATCACGACGCCCGCGAAGCCCTGGCAATCGATGCCGCGCGGCTGCTCAAGCAAAGCATCGGTGGCCTGCAGCAGAGCCTGCGCACCCGCAGCGAGCTGAAAAACGAACTGCGCCTGGCCCTGACCACCGCCCAGGGCGGCAGCAAGAACCCACTGAAGTTCGCCGTGGACGCCAGCGAAGCGCTAGGCATCCTGCTGCAAGGCAACAAACCCGGCCAGCTGCCGGCCGAGCAGGCGATCTCCCGCGCCTTCCGCGATTTGCAGGCGCACCAGGTGGCGCTGCTGACCGCCAGCCGCGCGGCCGTGCGCGGCACCCTCGAGCATTTCTCGCCGCAGCAGCTGACCCTGCGTTTCGAGCGCGACAACAAGCCGTTGCTGGCCACCTCCGGCAGCCGCTGGAGAGCCTACAACCGCTATCACCAGGCCCTGCGTCAGGACGATGACTGGAGCGAACGCCTGCTGGCCCGTGACTTCGCCCAGGCCTACGAAGAACAGATCCGCCTGATCTCCACCCTTCACACCGAACACCAAGGATGATGCGCATGTCTCGCTGCTCGACCCTGTTACTCAAGACGCTGGCCATGCTGACCGCCCTGGCGTTGCTGGCCGGCTGCTCGTCGCTGTCGCCGTACTCGACCATGACCAAGCTGAACCTCAAGCTGACCGCCAGCGACCAGCTCAACCCGGACCTCAACGGTCGCCCGTCGCCGATCGTGGTGCGGCTGATCGAGCTCAAGCATCCGGTGGCCTTCGAGAATGCCGATTTCTTCAGCCTCTACGAGCGCGCCAAGGAGTCCCTGGCCCCGGACATGGTGGCCAGCGAAGAACTGGAACTGCGCCCGGGTGAAACCGTGGAACTCAAGCTCAGCGTCGAAGAAGGCAGCCGCTACGTCGGCGTGCTGGCGGCCTACCGCGATATCTCCGAAGCCCAGTGGCGCTATGTGGTGCAGCTCACTCCGGTGGAGCTGACCGAAGCCGATCTGACCCTCGACCAGGCCGGTATCCGCACCAGCAACGCAACGCTCGCCAAGGCGGACAAGTAATCATGAACGTGCATAAAGTCATTTGGCAGGAAGGCATGTTGCTGCGCCCGCAGCACTTCCAGCACAACGATCGCTACTACGACTACCAGATGAAAACCCGCACCCAGTTGCTGGGCAGTTATTCCTGGGGTTTCCTGAGCCTGGAGATCGACCTGCAGTTCCTCAACATGGGCAAGCTGGTGATCAGCCAGGCCTCCGGCATCCTGCCCGACGGCAGCCTGTTCGAGCTGGGGGGCAACACCGAGCCGCTGGCCCTCGACGTGCCGCCGAACACCGGCAACACCCCGGTCTACCTGGCCTTGCCGCTGGTGACCGGCAACCACATCGAGTCGCGCCGTCCGGAGCAGTCCGATGTGCTGGCGCGCTACACCGCCTACGAGGCGGAAGTGGCCGACTCCAACGCCGGCGACGATTCCAGCAGCCAGGTCAGCTGCGCCCGGCCGGACTTCCGCCTGCTGCTGGGCGAGCAACAGAGCGACCAGGCCTATGTGAAGCTCAAGCTCTGCGAAGTCCTCGACACCACGCCCGACGGGGTGATCAGCCTCGACCCGGACTTCGTGCCGACCTTCATCCACGCCCATGCCTCGAGCTACCTGCTGTCGTGCCTGAAAGAAGTGATCAGCATGCTCAGCCACCGTGGCGACACCATTGCCGACCGGATCCGTTCCAACGGCAAGGTCGGCGGCGCCGAAGTCGGCGACTTCATGATGCTGCAACTGATCAACCGCACCGAGCTGTTGCTGCGCCACTACCTGGGCCTGGAGCAGGTGCACCCGGAAGAGCTGTACCGCACGCTGCTGACCATGCTCGGCGATCTGGCGACCTTCGCCAGCGACAGCAAGCGCCCGCGCCTGGACAGCCGCTACCAGCACAGCGACCAGGGCGCGAGCTTTCGCAAGTTGATGGACGCGATCCGCCAGGTGCTGTCGATGGTGCTCGAACAGCACGCTATCGAGCTGGTGCTGCAGGCGCGTCAGTACGGGATCATCGTGTCGCCGTTGCACGACCACAAGCTGCTGGGGTCGGCCTCGTTCGTCCTGGCCGCCAGTGCCAACTGCGACTCCGAAGAACTGCGCCATCGCTTGCCGGCGCACCTCAAGGTCGGCCCGGTGGAGCGGATTCGCCAGCTGGTCAACCTGCACCTGCCGGGGATCAAGGTCAAACCCTTGCCGGTGGCGCCACGGCAGATCGCGTTCCACTCCAACAAAACCTATTTCATCCTCGAACTCAGTTCCGAAGACCTGGCGCAACTGGAGCGTTCCGGCGGTTTCGCCTTCCACGTGTCCGGCGAATTCGCCGAGCTTGAACTGAAATTCTGGGCCATCAGGAACTGACCGACATGATCAAGGACATGGAACACAACCAGGACGACAAGACCGTCCTGCTCGATCGCCAGGGCCATGGCCCGGCGCAGAGTCCGCTGACCGATTTCGCCGCGCCGCCGCGCTTCGAGCAACTGGAAGAACGGATGATCTACGCCGCGCGCCTGCGCCCGGCCGAGGCCTTCAACATCAGCCTGAACGCGCTGGTGGCGGCGGCCTCCGATCTGTTGTCGGAAGTGGTGCGCCTCAAGCACAGCGACACCCGCGAAGACCTGTACGCGCTCAACGAGCGCCTGACCTCGGCCTTGAAGCTGTTCGAGGTGCGCGCCCTGCACAACGGCGCCGAAAGCAGCCAGGTCATGGCCGCCCGCTACGTGCTGTGCACCGTGGTCGACGAGGCGGTGGTCACCACCCCGTGGGGCAATGAAAGCGAGTGGTCGCAGATGAGCCTGCTCAGCAGCTTCCACAACGAGACCTTTGGTGGCGAGAAGTTCTTCCAGCTGCTGGACCGGCTGTCGAAGAACCCGGTCAAGCACCTGCCGATGCTGGAGCTGATGTACCTGTGCCTGTCGCTGGGCTTCGAGGGCAAGTACCGGGTCATGGCCCGCGGCATGCTCGAACTCGAAGGCATTCGCGACGCGCTGTACCGGCAGATCCGTCAGCTGCGTGGCGACGTGCCGCGCGAGCTGTCGCCACACTGGGAAGGCTTGCACGACAAGCGCCGCAGCCTGGTGCGCATCGTGCCGTGGTGGATGGTCGCGCTGTTCACGGTGGTCTGCCTGGTGGTGATGTATTCGGGGTTCGCCTGGGTTCTGGGCGAGCAGCGCGAGACCGTTCTGCAACCTTATCAGCAGCTTGACCCGGCCGTGGTCCAGCCCCAGCCGTAATACAGGGACGTGTGATGAAAAACTTCTTCAAGAAAGTCGGCGCCTTCCTGCGCAAGACGTGGGTCTGGACGCTGTTGCTGGTGCTGTTCGTGGCACTGCTGGTGTGGTTCGTCGGGCCGCTGCTGGCGGTCAACGACTACAAGTTCTGGGAAAGCGCGACCTCGCGCCTGCTGACCATCAGCATGCTGTTCCTGATCTGGGGCCTGACCATGGTCTTCGTCAGCTGGCGCGCCGGGGTCCGCAAGAAAGAAATGGAAGACAGCGAAGACGGCCAGGAACGCCTGCGCCGCGAAGAGCTGATCGACGAGGAGCAGAAAGAGCTGCGCAGCCGCTTCAAGGAAGCCATGCGCACCCTCAAGACCTCCAGCCTGTACCGCGGGCGCAGCGAGCGCTGGCGCAACGACCTGCCCTGGTACCTGCTGATCGGTCCGCAGAGCAGCGGCAAGACCAGCCTGCTGGACTTCTCGGGCCTTGAGTTCCCGATCAACAAGATCGACCGCAAGCTGACCCGCGACACCGTCGGCACCCGGCATTGCGACTGGTACTTCGCCGACCATGGCGTGCTGATCGACACCGCCGGCCGCTACCTGACCCAGCCCGACGCGGAAGTCGACGCCAGCGCCTGGAGCACCTTGCTCAACCTGCTGCGCAAGCGCCGTCGCGGGCGTCCGCTCAATGGCGTGCTGGTGACCATTCCTGTGGAGCTGCTGCTGAGCGGCAACGAGCAGGATCTCGAGACCCTGGCGCGCCAGGTCCGCGCGCGCCTGCAGGACGTGCACCAGAAACTGCATGTCGATGTGCCGGTGTACCTGGTGCTGAGCAAGGCCGACCAGTTGCTGGGCTTCGACGAGTTCTTCGACCAGCTGAGCCGCGAGGAAAGCGACCAGGTGCTCGGCACCAGCTTCCGCAAGGAACAGAACGGCACCGACGTCGCCGTGCTGCGCCAGGAGTTCGAAGAGCTGCTGCGGCGCCTGAACAGCCAGGTGATCATGCGCATGCACCAGGAGCGCGACACCCAGCGCCGTGGCCGCATCCTCGACTTTCCGCACCAGTTGGGCCAGATCGGCGAGCACCTGTGCCTGTTCGTCGACATGGCGTTCACCGGCAACCGCTACCAGCGGGCCAGCCAGCTGCGCGGTTTCTACCTGACCAGCGCACCGCACCTGACCGAAAAGCTCGACCCCGACACCGCCGGCATCGGCGCCAGCCTGGGCATGGCGGCCGGCGTGCTGCCGACCCTGCGCAGCGGTCGTTCGCGCTTCATTCACCACCTGCTGAGCCGGGTGATTTTCCCCGAGGCCGACCTGGCTGGCCTGGACAAGCGCGAGCGCAATCGCATCCATTGGGGCCAGCGTGCGCTGTACGTTGGCGCGCTGGTGGCCCTGGCCTTGTTCGGCCTGCTGTGGGCCGGTGGTTTTTCCGCCAACTACGAGCGCCTGGAAAACCTGCGTTCCCTGGCGCAGAACTGGAACCAGCAGCGCACGGCCCTGACCGCCCGTGACGATGCGATGGCGGCGCTCAAGACCCTCGACACCAGCTACGAAGCCACCAAGGTGTTCCCGGCCAAGGGCGACGTCTCGCTGCACGAGCGGGTCGGCCTGTACCAGGGCGAGGAAAGCAACCCGGTGGTGCTCAGCGCCTACGAGCGTGAGCTGCAAGCGCAGCTGTTGCCACGGGTGGCGCAGATGCTCGAAGGGCAGATCCGCAGCAACATGCGCGACCGCGACCGCCTGCTCAACAGCCTGCGGGCGTACCTGATGCTGAACATGCAGGATCGTCGCGATCCGTCCTGGCTCAAGGACTGGGTGGCCAGCGACTGGTCGACGCGCTATGCCGGCAACACCGCGGTGCAGAACGGCCTGAACGCGCACTTCGAACGCCTGCTCAAGCTGCCGTTCAGCTACCCGCTCAACGACACGTTGGTGGCCCAGGCGCGCCAGGTGCTGCGCAGCGAGTCGCTGGCCAACGTGGTCTACCGCGTGCTGCGCGAACAGGCGCGGAGCCTGCCGGAGTACCGCCTGAGCCAGCACCTGGGGCCGCAGGGCAGCCTGTTCGTCGGCACCGACTACGCGATCCCGGGCTTCTACACCCAGCAGGGTTACCAGCAGTATTTCTCGGTCCAGGGCACGGCGCTGGTCACCGATATCCTGCGTGACAACTGGGTGCTGGGCGAAGGCAGCGGCATCAGCGGCATGGACCTGCGCCGCCTGATGGTGGAGCTGGAGCAGCTGTACTTCCGCGACTACGCCAACTTCTGGAGCGAAGCGGTGGGCCAGGTCGGCCTGCAGCCGTTCAACGATGCCGGCGAAGGCGCCGATCAGGTCGCCGGCCTGACCTCGGCCAACTCGCCGGTGCTGCAACTGCTGGTGGAAGTGCGTGAGAACACCCGCTTCCAGGCCATCGCCGAAAGCGCCGAAGACGTGACCGCCGCGGCGGACAAGGCCGCCGAGAAAGGCGGGGCGCTGGGCAAGGTCGCGGCGGCTGCCGCGGGCAAGGCCCAGGAAGCTTTGGCCAAGAACCTGCCGGACACCGCGAAGAAGTCGCTGCAACGTCGCTTCGAACCGCTGCACCGCCTGCTGGATGACAACAACGGCCCGGCGGCGGACCTGACGCCAGCGCTGCAAGCGTTGAACGACCTGCAACTGCAACTGGCCGGCCTGGCCCGTGCCAGCGCGCCCGAGCAGGCGGCGTTCGAAATGGCCAAGACCCGCATGAGCGGCCAGCGCGATGCCCTGAGCAACCTGCGCAACGCCTCGGTGCGCCTGCCGCGTCCGGTGAGCGTGTGGTTCAACGTGCTGGCGGAAGACACCTGGCGCCTGGTGCTCAACGACTCCTACCAGTACCTGAACCAGCGCTACCAGAGCGAGCTGTACAGCTTCTACGGCAAGGCCATCAGCAAGCGTTATCCGTTCAGCGCCCACAGCACCAGCGATGTCGCCATCAGCGACTTCCGCGAGTTCTTCAAGGCCCAGGGCATCGCCGACCGCTTCTTCGAAAACTACATGCGGCCTTTCGTCAGCGGCGATCCGGGCAACTACCGCCTGCGCAGCATCGACGGCCACAGCCTGCCGATGTCCAAGGTCTACCTCGACCAGATGGCCGCCGCCCAGGTGATCCGCCAGAGCTTCTTCTCGGAGAACCCGGCGGAGCCGCAGGTGCAGTTCAAGCTGGAGCCCTACACCCTGGACCCGGCGGTGAGCCGTTCCGAGTTCCGTTTCGGCGACAAGACCATGGAATACCGTCACGGCCCGATCGTGCCGGTGTCCTTCAAGTGGCCGACCGATGCCGAAGACGGCCGCACCAGCCTGGTGCTGGACAAGATGGCCGGGCGCCCGGTGGGCATCGAAAAGAACACCGGCCCCTGGTCGCTGTTCCGTCTGTTCGACCTGATGCAGACCGAGTACCTGACCGGCCGTGACGTGCTGGTGCTCAAGGCTGACCTGGGCGGCCTGCGCGCCAACTACCTGCTGATGAGCCAGCGCACGCCGAACCCGTTCGACATGGGTGTGCTGCGTACCTTCCGTATGCCGGTGCAGCTCTGATGCTGGTTGCCAGTACCTGGCGCAGCGCTGCGCGCACCGACCCGGGCAAGGTTCGGGCGCGCAACGAAGATGCCTTCCTCGACTGTCCGGAGCAGGGGCTCTGGGTGGTCGCGGACGGCATGGGCGGGCATCAGGGTGGCGACATCGCCAGCCAGTTGATCGTCGCCAGCCTGGCCGAGTTGCCGGCGCAAGACAGCTTCGACGAGCGGCTCAAGGGCCTGCGCCAGTGCCTGCACTGGCTCAACCGGCGCCTGGGCCAGGAGTTGACTGTCACCGCCGAGCGCCACGACAGCATCATGGGCAGCACCGTGGTCGCGCTGTTGCTGGAAGGCGACCGCGCGGCGTGCATCTGGGCCGGCGACAGCCGCTGTTACCTGTGGCGCGGGCAGCGTCTGTACCAGCTGTCCAAGGACCATTCGCTGCAGCAGCAACTGATCGACGAGCAGCAGATGAGCGTCGAGCAGGCGCGGGCCCATCCGGCGGCCAATGCCCTGACCCGGGCGGTGGGCGCCAGCGAGCAGCTGACCCTGGATGTGCTGGAGCTGCAGGTCTACCCCGGCGATGCCTTCCTGCTGTGCAGCGACGGCCTGTACCAGGGCCTGACCAGCGACGCGCTGGGCAATGCCTTGAGCCTGGCTTCGCCGCAGGTGGCGCTGGAGCGTCTGTTCGACGGCGCCCTGCGTGGTTCGGCGCGGGACAATCTGACAGCCGTGGTGATCCGCCAATGAGTGATCTCAAATCCGGTCTGGATAACATCCTGATGAGCGAGGAAGAGGCCAGCAACCTGACCTATTTCGCCTTCGCCAAGGCCAATGAGGCGCCGCGTCCCGTGGCGCCCAAGGCCAAGGGCAAAGGCCGCAACCGCTCCAGGAATCGCCCCCGTTCCAAGGCTCAGGCCGTGGTGCCTGTGGGCGGGTTGCCGGACGTATTGGCCGGACGTTACCGCCTCGAGCGCCTGCTCGGGGCCGGTGGCATGGGCGCGGTCTACCGCGCGCGGGATCTGCTGCATGAGCAGTTCGGCGATCCCGACCCTTACATAGCGCTCAAAGTCATGAGCGAAGAATTCTCCGAGACGCCGGATGCCAGCGCCTTGCTCTACAGCGAGTTCGCCCTGACCCGACGCCTGCGCCACCCGAACGTCGTGCGCCTGCACAGCTTCGAGGTGGACACCCAGTGCCAGCGCGCCTTCATCACCATGGAGCTGATGCGCGGCCTGACCCTGGACAAACTGCTCTGCGAGCGGCCGTTGGGGCTGCCGTGGAAAGAGCTGCGCGATGTGGTGCGGCCACTGCTCGATGCCCTGGCGTACAGCCACGCTCGCGGTGTGCTGCACGGCGACCTGAAGCCGAGCAACGTGATGCTCTGCGAAGACGGCGTGCGGCTGTTCGACTTCGGCCTGAGCCAGGCCGAGGAGGGCGTGCTGTCCGGCCTGCCGCAACTGAGCCGCAGCCGCTTCAACGCCTGGACGCCCGGCTATGCCGCCCCCGAATTGCTGGAGGGCGGCGCCTTGTCGGCCAGCGCCGACCTGTACGCGGTGGCCTGTGTGATCTATGAACTGGCCTGCGGCAAGCACCCGTATCGCCGGTTGCCGTCGACCCAGGCCCGCGACGAACGCCTGGACCGCTCGCTGCAGGCGCCCAGGCATCTACCCAGACACTGTTGGCCAGCCCTGCGTGCGGCGCTGGCCTTCGACGTGGCGCAGCGCACCATCTCCGCCCAAGCATTGCGCGACGCCATGCGCGCGGATTCGTCCTGGCTGCAACGCTGGTTCCATCGGCGTAACGGATGACCATCGAACAGGGAGCAAGCTATGTTCAATCCTTCCAATGAAACCCACTTCAGCCTGACGGTCGACGACTTCCAGGGTGACTTGCAGGTGCTGTCTTTCGAGGGGATCGAAGGCATCAGCCAGCCGTTCCGTTTCGATCTGGAGCTGGTCAGCGAGAACCCCGACCTGGACCTGGAAACCCTGCTGCACAAGCAGGCTTTTCTAGCGTTTGATCCGCAAGGCAGTGGCATCCACGGCCAGATCTACCGCGTGGCCCAGGGCGATGCCGGCAAGCGCCTGACCCGCTACAAGGTGTCGCTGGTGCCGCAACTGGCCTATCTCGAACACCGCACCAACCAGCGCATCTATCAGCAGCTGTCGGCGCCGAAGATCATCGCGCTGATCCTCGAAGAGCACGGCATCCAGGGCAACGCCTACCGGTTCCAGCTCGGCACCCCGTGCCCGGAGCGCGACTACTGCGTGCAGTACGACGAGACCGACCTGCACTTCATCCAGCGCCTGTGCGAAGAGGAAGGCCTGCATTACCACTTCCAGCACAGCCCGCAGGGCCACCTGCTGGTGTTCGGCGACGACCAGACCGTGTTCCCCAAACTTGGCCAGCCCACCGCCTATATCCAGGGCAGTGGCATGGTCGCCGACGAGCCGGTGATCAAGGGTTTCAACCTGCGCCTGGAGACCCGCACCCGCCGTACTACTCGACGCGATTACGACTTCGAGAAACCGCGCCTGCAACTGGAAGCCGCCTATAAACCCGAGGCTGAAAGCGAAGAGCCGGACCTGGAGGACTACGACTACCCGGGCCGCTTCACCGACCGCGCGCGCGGCAAGTTCCTCAGCCAGCGCGCCCTCGAACGCCACCGTGCCGACTACCAGCAGGCCGAAGGCTGGGGCGACCAGACGCGACTGGTCAGCGGCCACTTCCTGGAACTGTCCGAGCACCCGCGCAGCGAGTGGAACGACCTGTGGCTGCTGACCCACATCGTCCACGAAGGCAAGCAGCCACAGGTGCTGGAAGAGTCGGTGACCAGCGACACCACCGACAACAAGGATGACTTCCACCAGGGCTATCGCAACCGCTTCCTCGCCACGCCCTGGCAGGTGTTCTACCGCCCGGCCCTGAACCACCCGAAACCGCGGGTGCTGGGCAGCCAGACCGCGGTGGTCACCGGGCCCAAGGGCGAAGAAATCCACTGCGATCAGTACGGCCGGGTCAAGGTGCAATTCCACTGGGACCGCGAAGGCAAGGCCGACGACAAGACCAGCTGCTGGCTGCGCGTGTCCTCCAGCTGGGCCGGCGACCGTTATGGCGCCCTCGTCATCCCGCGCATCGGCATGGAAGTGCTGGTGACCTTCCTCGAAGGCGACCCTGACCAGCCGCTGATCACCGGCTGTCTGTACCACAAGGAACATCCGGTGCCTTACGCCCTGCCGGCGAACAAGACCCGCACGGCATTCAAGTCCATGAGTTCACCGGGTGGCGCCGGCTACAACGAACTGCGTATCGAAGACAAAAAAGGCGCCGAACAGATCTTCATCCACGCCCAGCGCGACTGGGACGAAAACATCGAGCACGACCAGAAAATCCGCATCGGCCACGAACGCCACGACAC
>NZ_JBWKZA010000006.1:0-35149 GCF_059424045.1 Pseudomonas sp. GW456-L12
GCTTTTGCTGCTGGCCGTGACCGTCGGTTTGGCTGTGGGTGTGGCTTTTTCGGGAAGAGGGTTGGGAAGGGGACGCGCGGTGGATTCTTCGCTCATATCGGGCCTGTCTGATCGCTCCAATGTCTTTCAGACAGTCTATGGCGCACAAGTCAGGGCTTCTTGATGCGCATCAAGGAAGCTTTTGAGCAGGTCTGCATTGGTGCTTTCAGTCGTCCGTAGGAGCGAGGCTTGCCCGCGAACCAGGCGCTGCACAGTACCAGTCTCTCCCCGCCATCGTTCATCGCGAGCAAGCTTCGCTCCTACGGAATCCTGGCGCGCAGGGGCTGCGGCACTTTTCTGCAGGCGAAAAAAAAGACCTTGAATTTCAAGGTCTTTTTTAAGTTTGGTGCCCCGAGGGGGACTCGAAAAATAGGATAAGTCTTTGATTAATATTTATAAAAGCACATGTACATTTTTTAATATACGGGAAACTGTAAATTTGAGTGATTTGCATCAATGGAGCTAGGTGGATGAAAGATTCCCGATTTCGCCTATCTGATTTCCGACGAGATGTATTCTCTGTGAGTCATTGTTGTTAACAAAACAATCGGGTTCGGCGGAGTCTGGCCTGCCGCTATAAGCACTGCCCCGATTCACGCTTACCATACTCCCACCTCGTATTACCGCGGCTACGCGCTTGGCGCTCGGCTCGGTGAAACGTCGGACCTCCATGTGCTCGGTGACAATCGGGCTAGCGCCCGTCGAAAGCCTTCCACTTTGGTCACATCCCCCCGGGTTCTGTGGGTAATGACGCCATAGGCATAAGGAAGTAAACCCTCCAGCCAGTCTCGTGGGTGGATCTCGACGCTATTCTCCAGTGTCGCGAGGACCCAGTCGGGAAGCCATGACATATCGCGGTCCGAGAAGTTGACTTCGCCTGCGATCAGCAACGCCAGCGTGGTACGCAGCGAAGACTTGTCCTTCAACAATCGTTCTTGCAGCGCTTGGCAAGCGTCCGGGTCATCCAGTAACACGCGAAGATCGTTGGGTTTGCTCAGCTCCAGCGAGGCTGGAAGCAGAGCCGATAAGGCCGGTAACGACTCCTTCCAGCGTTTGTGCACCTCGAGATCAATTCCGACGAAGTCCAGCGCCGGAGGCTCAAGCGGCGCGTGACGGATAACCGTGGGTGTCAGATAGCGCAGGCGAAGGCTCATGATGTCCATGAAGAGCCGGTCACTGGCACATAAAGACTCTAGGGCAGCTGCGGTGCGTGGTGTGGTTGATGGAGGTGGGCCGATAATGAACGTCGCATTGCGTCGGTGGGGCAGGTAATGAATGTCGCCCCAACTGTCGTTCAGGCAGTGGGCGAGCCAAGCCTGGGGCGCAGGGCCGTTGAACGGGTCCAGATTCATGGGGACGCCAAAAGCGTTGAATACCACATGACCGAGGGGGTTGAGGCGGCTCTTCAATAGTTGGTGGAACCCGTGATCAAACACTATCGGGGCATAACCGCTCTGGGTGTAGAGGTCGACAATAATGACGTCGTACCGGTCGGGGGTGACGTCCAGGAAGTGCGCGGCATCAGCGACCACGCTGTCAAAGTCGATATGCGCTGCAAGTCGGTTCCGGTTATCGAGGCTGCGCACTAGTGCGGTCTCGTCCAGATCAACGGCCAACAGATGGGCAACTCTGGTGCTGGCTGCGATCGGCGCCAGCGCCACACCGTCCGAAAGCCCCAGCATCAGAACCGAGATTCGATCCTTGGACGGGTCCCCCAGGAAACCGGTACAGCCCATATCATCATAATATTGGCCGCAGAAGATCTGTTCATGTCGAGCAGATTCAGGTCGATCCTTGAAGTCCGGCATGGTGAAAGGCAACTCCATTTGTAAGAGGCGGGGGGCCGCGAGGCACGTCAGTGCGCAAACGCTTCAGGGTATTTTTCCAGGTAGGCATCATTGAGCTGCGTATCCGGGGAACGCATGAAAGTTTTGAAATCGGGTACCAGAAAGACCAGCAGAGACAACAGCAGCACCATGACACCCAGCAGCGTGATTGTCAGTGCAACCCCCAGATCGGCGATCAGGGTGTTCATCGCAAAACTGCCCAAGGGGCTGGCCGCCGCAGACAGAAATGAAACCGTGGCAAAAATCCGGTTGCGATGGAGCTTGGGCGTCGCCAGTAGCCTCACTGCTGAGGTGGGGATGTTGATCAACATCAGGCCTACGCCGCCGCAGAAAAAGGCCGCGGGTACGATGAACGACGATGAAACGGTGCCGACCACCACCAGATTGCACCCCAGTAATGCAAAACCTGCGGACACACACATGTCACGGGGAACCCGGTCGGATAGCCAGCCGATGATCTTGTAACTGCCCGCCAGAATGCCCAGCCCGAAGCACGAATCCAGAAGACCGATGTAGGTGACCGGGTACTGGATGACGTCCTTTACGTACAGGGGGATCAGGATGGTGAAGAACGGAAACAGGGCAAAGTTGATCAGCATTGCAATGATGGCCAGGTAAAATTCGACCTTCACTCCGTAAACCACTTTGAAGCCGGAATAGATCATGCTGAAGCCGCTGGCACCCGGGGCTTTTTCGCCTTGGCCAGTGGCGCCGATGTGGCTCGGGATAGTCGCGATCAACGCCCCGGCGATGAGAATCGCAAAAAAATCGGCAGCAAAGGCGAACGTGATACCGAACCCGTAAATCAACCCGCTGGCCAGTACCGGCCCCAGCAGAATAGAAAAGGACGACATCACGCTTTTGGTCCGAAAGGCCAGGGAGACTTTATCGTCGTCTGCGAACAAAGGAATGATCGACGCCTGGAGAGGGTCGCGCACACCGACAATCGCACTGCTGATCATCATCAGCGCGCCCACCGTCCAGGGATTGAACGACCCCGTGGCGGACAGCACCACCATCAACAGCGCTGTCAGCAGGCTGATCCATGAGGCCAGCTTGATGATCAGGATTTTGTTGTACTTGTCCCCCAGCCATCCCAATAGGGGTTTGGCTAACACCTCCGCCGCAATGGAACAGGCAATCATGTTGGCGAAGTACAGCGCAGAGCCGGTTTCCTGCAAGGCCCACCAGGCCACCGCCAGTTGATTGCACCGTCCACCCAGAACCATAAGCAAAAAGCTGAATTGCACTTTCAGCAGACGCCGGTCGATGCCGGGAAAGCCCCACGTAATGCCTGAAAAATTTGCACTCATTGACGTACCTTTGATCCAGATAGGGCTACTGCGCAAGCCGGGGGCGTTCAAGAAACGACGGGGTGACGGTCATCAGGGTAGATCGCCAGATATTGCTCGATCCCACCCTCAAGGCTATAGAGTTCCGCATCCTGGTTGACGCTGCGAACGGCCAGTAGGGCTGCCTTGCTTCTGACGCCGGATTTGCAATAGAAAACGATACGGCGGGTGGTATCGAGCTCTTCCTGGCGCTTGATGATGTCTTTGAGCGGAATCAGTCCGCCGCCCAGAGAACCTTGTTGATGCTCGCTGAGGTCGCGCACATCGACCAATTGAAATGGCGCGTGTGTCGCTATCCAGTCATGCAGTGTGTCGGGTGACAACCAGTCGCTGTCGCGCCACGCCGGTGTGGTTGCGGCGCCAAGCGTGTTCGCAGGGGACCGGCTCCGTGTTTTTTTGTTGACGCTCAACAGGTGGAAAGTGTTGTCCAGGCCGTCGATAGACAACAATTGCCCGCTTAATGGCGCACCGGCACGGAGGATGAGCTTGAGTACTTCATTGGCCTGAAAGCAACCGAGCAAGCCAGGTATGACGCCCAGCACTCCCGCTTCCGAACAGTTCTGTGTCAAGTGCGGTGGCGGTGGTGTTTCGAACAGATCACGGAAACACGGCCCCCGCTGTTGGGTGTGTCGGTCGTAATAATTAAAGACCGATACCTGCCCCTCGAACTGACTGATCGAGGCATAGACCATCGGTTTTTCGCATTCGATACACGCGTCACTGATGAGGTATTTGGCGCTGAAGTTATCAGTGGCGTCGACGATGATGTCGTATTCCGCCAGCAGCGACAGGACATTGTCCGGGTTCAGCGTCGTGGCAACGGTGTGGACGACGATATCGGGGTTCAACTGGCGAATGCGGCGCTTGGCTGCCGACACTTTCAGCTCGCCTACATCGCCCATCGAATAGAGAATTTGTCGGTGCAGATTGCTCACGTCGACGATGTCGTTATCAATGATGCCTAGCGTCCCGACGCCAGCACCGGCCAGGTACAGGAGTACCGGGCAGCCCAGCCCCCCGGCTCCGACCACCAGCACTTTGCTGTCTTTGAGGCGCTGCTGCCCCTCTGCGCCGACCTCGCTGAGGATGATCTGGCGGGCGTAACGGGAGGTGTCCGTCTTCAGGTTGCATTGCATGTCAGCCACCTGCCACTGCGTTGATCAGAACCAATTGCGCGTTACTGTCCAGGGGACAACGGCGGTCATGCTCACTGGTCACGGGCATGCCATTGACGAACAACCCCACGAAGGGCAGCGGGTACAGGTCCTCAGAGAAGACCGGGCCAATCAGGTCGGGAAACCGTGCGGTCAGGTTGTTCAGCACATCGCTGACACACAAGCCCTCAGTGGCGTGTGTTTTATGCTGATGGGTATACGTCATGAATTGCCGGGGAAAGTGTACGACTGCCATGGGTCATCCTTGAACAGCGTCAGTTGTCAGTTCGCTGGAAAACGCATCCAGCCGGGAGGTGATCAGTTTTCCGATGTCGGACAGTTCGGCCGAAGCCTGGAGAGTGGCCAGGCTTTTGAGGAAATACTGGTGCAAGTAGTCGAGTCGCTCGGGACGAGCTCGCGCGGAACCGCTGGCTAGCAACCGCTGGTGGTAGTTAACGGCGCTGACGGCAAAAAGACACGCCAGCAAAACACCCCGGGGGTTCTTGCCACCGGTGCCCGACGGCAGTATGTAGTTGTTCGAACTGTCCTTGAGCTGGAAGTCGTAAATCTCGGCGATCAAACTGCACCAGATATGGGACAGTTCATGCACCAGTAACTCTTCAAGGTCCGTCATGCTGGTAAACGCGTCTTCGCCCAGAAACATTTGTTGTGGCAGCACGGGATTGGTCAGGCTGACTTGCTCAGTCAGCAACTTATATATTTTAACCGGCAAGTCCAATAACCCGGCCCATTCCGGCAGCAAGGCTTTGAGGTTGCTCTTCGCTTCGGCCACCATGAACAGCTCAGCATGACCGAGCATTTGATGGGGTGGAAACTCGGGGGCACCTTCGACGTGCCGGTTATACAGGGCGGTGGCAAAGTCTGGTTTTAAATAGGCGGTTAACGGTAACTCGCCGCCCTCGATATTTTTACGAACAACCGCAACGAGTGTTAAAAGTTTTATGCTGTTGAACATCGGATGCACAAAGGGCAAGCCGTTTATTTCACACAGTATCTCTGAGGGCGACATTCTGTTTTACCGTCCATGGTTGCAATTTGAGAAAGTCGATCAAGTCCAAGCTCTTAATTCTGTAGGCAGAAAAGTTGGCCAGGGCACTGTCTATTTGTTTTTCCGCGATAGGGAGTGCCAGCAAGACCTCTTTCAAACAACTTAGTGTTCGATGGCCGTACCACATGTTTTTCAGGTAGTGAAGGACGTGTTGTTCTTGTGCCGGCGTAATGACCTGTTCCGTCGCCCACTGTCTTAAAAATTGCCTGATATGAATAAGTGGTTCGCTAAGTGACAGAAAAGGCTCTTGTGCTTGATGTACCAGGGTTACTTCGTCGTCGGACATGTCCGGATCGCTGGCGAATTGTCGATACACTTCGCCAAAACCTGTCATCCCTAGCGAATCCATTTCACAGGCGCGAATCGCCCCCATTGACGACAATCCCCAGATGCGCCAACCCGCGCCCAGGGCGTCGAGTATCTCGGCATGGCCGACGGCGGGATGTGCATGGAACACGCCATCGACAATGGCGAGGTTCGAAGGGGGGTATTGCGCCACCAGCCGTTCGATATCGCCGCGTTTGACGGGTGGGTGGATCACCACACCGCCCAGTAATTGACTGTCTATTCCTTGCAGGGAGGGACCCGCAAACAGCGTGCAGGCTTCAAGCGCTTTGTTTGACATACGTACTTAACCTCGGACCGACCCTTTTCAAACCGGGTTCAAAGGCTTCAAGCCCCGGAATAATAATTCTGACCACCGTGATGTCGTCCGACGCTTTGCTGAGCAAGACCCTTAGCACCGTACTGAGCCCGACGCGCTGCAACCGCTCGATGAGCAACTCCCAGGCCGATTCGATTGTGGGGATTGCGGCGTCCTGGCAGTCGATGGCGGAGTAATCGATCATCTGGTCCCGGGAGGTCGCCACGGTACGCAAGCGTGCGATAGCCTGAAGTTCGGCCGAACGGCCCTTTTTCTCGAAGTATTTGACACGCTCGATGATGTCGTCACGGCCGCCGTGTATGTGGCTCAAACGGCTTTGGGCCGCCTCGCAGATGGCGCGGATCAAGGCGATTTCCTTGATGGGATGCAACCCTGAACCGGTGGCCACGGAGATGGGCGCCTGGGAAGACTCTTCCATGATAAAAGCCTGAAAGTAGGCCAGGCCAAAACAGTTCTCGGTATAACGAACCGACAGGCTCAACCCCGCGGCATTGATTCTATTGATCAGGCTGTCGATTTCTGCGCTGTAACGGTCCAGATTGACGAGGCAAGAGCGGTCATGCAGGTGATTGAACGCTTGAACATCGCGCTCCATGAGTTCGCAAACAGCGTGTACCGAGGCTTCCACCAGGTCATTGCCGGAAGCCAGGCCACTGGAGCTTTCCCCGAAGAGTTGTTGCCCGGGGTTCTCCGGGTAGGGAATGAACACCAGTTCGGCAGGTGCAAGGACCTTTTGCTTGCGCAATACATCTTCAGCTTCGACGGCCATGATGAGCGAGTCGGCCTTGGCAGCGAAGCCATACAGCATGCAGAACTGATTGAACGCGATTCGTCCTTCGTGGCTTTCGGTGAGTTGCTTCGGCGTGCTCTTTACCAGTTCCAGTTGCGCCGTGTTGTATTGCGCAAGGCTGAACTCAATGGCTTCCATGTACGCGCCGATCTTGGCTTCTGCTGGCCGGAGGCCTTTACCCGCATTAACGCACAGCGAACCCTTCAATGCATCGGGTCGTATACTGGCAAACACCGGAATACCAATACGGTCCAGCCAGGTGGTATCGGTCACTCGGGTAATGCCCAAGCGAGGGGCAATATCGTTGACGATAATTTTTAATGTTTCTTCGGCACTGCGGCGACGAAGGCTCGAACTAAGCCTTTGCATATTGGGTCACCTTTGAGTGATGAAAGATTTAAAACAAGCATCATGTTCGACACAATAAAAAACGGGAGGGAATTAATTCCCTCCCGTTTTTTCAGGCTGCGATTTTTACGTCTTCAGCCAGAGCCAGCGTCAACACGTTGTTGTTTGACTGATGTGCCACAAAACCGGCGTGCATCAGGCTTTCATCGTTCAGAATGACGGAGAATTTTTCCGCAGTTTCTGTGTCCAGTTCAAGCTCGAAGGTTACATCATTAACTAGAGAGTCCATATTCTTAGTCCTGTCCGTAGTATTGCGTTTAAGAAAGTTTGTTGCGCAACACCTATAAGTTTTGGCAGGTCATAGAGTCAATGTCAAACAAATATTTACTGGCTTAATATTGTTGCGTATTTGTATCTCTGTGAAGTGTCGCCAAGTTACTTTAAACATTGATCACAAAAGACTTGTGCGCTCCACGCACAAATAGCAATGACACATGCGGTAGCGGGATTGGTCTCCATCGATTGAATGAACTCAGCAGTTTTTAAAATTTCTAGCCGGTGCAATGAGACTGGTGAAGTGGTGCGGCTTTTGTACAATCGCCAGCGCAATTGACCGAAAGGAGCTGCAACTGTGATGGCCGCCCTGTCACCGCCGAACCTCGGCTGATAAAACGTGCCGCTATCACCGAGAAATTGCCTTACGTCGGGCTGCTGCTCTCCACCATGACCGGTTTTATCGCCATCCTCACAGAAACGCGTTGCGGAGCATCTGAAAGACAGCGCAATTCCGAGTTGATGTGGCTAACTGGGCGCTTGGCTCCGGACTTCAAAACCATTGCTGACTTTCGCAAGGACAACGGCAAAGCCGTCCGCAGCATCTGCCGGCAATTCGTAGTTCGCTGCCGTAACCTCAACCTCTTCTCACAATCGATCAACTTGCTGACGCAGATGTTCGGCATAGACCAACAAGGTCTGCCGATCAATCTGCCGCGCATCGTTGAGCCCTGGCCCATCCTCCGACCGACACCAGCGTACAAATGCCTGCCAGCGATCACTGTGCGCTCTGACCGTGCCGTAATGCCCGCCGCTAAACAGATCGCGCAACGCCTGCGGCCCGGCATAGCTCAACTGCCGACCATAGCCAAAATTGCGTCCATCTCGCCTGCCCACCAGTGCCATGATCGAACTCCTCTCAAAGCCAAAACTTTTAAAATTTTCCCCACGTCATCCCGCCAAGAATGTTGAGTGTTATCAGGGATCAAGGCCCCTGCGACCGGTGAGGGTTGTCCACTAACGCGGGACTGACGGCTCTTTACGACCAGGAGCTTGGGCATCTCATGATCTGGCCTCCTGGGCACCGTTACCGGTGGGCGGGTGGAGGCTGTGCTGGCTGACGAAACCAACGCCGCGAGATCCTGAGTCGGGTGAAGGCAGTGAAGCGATGACCGGGGCATGCCTGACTGTCAGTCAGGTGCAGTCCATTCCGTGGGCTGCGGCACCATCATCTGCATCGCTGCTGCTGGTGACTTCGGTGTTTGTCACGCCGATTGTCACGAGGGGGAATACCGCAAAGCCTTGTACGAGGTGGACTGCAGCAGCGGTAGGAGCGCCCGTCTCTTTCCGGGAGAAAGAGACGGGCGCAGGTTGGCGCAAGGAAATGGCCAAGTGGATAGGTTGCTGCAGGGCAGCTATGAAAGGGGGAAGTTGCCGCAGTGGGCACACTGGTAAAAGTAGGCATCCATCACATCGTTGTGACCGTGCGAGCCGCCGGATGCTTATCGCACTTGGGGAGAACCACCACCGTGTGGCGTAGCCTTAAAGGTTCTGGCTACCTGGGTTGCTGTCGACGACAGTGCTTTGCCCGATCTTTTCTACGCTCGCTGATAGACAGGGTCAAGGCTCGATTTTTTGAGAATTCTGCTGCTGCGAATGGCATAAGCTGTCTATGGAAATCCTTGGTTTCTAGAAGACGGTTACGCTGATTTTTAGATCTTTCAAGTGAGGCCCTTCCAAGCAGGGCGGCTTTGCAGCCCTGCTTGGAAGGGCCCGCGTGGAAGGCAAAGCTGTGGAGATTTCACTGACGTGTTAGCGCTGGAATGCGCCACGCTCATCTTCCAAGGCGCTGATGCCGTCACCGACCGCGTTGACCCCGAGAAGCTCCGAAGACTTACGCGACAGAAACTGATTAACCCGCGTATCAAACTGATCCCGCAGGCTCGCCGTAATTCCAACCCTGAGCGCATCGAGATAATCGGCATACCACTGCATCATGATCCGCCGTTGCGTAAGGTACAGCGCCTGGTTGTACTCCCCAGCAATGCCACCCTCGACATGAGCCAGTTGACTTTCAACATGATCCTTCAGCCACCCATGTTCGCGCAGCAGCGTGCTCGCGGTGTGGCGAACGCCATGGCTCACCATCCGCCCTTTATAGCCAATCTTGGCAAACACCAGATTGATCGTGTTCTCGCTGATGACGGGCCGTTTCTCGCCACTACCCGGAAACAGGTAGCGGCTGCGTCCAGTGCATTGGTGCAGCTTGATCAGCATCGCGATCAGTTGATGGGGCAGGGGGCTGACATAGTCCCGGCGCATCTTCATGCGTTCAGCCGGTATGGTCCACGTCCCTTCTTCAAAATCGATTTCATCCCACGTCGCATACCGAACCATGCCGGGTCGGCTCGCCGTCAGTATTGCCATCCACGAAGCCATCCTCGACGGCAACCGGCTGGTGGTCTTGCTCAGCGCCTGAAGAAATTCCGGCAGCTCGCTTTCACGTAAATGCGGATAGTGCTCAGGGGAAGGCGGCGCCAACGCGATGGCATGAAGTTCTGAGGCCGGATTGTGTTCGCACAATCCCCGCGCAATCGCCTGACTGAAAATCTGCTTGAGCCAGGTCCGCGCCTTGTCTGCCACATTGAACGCCCCGCGCTTTTCGATGCTGGCCTGCAACTTCGCGCAGTCGGCACGAGTAATGTGTTCCAGCTGCATCTCGCCGAGTGCTGGTAGCAGATCCTTGTCGAGGTAGTCGCGAATCTTCTTTAGCGTCGCATGGCTGCGGCCGGAGTCGGCCTTGAACTGATACCAGTACTCCGTAGCTCGTCTGAAGGTGTTGAGCCCAGCCTCCCGTTGCTGCTGCTTGTCATCCCGGCGTTTGGCTCCAGGATTGGTCCCTTCCTTGAGCAGCTTGCGGCATTCGGCAGCCCGTTCGCGAGCTTCCTGCAAGGAGATGCTCGGGTAGACGCCCAATGACATGCGCGCCGGGCGACCATGATACGAGTATCGGAAATGCCAGTACTTGTGGCCGTTCGGCTGGACTAGAAGGGCAAGACCCGAACTATCACTCAGCGTGTATTGCTTGTCGGCAGGCTTGGACGCTTTGACTTGCAAGGCAGTGAGGGGCATGGCTGTACACCTCCGGTTCTCGAACTGGAATCTGTACAGAAAATGTACCAAAAAGAGGCTGGCTTGCAAGGGACGGGGATGGAACCCCAGAGACCAAAAAGCCCGCAGTTAGCGGGCTCTAGGGATGTTGCGTAGACGCTGGTAGTCGTCTATGTACTGCAAATGGTGCCCCGAGGGAGACTCGAACTCCCACTTCTCTCGAAAACGGATTTTGAATCCGCCGCGTCTACCAATTCCGCCATCAGGGCTCAATGGCGGCGAAGTATAGAGACGTGCCTACCGTTGGTCAATCAGGTTTCATGGTCAATTTTGGCTATTTCCGCTAAACTTTCCGGCCCTGCTAGACGAACCCCATCATGCGTGTTGCTGACTTTACCTTCGAGCTCCCTGATTCGCTGATCGCCCGCCACCCCCTGGCCGAGCGTCGCGCGAGTCGCCTGTTGACCCTGGATGGGCTCACTGGCGCCCTGGCCCACCGTCAATTCACTGATTTGCTTGAGCATTTGCGCCCGGGCGACTTGATGGTGTTCAACAATACCCGGGTGATTCCGGCGCGCCTGTTTGGCCAGAAGGCCTCCGGCGGCAAGCTGGAAATCCTCGTGGAGCGGGTGCTCGACAGCCACCGTGTGCTGGCCCATGTGCGCTCCAGCAAGGCGCCGAAACCGGGTTCGAAGATCCTCATCGACGGCGGTGGCGAGGCCGAGATGCTGGCCCGCCACGACACCCTGTTCGAGCTGGGGTTTGCCGAGGAAGTGTTGCCGCTGCTGGAGCGCGTCGGCCATATGCCGTTGCCTCCTTATATAGACCGCCCGGACGAAGACTCGGACCGCGAGCGTTATCAGACCGTGTATTCCGAGCGCCTGGGCGCGGTGGCCGCGCCGACCGCGGGGCTGCACTTCGACCAGCCGCTGCTGGAGGCGATTGCCGCCAAGGGCGTCGAGACCGCGTTCGTGACCCTGCATGTCGGCGCCGGGACCTTCCAGCCGGTGCGGGTGGAGCGCATCGAAGATCACCATATGCACAACGAATGGCTGGAAGTCAGCCAGGACGTGGTGGATGCGGTAGCCGCCTGCCGCGCGCGCGGCGGTCGGGTGGTGGCGGTGGGGACCACCAGCGTGCGTTCCCTGGAAAGCGCGGCGCGCGATGGCGTGCTCAAGCCGTTCAGCGGCGACACCGACATCTTTATCTACCCGGGCCGGCCGTTCCATGTGGTCGATGCCCTGGTCACCAACTTCCATTTGCCCGAATCCACGCTGTTGATGCTGGTTTCGGCGTTCGCCGGTTACCCCGAAGCCATGGCCGCCTACAAGGCTGCCGTCGAGCATGGATACCGCTTTTTCAGCTACGGTGATGCGATGTTCATCACCCGCAATCCCGCGCCACGCGGCCCTGAGGATCAAGCATGAGTCGCACCTGTCGTATGTCTTTCGAGCTGCTCGCCACCGATGGCAAGGCTCGTCGCGGTCGTCTGACCTTCCCCCGCGGCACTGTGGAAACCCCGGCCTTCATGCCCGTGGGCACCTACGGCACGGTCAAGGGCATGCTGCCGCGGGACATCGTCGCCACTGGCGCCGAGATTATCCTGGGCAACACCTTCCACCTGTGGCTGCGCCCGGGCACCGAAGTGATCAAGAAGCACGGCGACCTGCATGATTTCATGCAGTGGAAAGGCCCGATCCTCACCGACTCCGGCGGTTTCCAGGTGTTCAGCCTGGGCGCCATGCGCAAGATCAAGGAGGAGGGCGTGACCTTCGCCTCGCCGGTCGACGGCGCCAAAGTCTTCATGGGGCCGGAAGAGTCGATGCAGGTCCAGCGCGACCTGGGCTCGGACATCGTGATGATCTTCGACGAATGCACCCCGTACCCGGCCGACGAAGACGTCGCGCGGGTGTCCATGGAGCTGTCGCTGCGCTGGGCCCAGCGCTCGAAGAACGCCCATGGCGACAATACGGCGGCGCTGTTCGGCATCGTCCAGGGCGGCATGCACCAGGACCTGCGCATGCGCTCCCTGGAAGGCCTGGACAAGATCGGCTTCGATGGCCTGGCCATTGGCGGCCTGTCGGTGGGCGAGCCCAAGCACGAGATGATCAAGGTGCTGGACTACCTGCCGGGCCAGATGCCAGCAGACAAACCTCGTTACCTTATGGGTGTTGGCAAGCCGGAAGATCTGGTTGAGGGTGTGCGCCGCGGTGTGGACATGTTCGATTGCGTGATGCCAACCCGTAATGCCCGCAATGGGCACTTGTTCATTGACACTGGCGTGCTGAAGATCCGCAACGCGTTCCATCGCCATGATGATTCGCCGCTGGATCCGACCTGCGATTGCTATACCTGCCAGAACTTCTCCCGTGCTTATCTGCATCATCTGGACAAGTGCGGCGAAATGCTGGGGAGCATGCTCAATACCATCCATAATTTGCGTCATTACCAACGGCTTATGGCTGGTTTGCGCGAGGCTATTCAACAGGGTACATTGGCCGCCTTTGTCGATTCCTTCTATGCCAAACGCGGGTTGCCCGTGCCGCCTTTAGAATAAGTTCTAAAGACGTTTAGACCCACTTTTGCAATTATCCGGAGTGTTACATGAGCTTTTTTATCTCGACTGCAATGGCTGATGCTGCTGCACCTGCTGCTGGCCCCGCCGGCACTGGCTTTGAGTGGATTTTCCTGGTCGGTTTCCTGGTCATCTTCTACCTGATGATCTGGCGTCCACAGGCCAAGCGCGCCAAAGAGCAAAAGAACCTGCTGGGCAGCCTGCAAAAAGGTGACGAAGTTGTGACTACTGGCGGTATCGCCGGCAAGATCACCAAAGTGACCGACGACTTCGTAGTGCTGGAAGTTTCCGACACTATCGAGATGAAGTTCCAGAAAGGCGCGATCGCTGCCACGCTGCCAAAAGGCACGCTGAAGGCGATCTAAGTTTCAACTTTTACCAATCGACGGGGCGCGCAAGGCGCCCCGCTTCATAAACGGGCGGCGTGATGCTGAACAAATACCCTCTGTGGAAATACGTACTGATCCTGGCGGTGCTGGCGATCGGTTTTATTTATTCCGCTCCCAATCTATACCCTGATGATCCGGCCATTCAGGTCAGCGGCGCGAGCACCGCGTTGCAGGTCACTCAGGCGGATCTGGATCGTGCGAGCAAAGCGCTCACCGACGCCGGGATCAACGTCAAGGCAGCGACCATCGCGGCCAAGGGCAAGGGCGGCCTGTTGCGTCTGACCAAGCAGGAAGACCAGCTTCCAGCCAAGGACGTCGTGCGCAAGGCCCTGGGTGACGACTACGTCGTTGCATTGAACCTGGCACAAACCACCCCGCAATGGCTGCGCAACCTCGGCGCGCATCCGATGAAGCTGGGCCTGGACTTGTCCGGTGGTGTGCACTTCCTGCTGGAAGTGGACATGGAAAAAGCCCTCGACGCACGCCTGAAAGTCTACGAAGGCGATGTGAAGAGCCTGCTGCGTAAAGAGCGTCTGCGCTATCGCAGCCTGCCGCAGCTGGGCGGTGCCATTCAACTGGGCTTCAGCGACGAAGCGACCCGCGAACAGGCCCGTGCGCTGATCCGCAAGAACTTCAACGATTTCGACATTGTTCCGGCCGACCTCAATGGTCAGGCGGTGCTGCGTCTGGCGATGACCCCGGCCAAGCTGGCGGAAATCCGTGAATACTCCATCAAGCAGAACTTGACCACGGTACGTAACCGCGTCAACGAGCTGGGTGTTGCCGAGCCTCTGGTTCAGCGCCAGGGTGCCAACCGTATCGTGGTTGAGCTGCCGGGCGTGCAGGACACCGCTGAAGCCAAGCGTATCCTGGGCAAGACGGCCAACCTTGAGTTCCGTCTGGCCGCTGAGCCGGGCGCTTCGAAAGCCACTTCCGAGTCTTTCGAGTTCCGTGAAGGCAATCGTCCTCCTGCGCTGATCGAGCGTGGCCTGATCATCACCGGTGACCAGGTGACCGACGCCCAGGCGGGCTTCGACGAGCATGGTCGTCCACAGGTGAACATCAAGCTCGATGGCCACGGCGGCGAGCTGATGAGCCGTTCGACCCGCAGCAACGTCGGTCGCAGCATGGCGGTGATCTTCATCGAGCAGAAGCCGACCACCACTTACACCAAGCAAGTGGTCGACGGTGTCGAGAAAGACGTGGCGGTACAGAGCTTCAAGGAAGAGAAGAAGATCATCAGCCTGGCGACCATTCAGTCGCCGCTGGGTAGCCAGTTCCGCATCACCGGCCTGAACGGCCAGGGCGAGTCCTCCGAGCTGGCGCTGCTGCTGCGTGCCGGTGGCCTGGCCGCGCCGATGTACTTCGCCGAAGAGCGCACCATCGGCCCGAGCCTGGGTGCCGACAACATCACCAAGGGTATCGATGCGTCGCTGTGGGGCATGCTGTTCGTGTCGCTGTTCATCATCGCCATCTACCGTTTCTTCGGCATCATCGCCACCGTGGCGCTGGCGCTGAACATGGTGCTGTTGCTGGCCCTGATGTCCTTGCTGGGGGCTACGCTGACCCTGCCGGGTATCGCCGGTATCGTGCTGACCATGGGTATGGCGGTGGACGCCAACGTACTGATCTTCTCGCGGATACGTGAAGAGATCGCCGCCGGCATGACTGTGCAGCGGGCAATCAACGAAGGCTTCGGCCGGGCATTCACCGCGATTCTCGACTCCAACCTGACCACATTGCTGGTCGGCGGGATTCTCTTTGCCATGGGCACCGGCCCGGTCAAGGGCTTTGCGGTGACCATGTCCCTCGGGATCTTTACCTCGATGTTCACGGCCATCTGGCTGACCCGCGCGATGGTCAACCTGATCTTCGGCGGTCGTGACTTCAAGAAGTTGTGGATTTAAGGGGCTGCCATGTTACGTACTATCAACTTCATGGGCGTGCGGAACGTTGCGTTCGGCGTCACTTTGCTCCTGACCGTTCTGGCGTTGTTCAGCTGGTTCCACAAGGGGTTGAACTACGGCCTGGACTTTACCGGCGGTACGCTCATCGAGCTGACCTACGAGCGTCCGGCGGATGTGATGAAGGTTCGTGCTCAACTGAGCGAGTCCGGCTATCACGAAGCGATCGTGCAAAGCTTCGGTGCGACCACCGACCTGCTGGTGCGGATGCCGGGTGAAGACCCGCAACTGGGCCACCAGGTGGCGGAGGCGCTGCAGAAGACTGGCGGCGACAACCCGGCGCAGGTCAAACGCGTCGAGTTCGTCGGCCCGCAAGTGGGTGAAGAGCTGCGCGACCAGGGCGGCCTCGGCATGCTGATGGCGCTGGGCGGCATCCTGATCTACCTGGCCTTCCGCTTTCAGTGGAAGTTCGCGGTCGGCGCCATCGTCTCCCTGATCCACGACGTGGTGGTGACCGTGGGTATCCTGTCGTTCTTCCAGATCACCTTCGACCTGACGGTGCTGGCGGCGGTACTGGCGATCATCGGCTACTCGCTCAACGACACCATCGTGGTGTTTGACCGGGTGCGTGAGAACTTCCGTGTGCTGCGCAAGGCCAGCCTGATCGAGAACATCAACATCTCGACCACTCAGACCCTGTTGCGCACCATGGCGACCTCGATCTCCACCCTGCTGGCGATCGCGGCACTGCTGTTCTTCGGTGGCGACAACCTGTGGGGCTTCTCCATCGCCTTGTTCGTTGGTGTTCTGGCGGGTACCTACTCGTCGATCTACATCGCCAACGTGGTGCTGATCTGGCTGAACCTGAGCAGCGAGGACTTGATTCCTCCGGCCAATACCGAGAAGGAAGTCGACGACCGTCCATAACGGTTTTCCCTTCCCGGTAAGCAGTCGAAAAGGCGCGAGTATTGAACTCGCGCCTTTTTTTATGCTCCAAGGCTGGGAGAAGCGCGGGCTTGTCCCGCTTGTGATGGTCAGGAGGTTCACGTGAACAAGTCGATGCTAGTTGGTGCGGTATTAGGTGCCGTCGCTGTGACTGCTGGGGGGGCTGTTGCCACCTACAAGCTGGTCAATAGTGGCCCTGAGTATGCGCAGGTGCTGGCAGTTCAGCCGGTCAAACAACAGATCAAAACACCGCGTGAAGTGTGCAAGGATGTCACCGTGACCCGTCAGGCTCCGGTGAAGGATCAACATCAGATCGCCGGTACGGTGGTCGGTGCGCTGGCCGGTGGTCTTCTGGGTAACCAGATCGGCGGCGGTACAGGCAAGAAGATCGCCACGGTCGCCGGTGCGGTCGGCGGTGGTTACGCCGGTAACAAGGTGCAGGAAGGCATGCAGGAGCGTGACACCTACACCACCACTCAGACTCGCTGCAACACGGTCAACGACATCAGTGAAAAGGTCGTGGGTTATGACGTGAAGTACGAACTGAATGGCAAGCAGGGTCAGGTGCGTATGGACCGTGATCCAGGCAGCCAGATTCCGGTCAACAAGGAAGGTCAGTTGATCCTGGGCCAGAACCAGCCGGTGCAATAAGCATTCAGTGTCATCATGAAAAAGCACCCTGCGGGGTGCTTTTTTATTGCCTGTGGCTTGGGTTTGCTTCTACAGAAAGAGTGTTTTCCGACAAATCCCAGGCATAAAAAAAACACCCCGAGGGGTGCTTTTTTGTCGCTGGCGCTTAGCGCTTCAGCGAAGCCGGCAGGTGCGGCTGGATGGCGGTGAGGACCGCCTTGAAGCATTTGGTGTTGCCGGCAACCACGTGGCCTTTTTCCAGGAAGTCGTGACCGCCGGTGAAGTCGCTCACCAGGCCGCCGGCCTCTTGGATCAGCAGGGCGCCCGCCGCCATGTCCCACTCGGACAGGCCCGACTCCCAGAAGGCGTCGAAACGACCGGCAGCCACGTAGGCCAGGTCCAGGCTGGCAGCGCCGGCGCGGCGGATGCCGGCGGTCTGGCCGACCAGGGCGCGGAACATGCCCAGGTAGTTGTCGAGGTTGTCCATCTGGTCGTCACGGAACGGGAAGCCGGTACCCAGCAGGGCGCCGTCCAGGCTGGTGCGGCCGCTAACGCGCAGGCGACGACCGTTCAGTTGGGCGCCGCGACCACGGCTGGCGGTGAATTCTTCCTGGCGCACCGGGTCCAGAACCACGGCGTGTTCCAGGCGACCGCGGTATTTGCAGGCGATGCTGACAGCGAAATGAGGAATGCCGCGCAGGAAGTTGGTGGTGCCGTCCAGCGGGTCGATGATCCACAGATAGTCTTCGCCTTCGCCGCTGCCAGCGTGCAGACCGGTTTCTTCGCCGAGAATACCGTGAGTCGGGTAGGCTTTGCGCAATGCGTCGATGATCTTCTGCTCGGCAGCGCGATCAACTTCGGATACGTAGTCTTTGGCGTCTTTTTCGTCGACCTTGATGGTATCCAGGCGCTCGATGGAGCGGAAAATCAGTTCACTGGCGCTGCGGGCGGCGCGCAGCGCGATATTCAGCATTGGCTGCATGGATAGGTCACCTAAGGTTGTTAAAGAAAGCCGAGCATTCTAGCAGAAAACTTTTGCAGATGAAGGTCGACATTCGCTCCGCTTGCCTTGATCTGCCGCCCGGGCCCGTAAATACGTGCACATTTTGACGAGTGGCGGTTCGTCTGGGGCTGGTCGGTTTCTATAAGGTGCGATCCAGAAGCAGTTATTTTTGAGGCGGGAGCGCTGGCTGTTCTGTAAGATTTGCTCCCCTTTCCCGTGTCCGAGAGCGCCTCCCTTGCTGCAGAACATTCGTGTCGTCCTGGTCAATACCAGTCATCCCGGAAACATCGGCGGGGCTGCGCGTGCCATGAAGAACATGGGGCTGTCGCGGCTGGTGCTGGTCGAGCCGCGGATTTTCCCGTCTCATGAGGCCGATGCGCGCGCCTCCGGCGCTACCGACATTCTGGAAAACGCTCAGGTCGTCGCCACCCTGGAAGATGCCCTGGCCGGCTGCACCCTGGTGTTTGGTACCAGCGCCCGTGACCGGCGTATTCCCTGGCCGTTGCTCGACCCCCGTGAGTCCGGGGTCAAGGTGGTGCAGGAGGCAGGGCAGGGCGCCGAAATTGCCTTGGTCTTCGGTCGTGAGGATTCCGGCCTGACCAATGACGAGCTGCAGCGATGTCATTTTCACGTGCATATCCCTTCGGACCCGGAGTTCAGCTCGCTGAACCTGGCGACGGCGGTGCAGGTGTTGGCTTATGAAGTGCGTATGTCCTGGCTGGCGGCCGAAGGCCAGCCAAGCAAGGTCGAGAAGGATGAAGTGGCGTCGCCGCGCAGTGATGAGCTGGCGACCATGGATGAGCTGGAGCGGTTCTACGAGCATCTGGAGCAGACGCTGGTGGCCATCGACTTCCTCGATCCGGAAAAACCACGGCACTTGATGGCGCGCCTGCGCCGGTTGTACGGACGCAGCTCGGTGAGCCGGGCGGAAATGAATATTTTGCGTGGCATCCTCACGGAAACCCAGAAAGCGGCCCGTGGCGAGCTCCTTAAGCGGAAGAATGATGATGTTTGAGCGTTTGCGTGAAGATATCCAGAGTGTTTTCCATCGTGACCCGGCGGCGCGTAATGCATTCGAGGTCCTGACCTGCTACCCGGGCATGCACGCCATCTGGATTCATCGCCTGTCCGGCGCGTTGTGGGGCATGGGTTGGAAGTGGCTGGCGCGCCTGGTGTCAAACTTCGGGCGCTGGTTGACCGGGATCGAGATTCACCCGGGGGCCAAGGTCGGGCGCCGTTTCTTTATCGACCACGGCATGGGCATCGTCATTGGCGAGACCGCCGAGATCGGTGACGACGTCACCCTTTATCAGGGTGTGACCTTGGGCGGCACCAGTTGGAACAAGGGCAAGCGTCATCCGACCCTGGAAGACGGTGTGGTAGTGGGGGCGGGCGCCAAGGTGCTGGGTCCGTTCACTGTGGGCGCGGGCGCCAAGGTCGGCTCCAATGCGGTGGTGACCAAGGCGGTGCCGGCTGGCGCCACGGTGGTGGGTATTCCCGGGCGCATCATCGTCAAGTCCGATGACGAGCAGGAAGCCAAGCGCAAGGCCATGGCCGAGAAGCTCGGTTTCGACGCCTATGGGGTCAGTGAAGACATGCCGGACCCGGTGGCGCGGGCCATTGGCCAGTTGCTCGACCACCTGCAGGCCGTCGATGGGCGTCTGGAGGGGATGTGCGGGGCCTTGAAGGATCTGGGCAGTAACTACTGTGCCAAGGATCTTCCGGCGCTGCGCGATGAGGATTTCGCGGGCGTCAAGGACAAGGGCGACAGCCAGGTTGGCTGAGCCTTTCGGGGCTTTGGCGTTGATCGCGAGCTGGCTTGCTTTGTCGAAGTGAGCCTGCTCGTGCAGCACCCAAAAGGGCGTTGGCGACCCATTAGTCACCGAGCAAATCCAGGGTGTGCCATTACCCTGCAGACTTTGCTATGATTCGCGCGCTCTTTTGCGGGTAAACCTGACTAAAGTAGTAGGTCTTATAGTTGACTTAATTACTCGGGAATTGCATACTCGCTCCCATCCCGAAACACTCCGTGGTACTTGTCCATGCGACTGACTACAAAAGGCCGATACGCGGTAACAGCCATGCTTGACTTGGCGTTGCACGCGCAACATGGGCCGGTGTCCCTGGCCGATATCTCTGAGCGCCAAGGCATCTCCCTGTCCTATCTCGAACAGCTCTTCGCCAAGCTGCGCCGCAGCAATCTGGTGTCCAGCGTGCGTGGTCCAGGCGGTGGCTACCAGCTGTCGCGTGACATGCAAGGCATTCAGGTGGCCCAGGTGATCGATGCGGTGAACGAGTCGGTCGATGCAACCAAATGCCAGGGCCAGGGCGATTGCCATTCCGGCGACACCTGTCTGACCCACCACCTGTGGTGCGATCTGAGCCTGCAGATTCACGAATTTCTGAGCGGTATCAGCTTGGCTGACCTTGTGACTCGCCGTGAGGTGCAAGAAGTAGCCCAGCGTCAGGATCAGCGCCGCTGTAATGGCAAGGCGCAGCACCTGGACAAGATTGAAGCGTCCGCCGTCGAATGACAGCCAAAGAGCTAGCGGCACGCCAGCCAGCCTGATTTAGGAGAGAGTCCATGAAATTGCCGATTTACCTTGATTACTCAGCGACCACCCCGGTTGATCCGCGTGTCGCGCAAAAGATGAGTGAATGCCTGCTGGTCGACGGAAACTTCGGTAACCCGGCGTCCCGCTCCCACGTGTTCGGCTGGAAAGCCGAAGAGTCGGTGGAAAATGCCCGTCGCCAAGTGGCTGACCTGGTCAATGCCGACCCGCGTGAAATTGTCTGGACCTCCGGTGCCACCGAGTCCGACAACCTGGCAATCAAGGGTGTCGCGCATTTCTATCACACCAAGGGCAAGCACCTGATCACCTCGAAGATCGAGCACAAGGCTGTCCTGGACACCATGCGCCAACTCGAGCGTGAAGGCTTCGAAGTCACCTACATCGAGCCGGGCGAAGACGGCCTGATCACTCCGGCCATGGTTGAAGCCGCCCTGCGCGACGACACCATCCTGGTTTCGATCATGCACGTGAACAACGAAATCGGCACCATCAACGACATCGCCGCCATTGGCGAGCTGACTCGTTCCAAAGGCATTCTGTTCCACGTCGACGCGGCTCAGTCCACCGGCAAGGTCGACATCGACCTGCAGGCGCTGAAAGTCGACCTGATGTCCTTCTCCGCCCACAAGACCTACGGTCCTAAGGGTATCGGTGCGCTGTACGTCAGTCGCAAGCCGCGGGTTCGCCTCGAAGCGACCATGCACGGCGGCGGTCACGAGCGCGGCATGCGTTCCGGCACCCTGGCCACCCACCAGATCGTTGGCATGGGCGAAGCCTTCCGTGTAGCCAAGGAAGACATGGCTGCCGAAAACCTGCGCATCAAGGCGTTGAGCGACCGTTTCTACAAGCAGGTCGAGCACCTGGAGGAGCTGTACATCAACGGCAGCATGACCTCCCGCGTACCGCACAACCTGAACCTGAGCTTCAACTACGTCGAAGGCGAGTCGCTGATCATGGCGCTCAAGGACCTGGCGGTTTCCTCCGGTTCGGCCTGCACCTCGGCTTCGCTGGAGCCTTCGTACGTACTGCGCGCCCTGGGCCGCAACGACGAACTGGCACACAGCTCGATCCGCTTCACCTTCGGCCGCTTCACCACCGAAGAAGAAATCGATTATGCCGCGCAGAAAGTCTGCGAGGCCGTGACCAAGCTGCGCGCTCTGTCGCCGCTGTGGGACATGTACAAAGACGGCGTCGATATCTCGAAGATCGAGTGGGCGGCACACTAAATATAGAAGCCGCCAGGTACAGCTCCTGTAGCGACGCGGCGACTGACGCAGGCGTAACTACAGGGGCTCAAGAGCGGCCCTGATGAGTGAGGATTAAGAATCATGGCTTACAGCGAAAAGGTCATCGACCACTACGAGAACCCGCGCAACGTCGGCAAGATGAACGCGGAAGATCCTGATGTCGGCACCGGCATGGTCGGCGCTCCGGCGTGCGGCGACGTGATGCGCCTGCAGATCAAGGTCAACGAACAGGGCATCATCGAAGACGCCAAGTTCAAGACCTATGGTTGCGGTTCGGCTATCGCCTCCAGCTCCCTGGCTACCGAGTGGATGAAAGGCAAGACTCTGGATGAAGCAGAGACCATCAAGAACACTCAGCTGGCTGAAGAGCTGGCCCTGCCGCCAGTGAAAATCCACTGCTCGGTACTCGCCGAAGACGCCATCAAGGCCGCCGTTCGCGACTACAAGCAGAAGAAAGGCCTGATCTGATTTTCGCGGATCAGCTTTCACAGATTGAGCGACAAGTAAGGAGTCACGATGGCTATCAGCATGACAGAAGCGGCTGCTCAACACGTGCGGCGCTCCCTCAACGGGCGCGGCAAAGGTGATGGGATTCGTCTGGGTGTTCGCACCACGGGCTGTTCCGGCCTTGCCTATGTCCTGGAGTTCGTCGACGAGATCGGTGAAGACGATCAGGTGTTCGAGAGTCATGGCGAGAAAGTGATCATCGATCCGAAAAGCCTGACCTACCTGGATGGCACCGAACTGGACTTCGTCAAGGAAGGGTTGAACGAGGGCTTCAAGTTCAACAACCCCAACGTGCGCGGTGAATGTGGCTGCGGCGAAAGCTTCAACATCTGAGGCGGCTCGTGGGTACTCCTTGTCATTTCGCTTTATTTGAGCTGCAACCGAGCTTCCGCCTGGATCTCGAGCAGCTGGCCACGCGCTACCGTGAGTTGGCGCGTGCCGTTCATCCGGACCGCTTCGCTGACGCTTCCGAGCGTGAGCAGCGCCTGGCGCTGGAACAATCCGCCAGCCTCAACGAGGCCTACCAGACTCTCAAGAGTCCTCCCAAGCGCGCGCGATACCTGCTCGCGATGGGCGGCCATGAGCTGCCGCTGGAGGTCACGGTGCACGATCCGGAGTTCCTCCTGCAGCAGATGCAGTGGCGCGAAGAGCTCGAGGATCTGCAGGACGAGGCCGATCTGGCCGGTATCGCAGCTTTCAAGCGCCGCCTGAAAGTGGCCCAGGATGAATTGAACGAAAGCTTCGCAGCCTGTTGGGATGATGCTGCGCAACGCGAACAGGCCGAGCGCCTGATGCGGCGCATGCAGTTCCTCGACAAGCTCACCTACGAAGTGCGCCAGTTAGAAGAGCGCCTCGACGATTAACCCAGTGCCGCTCCGGTCGCACGCCTGATATACAGATAAGTCCAGATAAACATGGCCCTACTGCAGATCGCTGAACCCGGCCAAAGTCCTCAACCGCACCAGCGTCGCCTGGCTGTGGGGATCGACTTGGGTACTACCAATTCGCTGGTCGCTGCCTTGCGCAGTGGTCTTTCCGAGCCGCTGGCCGACGCCAGCGGGCAGGTCATCCTGCCGTCTGCCGTGCGCTATCACGCCGACCATGTCGAGGTGGGCGAGTCTGCCAGGCTGGCGGCGTCTGCCGATCCCCTGAACACCGTGTTGTCGGTCAAGCGCTTGATGGGGCGTGGTCTGTCCGACGTCAAGCAGTTGGGCGAGCAGCTGCCATACCGCTTCGTCGACGGCGAGTCGCACATGCCGTTCATCGACACCATCCAGGGCCCGAAAAGTCCGGTGGAAGTCTCCGCCGATATCCTTAAGGTCCTGCGCCAGCGCGCCGAGTCGACCCTGGGCGGTGAGCTGGTGGGGGCGGTGATTACCGTTCCGGCCTATTTCGACGATGCGCAGCGTCAAGCGACCAAGGATGCGGCCAAGCTGGCCGGTCTCAATGTGTTGCGCCTGCTCAACGAGCCGACCGCGGCGGCCGTGGCCTATGGTCTGGATCAGCACGCCGAAGGCGTGGTGGCCATTTATGACCTGGGTGGCGGGACTTTCGATATTTCCATTCTGCGCCTGACCGGCGGTGTCTTCGAAGTGCTGGCCACCGGTGGCGACAGCGCCCTGGGCGGCGACGATTTCGATCATGCGATAGCCGGCTGGATCATCGAGAGCGCCGGCCTGTCCGCCGATCTCGAT
Source organism: Pseudomonas sp. GW456-L12 (assembly GCF_059424045.1). NCBI lineage: Bacteria > Pseudomonadati > Pseudomonadota > Gammaproteobacteria > Pseudomonadales > Pseudomonadaceae > Pseudomonas > Pseudomonas sp. GW456-L12. The sequence goes on from NZ_JBWKZA010000006.1 coordinate 24,115, forward strand.
CCGGGCAAGCAGCGTAATCTGCTGCAAATCGCCTGTGCCGCCAAGGAAGCGCTTACCAACACCCCGTCGGTCGACGTGACCTATGGCGCCTGGTCGGCACCGCTGACCCGCGAAGCCTTCGATGCTCTGATCGAACCGATGGTGGCGCGCAGCCTCAAGGCCTGCCGTCGCGCCGTGCGTGATTCCAATGTCGAGCTGGAAGATGTCCAGGCAGTGGTCATGGTCGGTGGTTCGACCCGCGTTCCACGGGTTCGCGAGGCGGTCGCCGAAATGTTCGGTCGCCAGCCGCTGACCGAGATCGACCCGGACCAGGTGGTGGCCATTGGTGCCGCGATCCAGGCCGATACCCTGGCCGGCAACAAGCGCGATGGTGGCGAACTGCTGCTGCTTGATGTGATTCCGCTGTCCCTGGGGCTAGAAACCATGGGGGGGTTGATGGAGAAGGTGATTCCGCGCAACACCACCATCCCCGTTGCCCGGGCCCAGGATTTCACCACTTACAAAGATGGCCAGTCGGCCATGATGATTCATGTGCTGCAGGGCGAGCGCGAGCTGATCAGCGACTGCCGTTCCCTGGCGCGTTTCGAACTGCGCGGCATTCCGGCCATGGTCGCCGGGGCGGCGAAGATCCGCGTGACCTTCCAGGTCGATGCCGACGGTCTGCTGAGCGTGTCCGCTCGCGAGCTGGGCTCGGGCGTCGAAGCCAGCATCCAGGTCAAGCCCTCCTACGGTCTGACCGATGGCGAAATCGCCAGGATGCTCAAGGATTCCTTCCAGTACGCCAGCGACGACAAGGTCGCCCGCGTGCTGCGTGAGCAGCAGGTCGATGCCCAGCGCCTGATCGAGGCGGTGCAGGGTGCTCTGGAGGCGGACGGCGAGCGTCTGCTGGATGCCGAAGAGCGCATGGTCATCGAGCTGCAAATGCAGGAATTGAGTGAATTGATGCGTGGCACCGATGGTTACGCCATCGAGCAGCAGACCAAGCGTCTGTCGCAAGTGACCGATGCTTTTGCTGCCCGCCGCCTGGACTCGACGGTGAAAGCCGCTCTGGCGGGGCGCAATCTGAATGAAATCGAGGAATAACTGATGCCGCAGATCATTTTTCTGCCACACGCCGTGTTTTGCCCGGATGGCCTGGTTGTAGAGGCTGCCCCGGGTACCTCGATTCTCGAAGTGGCGCATGACAACCACATCGAGATCGAGAGCGCCTGCGGCGGCGTCTGCGCCTGCACCACCTGTCACTGCATCGTTCGCGAGGGTTTCGACTCGCTGAACGAAGCCGACGAGCTGGAAGAAGACTTGCTGGACAAAGCCTGGGGCCTGGAGGCGCAATCGCGTCTATCCTGCCAGGCGATCGTCGGCGAGGAAGACCTGACCGTCGAAATTCCGAAATACTCGCTCAACCATGCAGCCGAAGCGCCGCACTGATTCAAGGAATCATCATGAGTCTGAAATGGGTTGATGTGCTGGAAATCGCAATCCAGCTGGCTGAATCCAAGCCGGATGTGGATCCGCGGTACGTAAACTTTGTCGATCTGCACCAATGGGTTCTGGCACTGCCGGAATTCAGCGACGATCCGGCTCGCGGTGGCGAGAAGGTTCTTGAAGCCATTCAGGCCGCCTGGATCGAAGAAGCAGACTGAGTCTGTCCCGTACGCAGTTAGGCAATCCCTATAAACCCGCGTATAATTCGCGGGTTTAATTTTTCGCTTTAATCACCGTTTCTGGAGTTACACCATGGCTGTTCAACGTACTTTCTCCATCATCAAGCCTGACGCTGTTGCAAAAAACGTCATCGGCGAGATCGTTACCCGTTTCGAAAAAGCTGGCCTGCGCGTTGTAGCTTCGAAAATGAAGCAACTGTCGAAAGCCGAAGCTGAAGGCTTCTACGCTGAGCACAGCGCTCGTGGCTTCTTCGGCGAGCTGGTTGCTTTCATGACTTCCGGTCCGGTTGTCGTTCAGGTTCTGGAAGGCGAAAACGCTATCGCTCTGAACCGTGAGCTGATGGGCGCTACCAACCCTAAAGAAGCTGCTGCCGGCACCATCCGCGCTGACTTCGCTGAATCCATCGACGCCAACGCCGTTCACGGTTCGGACTCCGAAGCCGCTGCTGCACGCGAAATCGCTTACTTCTTCGCTTCCACCGAAGTGACCACTCGCTAAGCCAAAGGCCCGTGAGTGAAGGTGAAACCATGACTACATCGACTGGCAAAACTAACCTGTTGGGTCTGACTCAACCGGAAATGGAAAAATTCTTCGACTCAATCGGGGAGAAGCGTTTCCGTGCCGGTCAGGTAATGAAATGGATTCACCACTTTGGCGTCGATGATTTCGACGCCATGACGAACGTCGGCAAGGCCTTGCGCGAAAAGCTCAAGGCCGTTGCCGAAATTCGTGGTCCGGAAGTGGTCAGCGAGGACATCTCCAGCGACGGCACCCGCAAGTGGGTGGTGCGCGTGGCGTCCGGCAGCTGCGTCGAGACCGTTTACATTCCCCAGGGCAAACGCGGCACCTTGTGCGTTTCGTCCCAGGCAGGCTGTGCCCTGGACTGCAGTTTCTGCTCCACCGGCAAGCAAGGCTTCAATAGCAACCTCACCGCCGCCGAAGTCATCGGCCAGGTGTGGATTGCCAACAAATCCTTTGGCAGCGTCCCGGCGACCGTCGACCGTGCCATCACCAACGTGGTGATGATGGGCATGGGTGAGCCGCTGCTGAACTTCGACAACGTCATCTCGGCCATGCACCTGATGATGGACGACCTGGGCTACGGCATCTCCAAGCGCCGCGTGACCCTGTCGACCTCCGGCGTGGTACCGATGATCGATGAGCTAGCCAAGCACATCGACGTTTCCCTGGCGTTGTCCCTGCACGCACCGAACGATGCGCTGCGCAACCAGCTGGTACCGATCAACAAGAAGTACCCGCTGAAGATGCTGCTCGAGTCCTGCCAGCGCTACATGTCGTCGCTGGGCGAGAAACGTGTGCTGACGATTGAGTACACGCTGCTCAAGGACGTCAATGATAAGGTTGAACACGCTGTCGAGATGATCGCGTTGCTCAAGGACATTCCTTGCAAGATCAACCTGATCCCGTTCAACCCGTTCCCGCATTCCGGTTACGAGCGGCCGAGCAACAACGCCATTCGCCGGTTCCAGGATCAACTGCATCACGCAGGCTTCAACGTCACCGTGCGCACCACGCGCGGCGAAGACATTGATGCGGCCTGTGGACAACTGGTCGGGCAGGTGCTGGATCGCACCCGTCGTAGCGAACGTTATATCGCGGTGCGCGAGTTGAGCGCCGACGCCGATATGCCGCAAAGCGCTGCGAATCGTACCTGAGAGAGGATCTCCATGACCTTGCGCGTCGCGCTGCTTCTGCTTTTTGTCAGCCTGTCGGCTGGCTGTGTTCTTTCGGGGGATTTCAACCCGATGAAGACAAGCAAGGGGCGGGACGAGGCGCGTGAGGCCTATGTTCAGCTGGGCCTGGGTTATCTGCAGCAAGGCATGACCGAACGGGCGAAAGTGCCGCTGAAAAAGGCCCTGGAGCTGGACGAGTCCGATGCTGACGCCAATGCCGCTCTGGCCTTGGTGTTCCAGGCCGAAATGGAACCCGAGCTGGCTGACCAGCATTACCGCAAGGCCCTGGCTGCGCGTCCCTCCGATGCCCGTATCCTGAACAACTACGGCAGTTTTCTCTTCGAAGAAAAACGTTACAAAGATGCTTATCAGCGCTTTGAGCAGGCGGCTGCTGATACCCTGTACCCCGAGCGATCCCGAGTGTTCGAGAACCTTGGCATGACCGCCGCGATGCTGGGTGAGCGTGACCTGGCCCGGCAACACCTGGAAAAAGCCCTGCGCCTGAACCGCCAGCAGCCTCGCGCATTGCTGGAAATGGCTGAGTTGTCCTTCGAAGACAGGCATTATGTGCCCGCACGCGACTATTACGATCGTTTTAGCCTGCTGAGCGAGCAAAATGCACGTAGTCTATTGCTCGGCGTTCGACTGGCAACGGTGTTTGAAGATCGCGACAAGGCCGCCAGTTACGGCCTGCAATTAAAACGACTCTATCCCGGTACGCCGGAATATCAGCAATACCTGTCGGAGCAATGATGAAAGCGGCGCATCCCGAAGTTCTAGCAGCGACTCGCGTCAACCCCGGTGAGACCCTGCGTCAGGCCCGCGAAAGCAATGGTTGGTCGCTGGCTGAAGTGGCCCTCAAGCTCAATCTGACCGCAAACTCGTTGAGCAACCTGGAAGCCGGCGCTTTCGACAAACTGCCGGGGCATACCTTCGCCCGCGGTTATATCCGTGCCTATGCCAAGTTGCTGGGGATGGACCAGGCCGTTCTGGTCCAGGCCTTCGACCAATACACGGGCACCGATTCCCAGGGCAGCAATGTGCACAGCCTCGGCCGTATCGAAGAGCCAGTACGGGTTTCCCACACCATTTTGCGCATCGTCAGCCTGTTGCTGCTGATCGCGGTGATCGGTGGTGGCTTTATCTGGTGGCAGGATCAAACGTCCGTGCGCACCAAGGAGCTGGTTGGCCTCAATCAGGAACACGTCGAAGTCGAAGGGGCCGACGGCACCACGCAGATTCATCCGATCGACGAGCCGGAAGACCAGGCGGTCGTGGAAGGCCAGACCGAGGGCGAAACCGCCCTGGCCCTGCCTGAAACCCCGGCTCCAGGCCAGACCGCTGCGGATGCAGCGGCTCCTGCGCCAAGTGCTCCGGCTGCCGCACCTGTAGCCCCGGTGGCTCCTGCTCCAGTGGCCGTGGCACCGGCGGCACCAGCGCCGAGCGCTCCGGCCGCGCCTGCCCCTGTAGCGCCCGTGGTCGCAGCAGCGACTATTCCGGCTGCCCCGGCAGCTCCAACTGCGCCCGCCGCCGCGCCTGTGGCCGGCGCGGGTCAGGTACAGATCCAGTTCACAGCCGATTGCTGGACCCAGATCACCGACGGCAGCGGTAAAGTGCTGTTGAGTGGCCTGAAGCGCAAGGGCGAGACCGCCGATGTTTCCGGCAAGCCGCCATTTGCCGTGCGCCTGGGTTATGCCCGTGGTGCGCAGGTCAGCTACAACGGACAAGCGGTCGATGTGGCTCCGTTCACCAGTGGCGAGACTGCTCGCCTGAAGTTAGGTCAATAAGTCATGCACGGCGAATCTCCAATCAAACGTCGCGAGTCCCGCAAGATCTGGGTCGGCTCGGTACCCGTGGGTGGCGATGCCCCCATTGCCGTGCAGAGCATGACCAACAGCGACACCAACGATGTGGCGGCCACTGTGGCCCAGATCAACCGTCTGGAAGCCGCCGGTGTTGATATCGTGCGGGTTTCCGTACCGGATATGGACGCGGCCGAAGCTTTTGGCCGTATCAAGCAGCAGGTCAAGGTGCCGCTGGTTGCCGACATCCACTTCGACTACAAGATCGCCTTGCGCGTGGCCGAACTGGGCGTCGATTGCTTGCGGATCAACCCCGGCAACATCGGTCGTGAAGACCGCGTGCGTGCGGTGGTGGATGCGGCCCGTGATCGCGGGATCCCGATCCGTATCGGCGTCAACGCCGGTTCCCTGGAAAAGGACCTGCAGAAGAAATATGGCGAGCCCACCCCGGCGGCGCTGGTGGAGTCTGCCCTGCGTCACGTCGAGCACCTTGAGCGCTTGAACTTCAAGGACTTCAAGGTCAGTGTGAAAGCCTCCGACGTGTTCATGGCCGTCGAAGCCTATCGCCTGCTGGCCAAGGAAATCATCCAGCCGCTGCACCTGGGTATCACCGAAGCCGGCGGTTTGCGTTCAGGCACGGTGAAATCCGCCGTGGGCCTCGGTATGCTGCTGGCCGAAGGGATTGGCGATACTATTCGCATCTCGTTGGCGGCCGACCCGGTCGAAGAAGTGAAAGTCGGCTACGACATTCTCAAGTCCCTGCATCTGCGTTCCCGTGGCATCAACTTCATCGCCTGCCCGAGCTGCTCGCGGCAGAATTTCGATGTGGTCAAGACCATGAACGAACTGGAAGGGCGTCTCGAGGATCTGCTGGTACCGCTGGACGTGGCGGTCATCGGTTGTGTGGTCAACGGTCCGGGCGAAGCCAAAGAGGCGCATATCGGTCTGACCGGCGGGACGCCGAACCTGATTTACATCGACGGCAAGCCGTCGCAGAAACTGACGAATGACAATCTTGTGGATCAACTGGAAAAGCTGATCCGCGAGAAAGCGGCCGAAAAGGTCGAAGCCGACGCAGCGCTGATCGCGCGCGGCTAATCGAATGAATTAAGGATTTTTTGTGAGCAAGTCTCTGCAAGCCATTCGTGGCATGAACGACATCCTGCCCGAGCAGACGCCCCTGTGGCGCTATTTCGAGGGCACCGTTGCGCGGTTGCTGGATAACTACGGTTACAAGCAGATCCGTATGCCGATCGTCGAGTTCACCGAGTTGTTCAAGCGCTCCATCGGTGAAGTGACCGACATCGTCGAAAAAGAGATGTACACCTTCGACGACCGTAACGGTGACTCCCTGACCCTGCGTCCGGAAGGCACCGCGGCGTGCGTGCGCGCTGTGCTCGAGCATGGCATCACTGGCGGTGGCCAGGTGCAGAAACTCTGGTACATCGGCCCGATGTTCCGTCACGAGCGTCCACAGAAAGGCCGTTATCGCCAGTTCCACCAGATCGGTTGCGAAGTCTTCAACCTCGACGGTCCGGACATCGACGCCGAACTGATCGTGCTGACCTGGCGCCTGTGGGGCGAACTGGGTATCCGTGACGCGGTCAAGCTCGAGCTGAACAGCCTGGGAACCGCCGAAGCCCGTGCGCGTTATCGCGATGCGCTGGTGACGTTCCTCTCGGCACGCATGGACAAGCTCGACGAAGACAGCCAGCGTCGCCTGAAAACCAACCCGCTGCGCGTGCTCGACACCAAGAACCCGGACACTCAAGCCGTACTGGTGGATGCGCCGAAGCTGGCCGATTACCTGGACGAAGAGTCCCGCGTGCACTTCGAGGGGCTCAAGGCCCGTCTGGATGCCGCTGGTATCCCTTATGTGATCAACCCGAAGCTGGTGCGCGGGCTGGATTACTACAGCAAGACCGTTTTCGAATGGGTCACCGACAAGCTCGGCGCCCAGGGCACCGTCTGTGCCGGCGGCCGCTACGACGGCCTGGTCGAGCAGATGGGCGGCAAGCCTACCCCGGGTGTCGGTTTTGCCATGGGGATCGAGCGTCTGGTATTGCTGCTGGAAACCCTGGAGCAGATCCCGGAAGAGATCTCGCGCCAGGTCGACGTTTACCTCTGCGCCTTCGGGGAAGCCGCCGAACTGGCTGCTCTGGCGCTGAGCGAACGGGTTCGTGACCAGTTGCCCAACCTGCGCCTGCAGATCAACGCCGGTGCCGGCAGCTTCAAGAGCCAGTTCAAAAAGGCCGACAAGAGCGGTGCGTTGTACGCATTGATCCTCGGTGACGACGAACTGGCCCAGCAAGTGGTAGGTTTCAAACCCCTGCGTGGCCAGGGCGAACAACAAAGCATTGCCTGGGATGCGCTCGCTGCACACCTGGCCACCTGCGTCGTGCAGGGTTGAAGCTGTCAAACAGCCGATTTAGCGAATAAGGAGTATTGGGGTGTCGAGTACCGAAGATGAACAGCTGGCGGATTTGAAGGACTGGTGGCAGCGCAACGGCAAGCCCCTGGTCACCGGCGGCCTGTTGGCGCTGGTCATCGTGTTCGGCTGGCAGGCCTGGCACAAGTATCAGAACAATCAATCGCAAGGCGCCTCGATGCTCTATCAGCAATTGCTGGAGACCACGCTGACGCCTGACGGCAAGCCGGATGCAGCCCGTGTTGCAGACCTGGCCGGCAAGCTCAACAGTGAGTTCGGCGGTACTGCCTACGCGCAATACGGCAGCCTGTTCGTCGCCAAGGTGGCGGTCGACACCGGCAAGCTGGACGACGCAGCGACCGAGCTCAAAGCCATCGCCGACAAGCCGGCCAACCCGACGCTGGGCGAAATCGCCCGTCAGCGCCTGGCTCAGGTCCTGGCGGCGCAGAACAAGGCCGATGAAGCGCTGAAGCTGCTCGAAGGCGATGCCGACAAGGCATTCCTGGCCACTCGCGAAGAGCTCAAGGGCGACCTGCTGGTCCAATTGGGCCGTACCGACGAAGCCCATGCTGCGTATGAAAAAGCCAAGGCCGCGCTGTCCGATGAAGCGGCGGTCGGTGGCCTACAAATCAAGCTGGACGACCTGGCCAAAGGGGATGCGTGACGTGATCCGTTGGAAACATGCAGCATTGCTGGCTCTGGCCGTTCTGGCCGCGGGTTGCAGCAGCAACAGCAAGAAAGAATTGCCACCTGCCGAACTGGTCGACTTCAAAGAAGAAGTGGTCCTGCAGAAACAGTGGAGCCGTTCGGTCGGTGACGGCCAGGGCGAAACCTACAACATGCTGGTTCCGGCGATCGACGGCAGCACCATCTACGCCGCCGACGTCACTGGCGTGGTAGAGGCACTGGATCGCATGAACGGCGACGTCAAATGGAAACAGGACCTGGAGTTGCCTGTGTCCGGTGCCGTTGGCGTGGGTTACGGCCTGGTCATGATCGGTACCCTCAAGGGCGAAGTGGTCGCTCTGGACGCTTCGAGCGGCGAAGAGAAGTGGCGCGCGCGGGTGACCAGTGAAGTACTGGCTCCGCCGTCCACCAATGGCGATGTGGTGGTGGTCCAGACCCAGGATGACCGTGTGATCGGCCTCGATGCCGCCACCGGCAACCAGATGTGGGTCTACGACAGCACCCCGGCGGTACTGACCCTGCGCGGCACCAGTGCACCAATCACCACCAATCGCCTGGCGGTCGCCGGCCTGTCGACCGGTAAAGTGGTGGCCCTGGATATCCGCAACGGCGTGCCGGTGTGGGAACAGCGCGTGGCCATTCCGCAAGGTCGTTCCGAACTGGATCGCGTGGTCGACATCGACGGTGGCCTGCTGTTGTCCGGTGGCACCCTGTATGTCGCCAGCTACCAGGGTCGCGTAGCGGCGCTGGACCTGGAAAGCGGTCGTCCGCTCTGGCAGCGCGATGCTTCCAGCTATGCGGGTGTCGCTCAAGGTTTCGGCAGCGTCTATGTGAGCCTGTCCTCCGGCACCGTCGAAAGCATCGACGAGCGTTCCACCACTGCGTTGTGGAGCAACGACTCGCTGGCCCGCCGTCAACTGTCGGCCCCGGAAGTCTTCTCCAGCTACGTGGCGGTCGGTGACCTGGAAGGTTACCTGCACCTGCTGAGCCAGGTTGACGGTCGCTTCGTCGGCCGTGAGCGTATCGACAGCGATGGCCTGCGTGCGCGTCCGCTGGTAGTGGGCAACATGATTTATGTGTATGGCAACAGCGGCAAACTGGAAGCCCTGACCATCAAGTAATGGTTTGACTATGCTTGGGGTTGATCCCCAAGCGGCCTTGCCCCGGCAAGGTTCGCAGCACGTCACGTGCTGCCCCGAGCACCAGCCGCTGCCTCGCAGCGGCTTTTGTATTTTCTGAATTAACGCAGTGGAGAGCCGCATGGTTCCCGTAATCGCCCTGGTGGGCCGACCGAACGTCGGCAAGTCCACCTTGTTCAACCGCCTGACTCGGACTCGCGACGCCATTGTCGGCGACCTGTCCGGTCTGACCCGTGATCGCCAATACGGTGAGGCCAAGTGGCAAGGGCGTACCTACATTCTGATCGACACCGGCGGTATCTCCGGTGACGAGCATGGCATGGACGAAAAGATGGCCGAGCAGTCGCTGCTGGCCATCGAAGAAGCCGATGTCGTCCTGTTCCTGGTAGATGCCAAGGCCGGTTTCACCGCGGCCGACCAGATGATCGGCGAGCATCTGCGCAAACGTAACAAGACCTCTTACGTGATCGCCAACAAGGTCGACAATATCGACCCTGACATGGCGCGTGCCGAGTTCGCCCCGCTGGGCATGGGCGACGCGATCCCGATCGCCGGTGCTCACGGTCGTGGTATCACGCAGATGTTGGAAATCGCCCTGCGCGAGTTCCCGAAAGACGACGCAGACGAGCCGGAAGAGGGCGAGGAAGAAGTCGTAGCCGAAGGCGAGGAAGCCAAGCGCATTCCGGGTCCGAGCGAAAAAGACGGGATCAAGATCGCCATCATCGGTCGGCCGAACGTGGGCAAGTCCACCCTGGTCAACCGCATGCTCGGCGAAGACCGGGTCATCGTCTACGACCAGCCGGGCACCACCCGCGACAGTATCTACATTCCCTTCGAGCGTAACGAAGAGAAGTACACGCTGATCGACACCGCCGGTGTGCGCAAGCGCGGCAAGATCCACGAGGAAGTTGAAAAGTTCTCGGTGGTCAAGACCCTGCAGGCGATCAAGGACGCCAACGTGGTGATCTTCGTCATGGACGCCCGCGAAGGCGTGGTCGACCACGACCTGAACCTGCTGGGCTTCGCCCTGGAAGCGGGCCGGGCCCTGGTCATCGCCCTGAACAAATGGGATGGCATGGACCCGCGCGAGCGTGACTATGTGAAGACCGAGCTGGAGCGCCGGCTGTTCTTCGTCGACTTCGCCGACATCCACTTCATTTCGGCGTTGCACGGCACTGGCGTGGGCAACCTCTACCAGTCGGTGCAGAACTCCTTCAAGTCCGCGGTAACCCGCTGGCCGACCAGCCGCCTGACGCAGATTCTCGAAGACGCCGTGAGCGAGCACGCGCCACCGATGGTCAACAACCGTCGCATCAAGCTGCGTTATGCCCACCTGGGTGGCGCCAACCCGCCGCTGATCGTGATCCACGGCAATCAGGTGGAGAAGGTGCCGAAGTCCTATGTGCGCTACCTGGAAAACACCTACCGGCGTGTTCTGAAGCTGGTCGGTACGCCGATCCGCATCGAATTCAAGGGCGGCGAAAACCCGTACGAAGGCAACAAGAACACGCTCACCGACCGTCAGGTCAACAAGAAGCGTCGTTTGATGACACACCACAAGAAGGCCGAGAAGAAGCGCAAAGACAAGCGCTGAGTCACCTGGTAGGAGCCGGGGGGGGG
>NZ_JBWKZA010000006.1:35159-142494 GCF_059424045.1 Pseudomonas sp. GW456-L12
GGCTTGCCGGCGAAGCCTCGGACCCGCTTCAATGCTTCGCCGGCAAGCCGGCTCCTGCAGGATTTGCCTTGGAAAAAGGGCGCCTTTGGCGCCCTTTTTCATGCCTGTGGTTTGGGCTATTCTCGGGACCTCCCCGAGCCGCCGTAGAGCCGGGTGTTCAGCAGGGAACCACCCATGATCACCAGTAAGCTGCCGAATGTCGGCACCACCATCTTCACGCAAATGTCGCAGCTCGCCGTGGAAACCGGCGCGCTGAACCTGTCCCAGGGTTTTCCCGATTTCGATGGCCCGCAGGCCCTGCGCGATGCGGTTGCCCGGCATATCGCCAGCGGCCATAACCAATACGCACCGATGACCGGCCTGCCAGCCTTGCGCCAGCAAGTGGCGGCCAAGATCGCCCGCAGTTATGGCGTGCAGGTGAATGCCGATACCGAGGTAACCATCACTCCAGGGGCCACCCAGGCGATCTTCTGCGCCATCCAGGCGGTGATCCAGCCCGGTGATGAAGTGATCGTCTTCGATCCTTGCTACGACAGCTATGAGCCTTCGGTGGAGCTGGCTGGCGGGCGCTGCGTGCATGTACAGCTTGGCCTGACCGATTTCGCCATCGACTGGCAGAAGCTTGGCGAGGCCCTGAGCCCGCGTACGCGGATGATCATTCTCAATGCCCCGCACAACCCCAGCGGTGCGCTGATCAGCCATGCGGAACTGGACCAGCTGGCTGCGCTGATTCGCGACCGGGATATCTACCTGGTCAGCGACGAGGTGTACGAGCATCTGGTATTCGACGGCATCCCTCACGTCAGCGTGCTGGCCCATGAGGAGCTGTACCAACGGGCATTTGTGGTCAGTTCCTTTGGCAAGACCTATCACGTGACCGGTTGGAAAACCGGCTATGTGGTCGCACCTCCGGCCCTGAGCGCGGAGCTGCGCAAGGTGCATCAATATGTCAGCTTTTGCGGCGTGACCCCTTTGCAGTACGCTCTGGCGGACTACATGGCCGAACACCCGGAACATGTCGAAGAGCTACCCGGTTTCTATCAGGCCAAGCGCGACCTGTTCTGCGACCTGCTGGCACCTTCGCGATTCAGCTTTACCCGGGTGGCCGGTACTTACTTCCAACTGGTGGACTACTCGCAGATCCGCCCGGACCTGAATGACGTCGAGATGGCGATCTGGATGACCCGCGAGCACGGCGTCGCGACCATTCCGGTGTCGGTGTTCTACCGCGAGCCACCGCAAGGACAGCGTCTGGTAAGGCTATGCTTTGCCAAGCGTGAGGAGACGCTGCGTCAGGCAGCGGAGAAGCTATGCGTGATCTGAGTGCTTTACCCAATCTGAATGTGGCGCTGATCCAGACCTCCTTGGTCTGGCACGACCGCCAGGCCAATCTCGAGCACTTCGAGCTGTTGTTCGAACAGGCCCGGGGCGCCGACCTGATTATCCTGCCGGAAATGTTCACCACCGGATTTTCCATGGAGTCCGAAGCCCTCGCCGAGGCGGAAAACGGCCCGACCAGCAAGTGGCTGCGCAACCAGGCCGCCAGGCTCGATGCGGTCATCACTGGCAGTGTGATTATCCAGACCGCCGACGGCAGCCACCGCAACCGCCTGCTGTGGGCTCGCCCTGACGGCGAGGTCTGGCATTACGATAAACGCCATTTGTTCCGCATGGCGGGCGAGCACGATCACTACACGCCGGGCGAGCGTCAGGTGCAATTCGAACTCAAGGGTTGGCGGGTCAGGCCGCTGATCTGCTACGACCTGCGCTTTCCGGTGTGGAGCCGCGATGCCCGGGATACCGACTTGCTGCTGTACACGGCCAACTGGCCGGGGGCGCGGCGTCAACACTGGAACCGTTTGTTGCCGGCCAGGGCCATCGAAAACCTGTGTTATGTGGCGGCGGTCAATCGGGTCGGCACCGACGGCAAGGGGTTTGCCTACACTGGGGATAGCCAGGTGCTGGATTTCCAGGGCGAGACCCTGCTCAGCGCCGGTGAGGCCGACGGAGTATTCCAGGTCTGTCTGAATGCCGCGGATCTGGCGGCCTATCGCGCGCGCTTTCCAGCCTACCTCGATGCCGACACCTTCGAGTTCACTCAGGCTTAAAGATCTGTCGGGGTGGGCCGTTAAGGGGTAAGAGGATTTTCAGGGAGATTTGTCATGACCACTATCGGTGCCGCGAGCATCAATCCATTCCCGCTGGGGGCCGCGCCGCAAAAGCTTAACATCGCCGAGCAGCAGGCCAGCCCGCTCGAGGTGCAGGACAAGGGCGCTGTCGATGACAGCGACTCGGTGAGTGTCGACATGCAGGAGTACGGTGCCAAGGCCGACTTCAGCTCATCCACCGCTGATATCGTCGCGCAGTTGCAGAAGCAGATCGACCAGACCGAAAAGACCCTGTCCGAGCAGCAGTCGCAATTGTCCGGGGTGCAGAAGGGGCAGGCGAGCGAGGAGCAGAAGGCGCAACAGGCCTTGGAGGTGCAGGCGCAGATCGCGATCACCGCCAACAACCTTCAGGTGTTGCAGGCGGCGTTGCTCCAGGCGCTGACGGCGCGGATCAATACCACCGCCTGAGCGGGGCAATAACTACACAGCCAAAAAAAGCCCCGGATCATCCGGGGCTTTTTTGTCGCCGTAAAACCGTCAGGCGGCTTTGGCGTCCAGCTGGCTCAGGGAGCGGTTCAGCGCGCTGAACAGGGCCTTGAAGCTGGCGGTGGTGATGTTTTCATCGATACCCACACCGTGCACCGCGCGTTCGCCGTTCACGCGCAGTTCGATATAGGCGGCAGCCTTGGCGTTGGTGCCCGCGCCGATGGCATGCTCGTTATAGTCCATGATTTCCACCGGAACCGGCAAGCCGGCCACCAGGGCTTCCAGGGCGCCATTGCCCTTGCCGCGCCAGTGCAGATTGGTCTCGCCCTGGCCCTTGCCAGACACTTCCACTTCCACGGCGCTGTGGCCGTTTTCTTCCTGCAGGCGATGGCTGACCAACGCGTACGGGGTGTTGGCCTGCAAGTATTCGCTGTGGAGCAGCGCGTGGATCTGCTGGGCGGTCATCTCCAGACCCAGGCGATCGGTTTCACGCTGTACCACCTGGCTGAACTCGATCTGCATACGGCGTGGCAAGCTGATGCCGTATTCCTGTTCCAACAGGTAGGCGATACCGCCTTTGCCCGACTGGCTGTTGACGCGAATCACCGCCTCGTAGCTGCGACCGATGTCGGCCGGGTCGATCGGCAAGTACGGCACTTCCCACAGCGCATCGGATTTCTGCTGGGCGAAGCCCTTGCGGATAGCGTCCTGGTGCGAGCCGGAGAAGGCGGTGTGAACCAGGTCGCCGACATACGGATGACGCGGGTGAACCGGGATCTGGTTGCACTCTTCGACCACTTTGCGCACGCCGTCGATATCGGAGAAATCCAGTTCCGGATCGATGCCCTGGGTGTAGAGGTTCAGGGCTACGGTGACCAGGTCGACGTTGCCGGTGCGTTCGCCGTTGCCGAACAGGCAGCCTTCGACGCGGTCGGCGCCGGCCATCAGGCCCAGCTCGGTGGCGGCTACGCCGGTACCACGGTCGTTGTGGGTGTGCAGGCTGATGATCACGCTGTCACGACGGTTGATGTGGCGACCGAACCATTCGATCTGGTCGGCATAGATGTTCGGCGTGGCGACTTCGACGGTGGCCGGCAGGTTGAGGATCACCTTGTTGGCTGGCGTCGGGTTCCAGACCTCGATCACTGCGTCGCAGACTTCCTTGGCGAACTCCAGCTCAGTGGCGCTGAAGGTCTCTGGCGAGTATTCGAACTGCCATTGGGTTTCCGGCTGCTGGGCAGCGTATTTGACGAACAGCTTGGCGGCGTTCACCGCGATCTCTTTCACGCCTTCCTTGTCCTGATTGAAGACAATGCGGCGGAACGACGGGCTGGTGGCGTTGTACAGGTGGACGATGGCTTTCTTCGCCCCGCGCAACGATTCGAAGGTCCGGGCGATCAGGTCTTCACGGGCCTGGGTCAGCACCTGGATGGTGGTGTCGTCCGGGATGTGGCCGCCTTCGATCAGCGTGCGCACGAAGTCGAAGTCGGTCTGCGAAGCGGCCGGGAAGGAGGCCTCGATTTCTTTCACGCCGACGGCGACCAGGGTTTTCCAGAAGCGCAGCTTCTTCACCGCATCCATTGGCTCGATCAACGATTGGTTGCCATCACGCAGGTCGGAGCTGCACCAGATCGGCGCGCGGGTGATGGTCTTCGACGGCCAGGTGCGGTCCGGCAAGTTGATGGTCGGGAACGCGCGGTACTTCGAGGAAGGGTCTTTGAGCATGCTCATGGGGAAATCCTTATTGTCCGGGCCGAGAAGAGGCGGCCTGCCGGTGAATCAATGGGTGTGTTGTTTGAAGCAGGGGACGAGGTACCGCGACTCAACCTGGCAGTCGTGCGCTGACGAGGCAGAGGCTTCGGTGTTGACGGCGCTGAATGAGGGTGTGAGAGGTTTTCATGCCCTCAACCCTAACCACTGGGGTGAAAGATGGCAAGCAGTCGAAAAAAATTGAGATAAATCTCTTGAAAATGGTTTTTCGCGAGATTTTATTCTGTCGAGCTTATAGCTGGCTCGATCTTATTGCGCAGAGTTTTGAACCTGCGCAATCCCTGCGGGAGCCACGGCTCAGGGCTGGAAGGCCCCGATAAAGATCGCCGGATCGACCCGGGCGTCGTTCAGGCTGACGTTCCAGTGCATGTGCGGCCCGGTGGCGCGCCCGGTGGAGCCGACTTTCCCGACCACCCCGCCGCGGGCCAGTTGCTGGCCGACCTTCACGTCGATCTTCGACATGTGGCAGAACATACTGATAAAGCCCTGGCCGTGGTCGACGAATACGGTATTGCCGTTGAAAAAGTAATTGCCGATCAGGATCACCTTGCCGGCCGCCGGCGTCTTGATCGGCGTCCCCGCAGGTACCGCGAAGTCCAGCCCGGCGTGTGGATTGCGCTCCTCACCGTTGAAGAAGCGGCGGACGCCGAACTTGCTCGACAGCGGGCCGCTCACCGGCTTGTCCAGCAGCAGGTTGCTCGGGGTGTTGGGGCTGAAACTGCGGTAAGCGCGGACCTGTTCGGCCAACTCGGCGTCGATGCGCTTGAGGTCGGCCGGATCGGGGTTGACCTGGCGTTTGTTCTTCAGCGTGATGTGCTGTTCCGGGTATTTCTTGCTGGTCACGCTGAAGTTCAGGCTGCGGCCGCCAGCACTGATTTGCTGGGTACCGGGTTTGACGGTCAGGGGGATGCCGACAATCGCCAGCCAGTTGTTCTGTTCCTTGACTACCAGCAGCGGTTTTCCCTGGTAGCTGGCCTTGGGCGCCTGGGCGGCGCTGCCCAGGTCGATCACCGCCACGCCGCCGGGCACCGGTTTGTTCAGCAGGCGCGTGATGTAGCTATCGGCGTGGGCGTTAAAGGTCAGGCACAGCAACAACAAGGAGCTAAGAAAACGCGGCATGGATCAATCCAGTAAAGAAAGGGTGACAGGCGTCAGGTGATTGTCCTCGACCCGGACCTGCAGTTCGCCTTCGCCAAGCCGGGCTTTGAGGCGCTGGCCCGGCTGGGTCTGTGCGGCGCTGCGAATGGCCTGGCCGCGTTCGTCCAGCAGGATGCTGTAGCCACGGCCCAGGGTGGCCAGCGGGCTGACCACATGCAGGGTCTGCATCTGGCTTTGCAGTTGCAGGCGACGGGATTTCAGACCTTCGCGCATGGCCCGTGGCAGGCGTTCGGCCAGGCTGTCGAGGCGTTGCCGCAGCAGCGCCAGTTGACGCCCGGGGTGTTGGCCGGCGAGCCGGGTTTCCAGGCGGATCAGGCGCTCGCGGCGGGTATTGAGGCTGCGCTCGAACGCCCGGCGCATACGCATGTCCAGGTCGTCCAGGCGCTGCGCTTGCTGGCGCAGGCGCTCGCCGGGATGGCGCAGGCGCCGGGCCATGCCTTCCAGGCGCAGGCGATCACGCAGCAACCGGTCGCGCATGCGCATTACCAGGCGCCGATGCAGGCTTTCGACGCGGTGTTGCAGGTCGCTGGAGTCCGGCGCGAGCAGTTCGGCGGCCGCCGAGGGCGTTGGTGCGCGCACGTCGGCGACGAAGTCGCTGATCGATACGTCGGTTTCATGACCCACGGCGCTGACGATCGGCGTGACACAGGCATCCACCGCCCGGGCCACGGCTTCTTCGTTGAAGCACCAGAGGTCTTCCAGGGAGCCGCCGCCACGGGCCAGGATCAGTGCGTCGAAGCCCCGGGCATCGGCCATTTTCAGGGCGCGGACGATCTGCGCGGTCGCCTCGCGGCCTTGTACGGCGGTAGGGATCAGGGTCAGGGCCACCTGTGGCGCTCGGCGCCGGAACACGCTGATGATGTCGCGAATCACCGCGCCGGTCGGCGAACTGATAATGCCGATGCGCTGCGGATGGGCGGGCAGCGGCACTTTGCGTTCGCTGCTGAACAGGCCTTCGGCGCTGAGCTTTTCCTTCAGCGCATCGAAGGCCAGGCGCAGGGCGCCGTCGCCGGCCGGTTCGACCGTATCGAGGATCAGCTGGTAGTCGCCGCGGCCTTCGAACAGCGAGACCTTGCCGCGCACCTTGACCGCCAGGCCGTCCTTCAGTGCCTGGCGCACCCGCGCGGCATTTTGCCGAAACAGCGCGCAGCGCACCTGGGCACCGCTGTCCTTGAGGGTGAAATACACATGGCCGGACGCCGGGCGGGCGAGGTTGGAAATTTCGCCTTCGACCCAGATGTTGCTGAACACGTCTTCCAGCAACACCCGCGCACGGCCGTTGAGCTGGCTGACGGTCAGGACTTCGCGGTCCAGGCCGAGTCTTGCAAAGGGATCTTTAATCATGGGGCGCAGTTTAAAGGCATTCGGCAAACAATCTCCATGGATCGAAACAAAAGGAGACGATGCCTTTGCCGGCCTCGAATACGCCTTCGGCGGTTAGGGCGTGAGAGCGTTGTGGAAGTGTTCGATGAACTGCTTGACCAAAGGTGTCGGATCTTGCCGACAGGCGAGGGCGACCGTGCTCTGGCAGGCCGGGTCCGCCAAGGGCAGGAAGTGCAGGCTGGCGGGCGCGATGTCACGCATCGACTCGGGCAGCAGGGCGATGCCGAATCCAGCCTGGATCAGTTGCAGCTGCGTGGTCTTGCGCGACAGCACCCGCGCCGCCTTGGGGAAAAAGCCCTGGCGCATGCACAGCTCGGCCGACAGGTAACTCAGGCCGCCACGCTGCGGATGGGGAATGGAGATAAAGGCTTCGTCGCGCAGTTGCGCCAGATCCACGCCCTGCTTGGGAGGATCCGCTGCCAAAGGGTGGCCCGGCGGCACGGCCAGCAGCAGGCGTTCGCTGAACAGTGGCGTGATCCGCACGCCCTCGCGCTGGCGCAGTACCGGCAGTCGCAGCAGGCCGATATCCAGCCGGCCTTCGGCGACTTCTTCCAACTGCGCTTCGGAAGACAGGGTGGCGATGTCCATCGAGGCCCCCGGGCACTGCTCCAGGTAACCGCTGATGGCCCGCAGCAGGCGGCCACTCATGGACACGGTGCTGGAGTGGCTCAGGCGCAATGTCCCCAACTGCCCCTGGCCGACCTGGGTCGCCAGTTCGCTGGCCTTGTTCAGCTCATCGAGCAGGTTGCGGGCACGCGGGTAGAACGCCTCGCCCGCCGCCGTCAGCCTGGGCAGGCGCGCGGTGCGCTCGAACAGCGGGGTCTTGAGGTGGGTTTCCAGTTCCTTGATCTGCCGGCTGAGGGCTGACTGGGCAATGAACAGGCGTTCGGCGGCGGCGCTGAAACTGCCGCTGTCGGCGATTTCCACGAAGTAGCGCAGTTGGCGGGTTGAAATCACGCGTCATGCCTTTTTGAGATGGGTGGATGGCTTTGATGATATTAGTCGCAAGGCTTGTGGCTGACTAAAGTCATTCCTTGATAAAGAAGGAAGGCGAATCGATGAGCATGGTCGAGTTGTTGGGGCAGTGGTCGTGGGGGACGAGTGGCTGGTTGGCGATCGGCCTGGGGATCGCCCTGGCGTATATCGTGTTTGGCATCGCCGGGTTCGGCACGGCGCTGGTGGCGGGGCCGGTGCTGATCCTGTTCATGCCGCTGTCGAAGATAGTCCCGCTGCTGGTGCTGCTGGATTTTGTCGCGGCCTTCGGCAATCTCCTGCCGTCGCGGCGGGATGTCGATCGCTCCGAGCTGCTGCGCCTGCTGCCGTGCATGGCGCTGGGCTGCACCCTGGGGGTGATCTTCCTGCTCAACCTCAAGTCCGATGTGTTGCTGCTGTTGATGGGGCTGTTTATCAGCGCTTATGCGGCGTACAGCCTTTGGGTCAAGGCAAGGCCCAAGGCGCTGGCGGCGGGCTGGGCGATTCCCATGGGGACCGTGGGTGGAACGTTCGGCGCGCTGTTCGGCAGCGGCGGCTTTTTATATGCGATCTATCTGAATAGCCGCCTGCCCAAGGATGCGGCGCGGGCCACCCAGAGTGCGTTGATCAGTTGCAGCACGGTGGTGCGCCTGAGCCTGTTCGCCATTGCCGGGGTTTATGCGCAACTGCCTTTATTGGTGCTGGCGCTGTGCTTGTTGCCGGCCATGGCCCTGGGCCTGTGGATTGGCCGGCGGCTGACCATGAGATTGTCTCGCGAGGCGTTCGTCCGGCTGGTGACCTGGCTGGTGCTGGCCAGCGGCATTGCCCTGGTCGGTCGTTACCTGAGCACTTGACCTGTGGGGTTCAGGGATTAAGCTGCGGGCCCTCGGATTTGCCAGGCACGCCGACTTCTACACTTATTGGCAGGTATCGGCTCGCTGACGGTACTGTTCGAGCAGGCGACGCAGACTTCCCTTCAAACGCTTCAGGCCCCATCCATGAACTCGCAAAGCATCATCGTCCCGAAAATCTCCACCTTGCCGGTTCACGAACCCCGCGCCCGGGCGATCGTGCGTTGGTTGGTGCGCAAGAACATCGTCGAGGAAGCCTTGAGCACCTGTGGTCGTACCGGCAATCGCATGGCGCATGCGATCGCCCCAGGCGCGCGGGAAGTGGTGCTGCACCCGGAGGCCTTGCCCTTCGGTGAACCGGTCAACGGCCTGGAGATCATTACCAAGCGCTGCATCTATACCCCGGCCAAAGGGTTTCTCGAGGAGGCAGGTTGCGCCGAGTGCCGCCAGGAAGTGGGGGAGGCGCTGTTCGAGAGCCTGGAGGACTGGATGCCCGGGCGCACCGATAACTTCACCTGCCCCGAGTGCGGGCATGAAGATGACATCAATGGCTTTCTGTTCTTGCAGGAGTGCGGGTTTTCCAACCTCGGTTTCATCTTCAACAATTGGGCAGAGGCCGGGTTCAAACAGAGCTTTCTCGACGAGTTCGCCGAATGGCTGGATCAGCCGGTGAGCTGGGTGAAGGTGGAGTTGTAAGGGGATTTCGGCAGCCGGGCCCGGGTGCTGAAATCATCGCCGGCAGGTGCAGTGCTGGTCCGCGAAACAGATGCCGTGTTCCGGCAAATTCCCCATCCATCACCCCGTTGATAATAGACAGAGTTTTACATTGAGCCCGGGTAGGTGTCTGAGTATAATGGCGCGCTTCCATTTTCCCGCTCGGGAGCCCCCGCGATGCTGCGTATCAGCCAAGAAGCTCTGACCTTCGACGACATTCTCCTAGTGCCTGGTTATTCCGAGGTGCTTCCTAACGAAGTCAGTCTCAAGACCCGTCTTACCCGTGGCATCGAGCTGAATATTCCACTGGTTTCCGCCGCAATGGACACCGTCACTGAAGCCCGTCTGGCAATCGCCATGGCTCAGGAAGGTGGCATCGGCATCATCCACAAGAACATGACCATCGAGCAGCAAGCTGCCGAAGTCCGCAAGGTCAAGAAGTTCGAAGCCGGCGTCGTCAAAGACCCGATCACCATCGAGGCTGACGCCACGGTGCGCGACCTGTTCGAACTGACCCGCATGCACAACATTTCCGGCGTTCCGGTACTGCACGATGGCGACCTGGTCGGCATCGTCACTTCCCGTGACGTGCGTTTCGAAAACCGTTTGGACGCCAGTGTCCGTGAAGTGATGACGCCTAAAGAGCGCCTGGTCACGGTCAAGGAAGGCGCCGACAAGAACGACGTGCGCGAGCTGCTGCACAAGCACCGCATCGAGCGCGTGCTGATCGTCGACGACAAGTTCGCCCTCAAAGGCATGATGACCGTCAACGACATCGAAAAAGCCAAGGCTTACCCGCTGGCCAGCAAGGACGATCAAGGTCGTCTGCGCGTAGGGGCTGCCGTCGGTACCGGTAAAGACACCGGTGACCGCGTTGCCGCCCTGGTCAACGCCGGCGTGGACGTGGTGGTGGTCGACACTGCCCACGGTCACTCCAAAGGTGTGATCGACCGCGTTCGCTGGGTCAAGGAAAACTACCCGCAAGTGCAGGTGATCGGCGGCAACATCGCCACCGGTGCCGCAGCCAAGGCCCTGGCCGCAGCGGGCGCCGACGCGGTCAAGGTCGGTATCGGCCCTGGCTCGATCTGCACCACCCGTATCGTCGCCGGTGTCGGCGTACCGCAAATCAGCGCCATCGCCAATGTCGCCGCGGCCCTTGAAGGCACCGGCGTTCCATTGATCGCCGACGGCGGCATCCGCTTCTCCGGTGACCTGTCCAAGGCCATCGTCGCCGGTGCTTCCTGCGTGATGATGGGCTCGATGTTCGCCGGTACCGAAGAGGCGCCAGGCGAAATCGAACTGTTCCAGGGTCGCTCCTACAAGGCTTACCGCGGCATGGGTTCGCTGGGTGCCATGTCCCAGGCCCAGGGCTCTTCCGACCGTTACTTCCAGGACTCCTCCGCGGGTGCCGAGAAGCTGGTTCCGGAAGGCATCGAAGGCCGTGTTCCCTACAAGGGCACCCTGACCGCCATCATCCATCAGCTGATGGGTGGCCTGCGTTCTTCCATGGGCTACACCGGTAGCGCCAACATCGAAGAAATGCGCACCAAGCCAGAGTTCGTACGCATCACTGGCGCCGGCATGGCTGAATCCCACGTCCATGACGTGCAGATCACCAAGGAAGCGCCAAACTACCGCGTAGGTTGATGCTTCAAGCAAAACGTTAAATGACCGGGGCTGTTTTATTCAGCCCCGAGTCGTTTCTGAATCACGACTGTTTTCGAATTACCTAGACGAGACTGAATCATGGCCCTCGACATTCACGCCCACCGCATCCTGATCCTCGATTTCGGTTCTCAGTACACCCAATTGATCGCCCGTCGCGTGCGTGAAATCGGCGTGTACTGCGAACTGCATCCGTTCGACATGGATGACGAAGCGATTCGCGAATTCGCTCCCAAAGGCGTCATTCTCGCCGGCGGCCCCGAGTCCGTGCACGAAGCCAACAGCCCGCGTTGCCCGCAAGCGGTGTTCGACCTGGGCGTGCCGGTCTTCGGTATCTGCTACGGCATGCAGACCATGGCCGAGCAAATGGGCGGCAAGGTCGAGGGTTCCGAACTGCGTGAATTCGGTTATGCCCGCGTCGATGTGGTCGGCAAGAGCCGCCTGCTGGACGGCATCGAAGACCACGTCGACGCCGACGGCCTGTTCGGCCTCGACGTATGGATGAGCCACGGTGACAAGGTCACCAAGATGCCGCAAGACTTCCACATCCTGGCCAGCACCCCGAGCTGCCCGATCGCCGGCATGTTCAACGACGACCTGCGCTACTACGGCGTGCAGTTCCACCCGGAAGTGACCCACACCAAGCAGGGCGGTCGCATCCTGTCGCGCTTCATCCTCGACATCTGCGGCTGCGAAGCCCTGTGGACCCCATCGAAAATTGCTGAAGACGCCATCGCCCAGGTGCGTGCCCAGGTCGGCACCGACAACGTGCTGCTCGGTCTGTCCGGCGGCGTTGACTCCTCGGTGGTCGCGGCCCTGCTGCACAAGGCCATCGGCGACCAGCTGACCTGCGTCTTCGTCGACAACGGCCTGCTGCGCCTGCACGAAGGCGAGCAAGTGATGGCCATGTTCGCCGAGAACATGGGCGTCAAGGTGATCCGCGCCAACGCCGAGGACCAGTTCCTCAACAACCTGGCCGGCGAAGCCGACCCGGAGAAGAAGCGCAAGATCATCGGCCGTACCTTCATCGACGTGTTCGATGCCGAATCCTGCAAGCTGGACAACATCAAGTTCCTGGCCCAGGGCACCATCTACCCGGATGTGATCGAGTCGGCTGGCGCCAAGAGCGGCAAGGCCCACGTGATCAAGTCGCACCACAACGTGGGCGGCCTGCCGGAAGAAATGAACCTCAAGCTGGTCGAGCCACTGCGCGAGCTGTTCAAGGACGAAGTCCGTCGTCTGGGCCTGGAGCTGGGCCTGCCGTACGACATGGTCTACCGTCACCCGTTCCCGGGCCCGGGCCTGGGCGTGCGCATCCTCGGCGAAGTGAAGAAGGAATACGCCGACCTGCTGCGTCGCGCCGACCACATCTTCATCGAAGAGCTGCGCAAGGCCGACTGGTACCACAAGGTCAGCCAGGCGTTCGTGGTGTTCCAGCCGGTGAAATCGGTGGGCGTGGTCGGTGACGGCCGTCGTTACGCCTGGGTCGTGGCCCTGCGTGCCGTGGAAACCATCGACTTCATGACCGCGCGTTGGGCGCACCTGCCTTACGAGCTGCTGGAAACCGTCAGCGGCCGGATCATCAACGAGATCGAAGGCATCTCCCGCGTCACCTACGACGTGTCGAGCAAGCCGCCAGCCACCATCGAGTGGGAATGATCCCGGCCGAGTGATCGGCAGCTGATCGTTCAGGCAACAGCAATGGCGATCGAGACCTTCGGGTGTCGATCGCCATTTGTGTTTCAGGGTCTTTAAAAAGCCCGTTTTCCAGTCCTCCCGTAATACCAGGAAAGACATGGGCACATCGTCGCCCGCCTGGCCTGTGTACCCTCGACAGACATTCATTGAACTCCCAGCGGCGGCCTCTGGCGACTCCGGCGCAGGTGTTCAGAATATTTGTGGTTGTCAGTTGACAACAAATTCATTGTTGACGAGACTGGAGGCCATGGATGGCTCGCACACCTCATCCCAAGAAAGACATTGAAATGGCGCTGCGTTACGCCGAATGGCAGGGCTGGCGCGTCGAAGTCGGCGGTAGTCATGCCTGGGGCAAGATCTACTGCCCTTACAACAGCGAGGTGTGTCGTTGCGGCGAGTTCTGCATCACCAGTGTGTGGGGCACGCCGAAAAATCCCCTCCAGCATGCCCGGGCACTGTGCCGGGTAATCGACAACTGCACGCTGAATCAGCTGCGCGGCGGGAAAGTCCCGCAACCTCGTCGGGAGTCATGACCATGGAATACCTGTTTACCCTCAACTACCTGCTGCCCGCCCACGACTGCGACCCGGACGTGCTGGTGGAGCGCCTCGGCGCGGGGGGCTGTACCGATGCGCTGGTCGGTACCGGGCTGGCGGGGCGCCTGGCACTGGAGTTCAGCCGCGAGGCCGAAAGCGGTGAGGCGGCGCTGCTCAGTGCCCTGGGCGATATCAAGCGGATCATTCCGGATGCGCGGCTGGTAGAGGCCAGCCCGGATTTCGTCGGTCTGAGCGAGATTGCCGACATCGTCGGGGTCTCCCGGCAGAACATGCGCAAGTTGATGCTCAACCATGCCGGCAGTTTCCCCCTGGCGATCCACGAGGGCAGTGCCTCGCTCTGGCATCTGGCGGAAGTGCTGAGCTGGCTGGAGGCCCGGGGCGGTTACCAGTTGCAGCATCCGGTGATAGAGGTGGCGCGGGTCGCGCAATCCGTGAACGTCGCCAAGGAGGCCCGGCGGGTCGGCACCCCGAGCGCCGAACTGGTGGCGCTGCTGGGTTGAGCGGGCCTGCCGCGGTGGTCAGCGTCGGGCGACGTCCGAGAAGTAGAACTTGTCCAGGGTATGGCGTGATTCGGTGTACTCGAACTGCCGGCCGTCCTGCAGGAAGGTCTGGTTGCTGACCACTATCACGTGGCTCTGGCCCTCCAGGTCCAGGTGCTGCTGGTCATCCCGGGTGCGTGGGGTGGCTTCGATGGTCCGCTGGGCGTAGCTGATCTGCAATTGCAGGGTCTGTTCGATGTAGGCGTAGATCGAGTGTTCGGCAATCTGCCGGTCCAGCCCCGGGATCAACTCGGCGACGAAGTGGTTGATATCGAGAATCACCCGTTTGCCATCGATACGCCGCACCCGCTTGATGCGGGTAATCAGGCTGCCTTCCTCGGCCTGCAGGTGTTCGCGCAACGCGCCTTCGAGGGGAAACTGGGTGAACTCCACCACCTCGGTGCTGACGTCGTTGCCCAGGCGCGGATAGGTTTCCTGGAAGCTGACAATGCCGCCCAGCTGGAACTCGATCGGGTGCGGCGACAGCACAAAAGTGCCCTTGCCATGGATCTTCTGGGCGAAGCCGCGCTCCTGCAACTGCTCGATGGCCTTGCGCACGGTGCCGCGGCTGGCCTGGTAGCTGTCCATCAACTCGGTTTCGGAAGGCAGACGAGCGCCGCGTTCCAGGCGCTCGGTGGTGATGCTGGCAAGCAGATCGCTGTAGATCTGGTTGTATTTACTCATGGGATGGCTCTGTGCCGTCTGCGCTCAAGGCGGGAACCTTAAGGGTCGTGAGCGGATTTGTCTATTTGAGGCGAGTGGGTCGAACGCCTGACTGCGGGTGTCGAAATGGCAACGAAACACCTTACAGCAGTTTAAGAATTTTCTGTCGCGCATGGCGCGCGCTGCCGGAGAGTCTGGATCTAGAGCCGTTTTTGCGCAGCAGAAACTGCCTGCGACCCGGGTTTCGGAGCGATGTCGGCAAACTCGTCTGTACGAGTTGTTGCTTTAACTCGTACAGACGAGTATTTTTCGCTTCGGCGTGCTGCCAATAACAAAAAACCAAAGCGGAAGAACAAGCATGAGCCACGATTACTCCACGATTGCCAGCGAGTTGCTGCACAGCCTCGGTGGCGCCGACAACCTCGAACAAGCCGCGCATTGCGTCACCCGCCTGCGCCTGGCGCTCAAGGACCCGAGCCGGGTGGACAGCGCGACGCTGAACCAGATCGATCTGGTCAAGGGCTCGTTTTTCACCGGTGGCCTGTTCCAGGTGGTCATTGGCCCCGGCGAAGTCGAAAAGGTCTATGCCGCGTTGCGCCAACTCACCGGGCTGGCTGCTTCCACCATCGCCGACGTCAAGCAGAAGGGCGCCGACAAGACCAACGCCATGCAGCGTCTGGTGCGGGTGTTTTCCGATGTCTTCATGCCGATCCTGCCGGCGCTGATCATTGCCGGCCTGCTGATGGGGGTGAACAACCTGATCGGCGCCAAGGGCATGTTCATCGAAGGCCGGACCCTGCTCGAGGCCTATCCGACCCTGGATGGCGTGTGGAGCCTGATCAACCTGATGGCCAACACCTCCTTCGTATTCCTGCCGGCACTGGTGGGGTGGTCGGCGGCCAAGCGCTTTGGCGGCAGCGAAATCCTCGGCATCGTGCTCGGCCTGATGCTGGTGCACCCCGACCTGCTCAATGCCTGGAACTACGGCAAGGCCGTGGCCGGGCTGGAGGGCCAGAGCCTGCCGTACTTCGACATCTTCGGGCTGTTCCAGATCGAGAAGGTCGGCTACCAGGGGCAGATCCTGCCGATCCTGCTGGCGGCCTATGTCATGAGCGTCATCGAGAAATGGCTGCGGGCGCGGGTGCCGAATGCGATCACCCTGCTGGTCGTGCCCATCACCACCATCGTGGTCACCGGTGTGCTGGCGCTGGCGGTGATCGGCCCGGTGACCCGGCACCTGGGGATCCTGATCACCGAAGGCGTGGTCACCCTGTTCGAACTGGCACCGATGGTCGGCGGGGCGATTTTCGGCCTGCTCTACGCGCCGCTGGTGATCACCGGCATGCACCACATGTTCCTCGCCGTGGACCTGCAACTGATCTCGACCCAGGGCGGCACCTTCATCTGGCCGATGATCGTCATGTCCAACCTGGCCCAGGGCAGCGCGGCGCTGGCGGTATTCAGCATGAGCCGCAACGCGCGGGACCGCAGCATGGCCTCGACCTCGGCGATCTCCGCCTATTTCGGCATCACGGAACCTGCCATGTTCGGGGTCAACCTGCGCTACAAGTTCCCGTTCTACGCCGCGCTGATCGGCTCGGCGCTGGGCTGCATTTTCCTCTCGCTGAACAAGGTCCAGGCCTCGGCCATCGGCGTTGGCGGGTTGCCGGGATTCATCTCGATCATTCCCCAGTACATCCCGATGTTCGTGGTCGGCATGGTCGTCGCCCTGGTGGTGCCGTTCGTGCTGACCTGCGGCTTGAGCATGAAGATCATCCGGCCGGGGTATCGCGTCGCTTGATAAATCGCATCGCGAGCAAGCTCGCTCCTACATGACCGCATATTCCTCTGTAGGAGCGAGCTTGCTCGCGATGAGGGCGTCAGGTCTGCCAATCACCCGCGATACTGCCCCGGCGTCGCCGCCAGATGCTGCTTGAAGGCGCGCTGGAAGTGCGCCTGGTCGGCGAAGCCGGCTTCCAGGGCCACGTCGGCGATCGGCTCGCCGTCACGCAACCGGGACTGGGCGAACTGCACCCGCTGGTTGACCACGAAGGCGTGGGGCGTCATGCCGTAATGCTGCTTGAAGGCGCGGATCAGGTAGGACGGCGACAGCTCGGCGGCCTGGCAGATTTCCTCCAGCTTCAGCGAGCGGGTGCAGTGTTGGCGAATGTAGTCGGCGGCCCGTTGCAGTTTCTGGTTGCTCTCGCGCGGCGGTCGGCTGGCCGGGTTCAGGCGCTGCTGCAGGTCGCTGAAAAACGCCACCACGGCGCTGTGCTTGTGCAGTGTCTCGGCCTGTTCGTTCACCAGCACCTCATACAAACGGTTGAGCCCGGCATAGAGCTCGGGGTCGTCGCTGTGGGGCGTGGAAAAGGCGCGAAAGCCCAGGTCCTGGCTGAACCCCAGTTGATGCTGCAGGTCGGTCAGCCAGGAAGTGTCGACATAGAGCATGAGATACGACCAGGGCTGGTCGTCGATGGGGTTGCAGGCGTGCACTTCGCCGGGGTTCATCAGCACCACGGTGCCGGCGCCGATGCGAAATTGCGCCTGCTCGTGCAGGTAGGTGCTGTGCCCGGCGGTGATGGCGCCGATGGAAAAATGTTCGTGGGCATGCCGGGCGTAACAGACTTTGCGCCCGTCGGCGATCGAGCGGGCCTCGATAAAGGGCAGCGCCGCATCGCGCCAGAACTGCGGGGCGGTATCGGGGCTGTGGCTCAAGCTCGGCTTCATCAAAGGCATCCCATCGGCAAGCGTCGGCCACCGAGTGTATTAGCTCTCGCCGGCGAAGGCTCGTTCCAGCGCGGCGATATCGAGTTTTTTCATCTGCAGCAGGGCCTGCATCACCCGCTGCGACTTGGCCGTGTCGGGGTCGGTCATCCAGTGGTTGAGCGCGCAAGGCACGATCTGCCAGGACAGCCCGAACTTGTCCTTGAGCCAGCCGCACTGCTGGGCCTCGGGCGCGCCGCCGTAGGACAGGGCGCTCCAGAAATGATCGATTTCGCCCTGGTTCTGGCAGTTGACCTGCAGCGAGACCGCTTCGTTGAACTGGAACACCGGACCGCCGTTGAGGCCGGTGAAGGTCTGCCCGTCGAGCTCAAAGGACACGGTCATCACCGAGCCTTCGGGGCGGCCGTGGAACTCGAAGCCGGCCTTGCCGTAGTGGGTGAGGGCGGTGATGCGCGAGTGCTCGAAGATCGAGCAGTAGAACTGGGCGGCGGCTTCGGCCTGGTGGTCGAACCACAGGCAGGGCGTGATGCGATGAATGTGCGACATGACGGTTCTCCTCGGCAGGTGGTCCACGCTTGAGCAAGCGTAGTCAGCCGATAGTCGTCCGGGGTTGCCGTAGATCGACAACTCACCGCCCTTCATCCGGGGGCGGTGGGTGCATGACCGGTGGTCGCAGAATCCGGCCTGTTCGGCAAACTGCGCTTAGCTGTATGGAAAACCTCGCGGCGCGCGTAGGCCTTCGGCCACAGCGACGCCGCTCCAGGATCCCGTGAATCCTGTCCCCCCTCGGCCTGAGGAGTTGCGCATGTTGACACTCAATATCAATGGCAAGGACCAGCAGCTCGAGGTGCCCGCGGACATGCCGCTGCTCTGGGTGCTGCGCGATGTGGCGCACCTGACCGGTACCAAGTTCGGCTGCGGCATGGCGCAATGCGGCGCCTGCACCGTGCATGTCGACGGCGCGCCGCTGCGTTCCTGCGTGACCCCGGCCGCGACAGTGGCCAACGGGCAGAAGATCCTCACCATCGAAGGCCTGTCGGCGGACGGCTCGCACCCGGTGCAGCGCGCCTGGGCCGAGCTGGACGTGGTGCAGTGCGGTTACTGCCAGTCGGGGCAGATCATGTCGGCCGCGGCCTTGCTGGCGAAGATCCCGTCGCCCACCGACAGCGATATCGACCAGGCGTTGTCCGGCAATATCTGCCGCTGCGGCACCTACCCAAGGATCCGCGCGGCGGTCAAGCGCGCCGCTGAAATCGGCTGAGTCGGCATTAAGAGGGGCAAGGCATGATCACTGCATCGCGTCGTGGGTTTCTCAAAGGGGGTGCGCTGCTCGGCGGCGGGCTGGTGGTGGCGTTCGTCATCCCGGGAGCCAATCGTTTTGCCCGGGCGGCGAGCGAAGCGTTCGTGCCCAATGCGTTCTTGCGTATCGCCCCGGATGGAGTGGTCACCGTGGTGCTCGGCCATTCGGAAATGGGCCAGGGCATCTGGACCGGGCTGTCGATGCTGATCGCCGAGGAGCTGGATGCCGACTGGTCGAAGATTCGCGTCGAGCACGCGCCGGCCGCCGCGGTGTATGGCTTGCCGGCGTTCGGCGGGATGCAGATCACCGGCGGCTCGACCTCGACCTGGATGGAGTTCGACCGCTATCGCCAGGCCGGCGCCGCGGCCCGGCAGATGCTGATCGAGGCGGCGGCCAAGCGCCTGCAGGTGGCGCCCTCGACCCTGCACACCGAGCAGGGCTGGGTGGTGGCCGGCGACCAGCGCCTGAGCTACGGCGACCTGGCCAACGACGCCGGGCAGCTGCCGGTGCCGGACCCGGCCTCGTTGCGCTTGAAGGAGGCCAAGGACTGGCGGCTGATCGGCAAGCCGACCCAGCGCCTGGACACCCCTGAGAAAATCACCGGCCGCGCGCAATTCGGCATGGACATGTATTTTGACGGCCTGCTGACCGCCGTGGTCCTGCGTTCGCCGGTGTTCGGCGGCACGCTCAAGTCGTTCGATCCCCAGGCGGCGCTGGCGGTGCCCGGGGTGATCAAGGTGCTCCAGGTGCCCACGGGCGTGGCGGTGGTCGCCGAGCATTACTGGGCGGCCAAGCAGGGGCGCGATGCGCTCAAGGCCGAATGGGACCTGGGGCCGAACGCCAACATGAGCAGCGAAAGCCTGATGCAGAGCTTTCGCAAACTGGCGCTGACCCCCGGGACCAAGGCCGCCGAGGCCGGCGATGCGGCCGGGAGCATGGCCAAGGCGACGCAGGTGATCAAGGCCGAATACAGCGTGCCGTACCTGGCCCATGCGCCGATGGAACCGCTCAACTGCACGGTGCGCATCGGCGCCGACAAGTGCGAGATCTGGACCGGCACCCAGTTCCAGACCCTGGACCAGATGGTCGCGGCGAAGATCATCGGGCTCAAGCCGGAGCAGGTACAGATCCATACGCAATTTTTGGGTGGCGGTTTCGGCCGCCGGGCCAATCCCACCTCGGACTTCGTCAGCGAAGCAGTGGAGGTGGCCAAGGCCGCCGCAGCCCCGGTGAAAACCGTCTGGTCGCGGGAAGACGACGTGCGCGGCGGCTACTTCCGTTCGGCGTTCCTGCATCAGGCGCAGGTCGGCCTGGATGCCAAGGGCCTGCCGCTGGCCTGGCAGCATGTGCTGGTGGGGCAGTCGATCATGGCCGGCACCTCGTTCGAGGCCAGCTTCGTCAAGAATGGCATCGACAACACCTCGGTCGAGGGCCTGGCGGACGGGCCTTACCTGAAGGGCACGCCGAACCACCGGGTCGACCTGCATTCGCCGATGACTGGCATCACCGTGCTGTGGATGCGTTCCGTGGGCCATACCCACACCGCGTTCGTCGTCGAATCGTTGATCGACGAGATGGCCGCCGCGGTGGGCAAGGACCCGGTGGAATACCGCCGCACCCTGCTCAAGGATCACCCACGGCACCTGGGCGTGCTCAACCTGGCGGTGGAGAAGGCCGGCTGGGGCAAGCCCGTGCCCAATGGCCATGCCCTGGGCGTGGCGGTGCACGAGTCCTTCGGCAGCTATGTGGCGCAGGTGGCCGAGGTGTCCCAGGAGGCCGAGCGGATTCGCGTGCACCGCGTGGTCTGTGCGGTGGATTGCGGCATCGCGGTGAACCCGCAAAGCATCGCCGCGCAGATGGAGTCGGGGATCACCTTCGGCCTGGGCATGGCCCTGCACAGCCGCATCTCCTTCAAGGACGGCCGGGTGGTGCAGTCCAACTATCACGACTTCCAGGTGTTGCGCCTGAACGAGATGCCCGAGGTCGAGGTGCACATAGTCGCCAGCAGCGAGAAACCCGGCGGTATCGGCGAGGCGGGCGTGCCGCCCACGACGCCGGCGGTGGCCAACGCGG
Organism: Pseudomonas sp. GW456-L12; assembly: GCF_059424045.1. Taxonomy (NCBI): domain Bacteria; kingdom Pseudomonadati; phylum Pseudomonadota; class Gammaproteobacteria; order Pseudomonadales; family Pseudomonadaceae; genus Pseudomonas; species Pseudomonas sp. GW456-L12. Next base: position 55,821 of record NZ_JBWKZA010000006.1, read on the forward strand.
TGTTCGCCCTGACCGGCCAGCGCCTGCGTGAGCTGCCGCTGCAACTGGCGGGGGTGTGAGATGAAACGCCACCTGTTCCTCGGCTCGCTGATCCTGGTCGGCCTGGGCGGTTATGCCTCGGACCTGTTCGCCGCCGATGACCCGGCGCTGGCGGCGTTCGCGACGGTGCAGAAGGTGTTCCAGAGCCCGCGCTGCCAGAATTGCCATATTCCCGGGGATGCGCCCTTGCAGTTCGACGCCGGCACGCCCCATGCCATGGCCGTGGTCCGTGGCCTGGATGGCAAGGGCGCGGCGGGGCTGCCGTGCGCCACCTGCCATGGCGCAAGCAACCCGCCGGCCAGCTACGGCCCGCACGCACCGCCGGGGGCACCACACTGGAGCCTGCCGCCGGCGGCGCACAAGATGGCCTGGATCGGCCTGCCGGCCGACCGCCTGTGCCAGATGATCAAGGACAAGGCCAGCAACGGCGACCGCGACTTTGCCGCGCTGATCAAGCATGTCAGCGAAGACAAGCTGGTGCTCTGGGGCTGGAACCCCGGTGGCAACCGCGCGCCGGTACCGGTGCCCCACGACGTGTTCGTCAGCCAGTTCAAGCTCTGGGCCGAGGCGGGCGGACCCTGCCCGGCGGTCGGAAGTTGACGCCAGGGGCCCCCAGCGAGGGCTGGTTGCGGGGCAGTCGCAGGCCTCGGCAACTAAGCTCTATAGGTGATACCCGCCAATGGAGTGTGCGATGTTTTCCCCAGACAAGCCTGTCCAGGCACCGAACCAGGTGCCATCCCCGGAGGCGGACGACCCGTCCCGGCAACTGTTGCGCGATCAGAACCGCCGGGCCGAGCAGGAGCTGGCCGCGGTGCAGGTAGCCAACCTCGATAAACTGACCCTGCTGCCCAACTCGCACGGCTTTGCGGTGCTGGCCGGCGATGCGCTGCAGGCCTGCAAGGACCTGAACTGCCCGGCGACCTTGCTGCTGTTCGATCTTGACGACATCTACCGTATCGCCCGCGCTTATGGGTCGGAAGAAGGCGAGGCGGCGCTCAAGACCTTCGCCGACGGCCTGCGCATCGCCTTTCGCGAAAGCGACGTGGTCGGGCATCTGGAGTACCAGCGTTTCGCGGTGCTGCTGACCGGCTCGGAACGGATGGAAAAGCTGGCGATCATCACCCGTCTGCAGGCCATCCTCGACGAGCGCACCGCCACCCAGCAGTGCATTTACGACATCTGCTTCAGCATCGGCCAGATCGAGTTCGATCCGGTCCGGCCGGCCGATGTGGAAACCTTGCTGGCGGACGCCGACCAGACCATGAGCAGACCGGGCCGCGGGCCGCTGTTCAAGGCGTGAATGTTGGGCCGAGACGCAATACGGCGGGTTATTGCTCGGTGCCAGCCTGCCCTTGGAGCCTGTTTCGCAACTCGGTGATCACGCGCAGGGCCGTTTGAATGTCTTCAACTTCAAGTCCGGCCGACAAATCGTTGACCAGCGGGGTGTACAGGCGGATGGCCTCATTGAAGGCTGCCGTACCCTTGTCTGTCAGCGTCACGAGCTGCGCGCGCCGGTGATGCGGGTTGGGCTGGAAGGTCACCAGTCCTTCCTTCTCCAGATCGTTGATGATGCGCTGGACATTCTGTCGGTTGGCCTCCAGATCCCGAGCGAGCCAGGCGACCGGCTGCGGGCGCTCTGCCGCCACGATCGCGCCCAGAATCTGCCAGCGGGCGCTGGTCAGCCCGAGGGGGGCGACTATCCGGTCGCCCCAGGCCAGCGTCAGGTTGCTTGCCCGGAACATACTCAGAATGAAGTCGGTCAGGGCAGCCCCGGCGGGGGTGGGTTCAGGTTCGTGCATAACGTTGTTATCCAGACAAAATGATTCTTCAGGGATATTGACATCATGATGTCAATATAGCAATTTGATTACGAATTCAGCCCTCACACCTGGAGCCTGCCATGTCTCTCATTCGCCCTATGGACCCCGCCTTTCCGATCGACCGCCAGATTACGCTCGAAGCCGCGCCGGTCATCCTGATCAACGTCTTCACCCTGGACCAGGCCGACGAGCCAACCTTCCTGCAGGCCTGGCAAGACGATGCCAGTTTTATGAAGCAACAGCCGGGGTTCATTTCCACCCAGCTGCATCGCGCCATCGGCGAAAGCCCGACCTATCTCAATTACGCGGTCTGGGAGTCCAACGCGCATTTCCGGGCGGCCTTCGTGCATCCGGAGTTCAGGGCCAAGCTTTCGCACTATCCGTCCTCGGCGGTCGCTTCCCCGCATCTGTTCCAGAAGGTCGCGGTACCGGGCATCTGCGTCGCCTAGGCAGCCGATACCTGGCCCAGATGATTGCGGCCGTGAGGTGCCTGCCGGTCACTGCTGCATCCGCGCTCGCCGGCCGGTACAGCAGGCCAGCGAGCGCTCATGCCTCGCTGGCCGGCACCAGGAACGCGGCCTCCAGCAACTGCCGGGTGTAGGGATGCTGCGGCGCGGCGAAGATGTGCTGCGCGTCGCCCTGTTCCACCACCTGGCCATGCTTGACCACCATCAACTGGTGGCTCAGGGCCTTGACCACCGCCAGGTCGTGACTGATGAACAGGTAGGTCAGGTTGTACTTGGCCTGCAGCTTGCGCAGCAGCTCCACCACTTGGCGCTGCACGGTGCGGTCGAGGGCCGAGGTCGGCTCGTCCAGCAGGATCAGCGCTGGCTTGAGCACCAGGGCGCGGGCGATGGCGATGCGCTGGCGCTGGCCGCCGGAGAACTCGTGGGGGTAGCGGTGTCGGGTTTCCGGATCGAGGCCCACTTCCTTGAGCGCTTCGATGATTGCCTGTTCCTGCTCGGCGGCGCTGCCGATCTTGTGGATGCGCAGGCCTTCGCCGACGATCTGGCTCACGCACATGCGCGGGCTGAGGCTGCCGAAGGGGTCCTGGAACACCACCTGCATCTCCCGGCGCAACGGCCGCACCTGCTGCTGCGACAGGCCGTCCAGCTGCTGGCCTTCGAAGCGGATGGCGCCCTTGCTGGCGATCAGGCGCAGGATCGCCAGGCCCAGGGTGGATTTGCCCGAGCCGCTTTCGCCGACGATGCCCAGGGTCTGGCCCTGGGGCAGGCTGAAGTTGATGCCGTCCACCGCCTTCACATGGTCGACGGTGTGGCGCAGCAGGCCTTTCTTGATCGGGAACCAGACCTTCAGGTCCTCGACCTGCAACAGCGGCGGGCCGACCACGTTGCTCGCCGGCTTGCCGCTGGGCTCGGCCGCCAGCAGTTCGCGGGTGTAGGGATGCTGCGGCGCGCGGAACAGCTCTTCGCAGGACGCCTGTTCGACGATGCAGCCGCGCTGCATCACGCAGACGCGGTGAGCGATGCGCCGGACCAGGTTGAGGTCGTGGCTGATCAGCAGCAAGGCCATGCCCAGGCGCGCTTGCAGCTCCTTGAGCAGTTCGAGGATTTTCAGTTGCACGGTGACGTCGAGGGCGGTGGTCGGCTCGTCAGCGATCAGCAGTTCCGGCTCGTTGGCCAGGGCCATGGCGATCATCACCCGTTGCCGCTGGCCGCCGGACAGCTCGTGGGGCAGGGCCTTGAGACGCTTGTGCGGCTCGGGGATGCCCACCAGTTCCAGCAGCTCCAGGGTGCGCCGGGTGGCGACCTTGCCGATCAGGCCCTTGTGCAGGCCCAGCACCTCGTTGATCTGCTTCTCGATGCTGTGCAGCGGGTTGAGCGAGGTCATCGGCTCCTGGAAGATCATGGCGATGCGGTTGCCGCGAATATGCCGGATGGTTTTTTCTTTCTGAGTCAGCAAATCCTGGCCGGCGTACTGGATGGTCCCGGACGGATGGCGGGCCAGCGGGTAGGGCAAGAGGCGCAGGATCGAGTGCGCGGTCACCGATTTTCCAGAGCCGCTTTCGCCCACCAGGGCCAGGGTTTCGCCGCGCTTGATGTCGAAGCTGATGCCCTCGACCACCCGTTGCGTGTGGGCGCCGACACCAAATTCGACGGCGAGGTCGCGGACTTCGATCAGATTGTCCTGATTCATCTCATTTCCTCGGGTCGAAGGCATCGCGAGCGGACTCGCCGATAAATACCAGCAGGCTCAACATGATCGCCAGCACGGCAAAGGCGCTGATGCCCAGCCACGGCGCCTGCAGGTTGGATTTGCCCTGGGCCACCAGTTCGCCCAGGGACGGCGCGCCGGGGGGCAGGCCGAAACCGAGGAAGTCGAGGGCGGTCAGGGTGCCGATGGCGCCGGTGAGGATGAACGGCATGAAGGTCATGGTCGAGACCATGGCGTTGGGCAGGATATGGCGGAACATGATCGCGCCGTTCTGCATGCCCAGGGCGCGGGCGGCGCGCACGTATTCCAGGTTGCGCCCGCGCAGGAACTCGGCGCGCACCACGTCCACCAGGCTCATCCAGGAGAACAGCAGCATGATCCCCAGCAGCCACCAGAAGTTCGGCTGCACGAAGCTGGCGAGGATGATCAACAGGTAGAGCACCGGCAGCCCGGACCAGATCTCCAGGAAACGCTGCCCGGCCAGGTCGACCCAGCCGCCATAGAAGCCCTGCAGCGCCCCGGCGATGACGCCGATGATCGAACTGAGCACGGTCAGGGTCAGGGCGAACAGCACCGACACCCGGAAGCCGTAGATCACCCGTGCCAGCACGTCGCGGCCCTGGTCGTCGGTGCCCAGCAGGTTGTCCGCCGAGGGCGGCGCGGGGGCCGGGACTTTCAGGTCGTAGTTGATGCTCTGGTAGCTGAACGGGATCGGCGCCCACAGCACCCAGGCGTCCTTGGCCGCCAGCAGTTCGCGGATGTACGGGCTCTTGTAGTTGGCCTCCAGGGGGAACTCGCCGCCGAAGGTGGTTTCCGGGTAGCGCTTGAGCGCCGGGAAGTACCAGCCGTCGTCGTAGTGCACCACCAGCGGCTTGTCGTTGGCGATCAGCTCGGCGCCAAGGCTGGCGCCAAACAGGATCAGGAACAGCCACAGCGACCACCAGCCGCGCTTGTTGGCCTTGAACAGCTCGAAACGCCGGCGATTGAGGGGGGACAGGTTCATCTCAATGCTCCCGGCTTTCGAAGTCGATGCGTGGGTCGACCAGGGTGTAGGTCAGGTCGCCGATCAGTTTCACCACCAGCCCCAGCAGGGTGAAGATGAACAGGGTGCCGAACACCACCGGGTAATCGCGGTTGATCGCCGCCTCGAAGCTCATCAGGCCCAGGCCGTCGAGGGAGAAGATCACCTCCACCAGCAAGGATCCGGTAAAGAAGATGCCGATGAAGGCCGAGGGGAAGCCGGCGATCACCAGCAGCATGGCGTTGCGGAACACATGGCCGTAGAGCACGCGGCGCCTGGTCAGGCCCTTGGCCCGGGCGGTGACCACGTACTGCTTGTTGATCTCGTCGAGGAAGCTGTTCTTGGTCAGCAGGGTCATGGTGGCGAAGTTGCCGATCACCAGGGCGGTCACCGGCAGCGCCAGGTGCCAGAAGTAGTCGAGGATCTTGCCGCCCCAGCTCAGCTGGTCGAAGTTGTTCGAGGTCAGGCCGCGCAGCGGGAACCAGTCGAAATAACTGCCGCCGGCGAACATCACGATCAGCAGGATGGCGAACAGGAACGCCGGGATCGCGTAGCCGACGATGATCGCCGAGCTGGTCCAGACGTCGAAGTGGCTGCCGTGGCGGGTGGCCTTGGCGATCCCCAGGGGGATCGACACCAGATACATGATCAGGGTGCTCCACAGCCCCAGGGAGATCGACACCGGGAGCTTTTCGCGGATCAGGTCGACCACCTTGGCGTCGCGAAAGAAGCTGTCGCCGAAATCCAGGGTGGCGTAGTTCTTGATCATGATCCACAGGCGTTCCGGCGCCGACTTGTCGAAGCCGTACATCTTCTCGATTTCCTTGACCAGGGCCGGGTCCAGGCCCTGGGCCCCGCGGTAGCTGGACCCGGCCACCGAGACTTCGGCGCCGCCGCCGGCGATCCGGCTGGTGGCGCCTTCGAAACCCTCGAGCTTGGCGATCATCTGTTCCACCGGGCCGCCGGGCGCGGCCTGGATGATCACGAAGTTGATCAGCAGGATGCCGAACAGAGTGGGGATGATCAGCAGCAGGCGTCGCAGAATGTAGGCCAGCATCTTATTGCTCCACGCCGTCGGGGGCGGCCTGCGAGTGGGTGTCCGGGGTCACGGCCGGCTTGGCGTCGGGCTTGATCCACCAGGTCTGGATGCCGACGTCGTACTTGGGCGAGACGCTCGGGTGGCCTATGTGATCCCAATAGGCCACGCGCCAGGTCTTGATGTGCCAGTTGGGAATCACGTAGTAGCCCCATTGCAGCACCCGGTCGAGGGCGCGGGCATGGGCCACCAGGCTCTTGCGCGAGTCGGCGTTGATCAGGTCTTCCACCAGGGCGTCGATGGTCGGGTCCTTGAGGCCGATGAAGTTGCGGCTGCCGGGGTTGTCGGCGCTGGAGGACTTCCAGTATTCGCGCTGCTCGTTGCCCGGCGAACTCGATTGCGGGAAGCCGCCGACCACCATGTCGAAGTCCCGCGAGCGCAGGCGGTTGATGTACTGGGAAACGTCGACCCGGCGGATCACCAGGTCGATCCCCAGGTCCGCGAGGTTGCGCTTGAACGGCAGCAGCACGCGCTCGAACTCGGTCTGGGCCAGGAGGAACTCGATCACCACCGGCTTGCCCTGGGCGTCGACCATCTTGTCGTCGACGATGCGCCAGCCGGCTTCCTGCAGCAGTTGGTAGGCATGGCGCTGCTGGGCGCGGATCATGCCGCTGCCGTCGCACACCGAGGGCTGGAAGGCTTCAGTGAAGACCTGGTCGGGGATCTTGCCGCGCAGCGGTTCGAGGATCTGCAGTTCGTCGGCGTCGGGCAGGCCGGTGGCGGCCATTTCCGAGTTCTCGAAGTAGCTGCGGGTGCGGGTGTAGGCGCCGTTGAACAGTTGCTTGTTGGTCCACTCGAAGTCCAGCAGCAGGCTCAGGGCCTTGCGCACCCGCACATCCTGGAACAGCGGACGGCGGATGTTGTAGACAAAGCCCTGCATGCCGGTGGGGTTGCCATTGGGGATCTGTTCCTTGATCAGCCGGCCTTCGGCTACGGCCGGGATGTTGTAGGCGTTGGCCCAGTTTTTCGCGCTGGTCTCCAGCCAGTAGTCGAACTGGCCGGCCTTGAGGGCTTCCAGGGCCACGGTGTTGTCGCGGAAATAGTCGGTGGCCATGACATCGAAGTTGAACTGGCCGCGGTTGATCGGCAGGTCCTTGCCCCAGTAATCCTTGACCCGCTCATAACGCACCGAGCGTCCGGCCTTGACCTCGACCACCTTGTACGGGCCGCTGCCGAGGGGGATTTCCAGGTTGCCCTTGGAAAAGTCGCGGTGTTCCCACCAGTGCTTGGGCAGAATTGACAGCTGCCCGAGAATCAGCGGCAGTTCGCGATTGTTGGTGTGCTTGAACTTGAACAGCACCTTGAGCGGGTCTTCGGCGATCACGTCCTCGACGTCGGCGTAGTAGCCGCGGTACATCGGCGCGCCGGCCTGCATCAGGGTCTGGAAGCTGAACACCACGTCCTCGGCGCGGATCGGATGGCCGTCGTGGAAGCGCGCCTCGGGGCGCAGGTAGAAACGCACCCAGCTGTTGTCCGGGGCTTTCTCGATCTGCCCGGCGATCAGGCCGTATTCGGTGAAGGGTTCGTCCAGGCTCTGGCGCATCAGGGTGTCGTAGATCAGGCCGATATTGTCCGCCGGCACGCCTTTGTTGATGAACGGGTTGAGGCTGTCAAAGCCGCCGAAGCCGGACTCGCGGAAGGTGCCGCCCTTGGGCGCGTCCGGGTTGACGTAGGCGAAGTGCTTGAAGTTCGCCGGGTACTTCGGCGGTTCGTTGTACAGGGTCAGGGCGTGTTGCGGAGCGGCCTGGACGAGGCAGGCGATCCCCGTCAGCAGCACGCCGCCGGCCCACGGGAGCAGGGCACGCAGGGGCATCATTGGGCTTTCTCCAGAGACTTCAGCCACCAGGCACTCAGGCCCAGTTGGTAGGGCGGCGTGGTGACGAAGGCGAACCGGTTGCGGTACGCCAGGCGATGATAGTTGAGGTACCAGTTGGGGATGATGTAGTGCTGCCACAGCAGCACCCGATCCAGGGCCCGACCGGCGGCCAGTTGCTCGTCGCGGCTCTGCGCGGCGAGCAGGTGTTCCAGCAGGTGATCGACGATGGGATTGTCGATGCCCGCATAGTTCTTGCTGCCCTTGACCCCGACCTGGCTGGAGTGGAAGTACTGCCATTGCTCCAGGCCCGGGCTGAGGGTCTGGTTCAGGGTCATGAGGATCATGTCGAAATCGAACTGGTCCAGGCGCTGCTTGTACTGCGCCCGGTCCACGGTGCGCAGGCGCGCGTCGATGCCGATGCTGGCCAGGTTCTCGACGTAGGGCTGGAGGATCCGTTCCAGGTTCGGGTTGACCAACAGCAGCTCGAAGCGCAGCGGCTGCCCGTTGCTGTCGAGCAGGCGCTGGCCGTTGAGCTTCCAGCCGGCTTCGGCGAGCAGGCCCAGGGCCCGGCGCAGGGTCGCCCGCGGGATGCCGCGGCCGTCGGTCTGCGGCAGGCTGAAGGGCTGGGTGAACAGGCTGGCGGGCAACTGCTCGCGGTAGGGCGAGAGCAGCAGCCATTCATGGCCGACCGGCAGGCCCGTGGCGGAGAACTCGCTGTTGGGGTAGTAGCTGGTCGCGCGCTTGTAGGCGCCGCTGAACAGGGTGCGGTTGGTCCACTCGAAATCGAACATCAGGCCCAGGGCCTCGCGCACCTTGCGTTCGGCGAAGATCGCCCGGCGGCTGTTCATGAACAGGCCCTGGGTCTGGGTCGGGATCTGGTGCGCCACCTGGGCCTTGATGATGTCGCCGCGGTTGACCGCGGGGAAGTTGTAGCCGTTGGCCCAGTTCTTCGCCTGGTGTTCGATGTAGATGTCGAATTCGCCGGCCTTGAAGGCTTCGAAGGCGACGTCGCTGTCGCGGTAGAACTCCACCGCGACCTTGTTGAAATTGTTGAAGCCGCGATTGACCGGCAGGTCCTTGCCCCAGTAGTCCTTGACCCGCTCGAACAGCAGCGAGCGCCCCGGTTGCACCCGGGTGATGCGGTAGGGGCCGCTGCCCAGCGGCGGCTCGAAGGTGGTGGCCTTGAAATCGCGGTCTTTCCAGTAGTGCTGCGGCAGCACCGGCAGTTCGCCCAGGCGCAGGATCAGCAGCGGGTTGCCGGAGCGCTTGAAGACAAAACGAATGCGCTGCGGGCCGAGGATGTCCACCCGCTGCACTTCCTGCAGGTTGGTGCGGTATTGCGGGTGGCCTTCCTTGAGCAGCAGCCGATAGGAAAGCGCCACATCGTAGGCGGTGATCGGCTGGCCATCGTGGAAGCGCGCCTCGGGGCGCAGGTTGAACACTACCCAGCTGCGGTCTTCGCTGTATTCGACGGAGCGGGCGATCAGGCCGTAGCTGGAAGTCGGCTCGTCGCCGGACGGCGCGTACTGGCCGGTGCCGACCATCAGCGGCTCGTTCAGCTCGTTGACCCCGTATTGCAGGAAGTTGGGCGTGGAAACCGGGCTGCTGCCCTTGAAGGTGTAGGGGTTGAGGGTGTCGAAGGTGCCAAACGCCATGACCCGCAAGGTCCCGCCTTTGGGCGCGGCGGGGTTGACCCAGTCGAAATGGGTGAATTTGGTGGGGTACTTGAGCGTGCCGAACTGCGCGTAACCATGACTTTCAGTGATCGTTGCGCTTGCGGGAAAGCTCAAGGCCAGACTGATTAGGGACAGGAGGAGGGGACGCATCAAGTCAGAGATCCGATCCAGGCGGCTTGGGCTTTGTGCTCCGTACAGTAACAGCTTGTATCGACAGGAAAAAGGCCGCCCCGGGCTGGTCACGACATTTGCTTGTCGCCGCTGGATACAGCGCAATCCGTAGCCGGTGCCGAAGGCTGCGATCGACCGGTACGGTCGCGGCGATCGTCCTGGCGCAGGAGGGCCTGCGGCCCTATCGCAGCCTGCGGCAGCGGCTACACCGGAAGAGTCGTCGGATACATCGCGATTTCAAGGCAGCCTTGTAGCCGCTGCCGAAGGCTGCGAACGACCGGCACGGTCGCGGCGATCTTGCTGGCGCAGGAGGGCCTGCGCCAGGAGCTGCAGATCAGTGAGGCAGGTAGACGGTCAGCATCTGGCCTGGCTTGAGGGCCTGGCCGGCGCGGGGATTCCAGCGCTTGAGGTGCTGCATCTCGACGTTGAAGCGCTTGGCCACCATGTACAGCGAATCGCCTTGCTTGACCTTGTACTGGGTCGACTTCTTGTCGGCGCGGGCGACCAGGGTCTTCTTGCCGGACGTCTTGGCGCTGGTCTTGCTGCTGGCTTTGGCCCGGGTGTCCTGCATGACCAGGGTCTGGCCGACCTTGAGCTGCTTGCCGCTGAGTTTGTTCCAGCGTTGCAGGTCCTTGACGTCGACCTTGTTGGCCTTGGCGATCTGCGACAGGTTATCGCCACGCTTGACCCGGTAGTTGCGCTTGGCCTGGGCCATTTCGCGACTGTCGGCACCCTCGAACACCGGCTTGAACGAACGCTGGCTGATCAGCTCTTCGGGTTTCATGGTCGACAGGCTGGCGCTCAGCAGTTGCGCCTTGGACGTCGGCACCAGCAGGTGCTGGGGACCGTCGATGGTGGTGCGCTGCTTGAAGGCCGGGTTGAGCTGGAACAGCTCGTCCTCGTCGATATTGGCCACCGCGGCGACCTTGGACAGGTCCATGCGCTGGTTGATCTCGACGACCTGGAAGTAGGGTTCGTTGGCGATCGGGTTCAGGTTCACGCCATAGGCTTCCGGCGCCAGCACCACCTGGGACAGGGCCAGCAGCTTGGGCACGTAGGCCTGGGTTTCCGACGGCAGCGGCAGGTTCCAGTAGTCGGTGGGCAGGCCGAGTTTCTCGTTGCGCTCGATGGCGCGGCTGACCGTGCCTTCGCCGGCGTTGTAGGCCGCCAGGGCCAGCAGCCAGTCGCCGTTGAACATGTCGTGCAGGCGGGTCAGGTAATCCATGGCCGCGGTGGTCGAGGCGGTGATATCGCGACGGCCATCGTAGAAACGGGTCTGGCGCAGATTGAAGGAACGCCCGGTGGACGGGATGAACTGCCAGAGGCCCACCGCGTCGGCCCGGGAATAGGCCATCGGGTTGTAGGCGCTCTCGATCACCGGCAGCAGGGCCAGCTCCAGCGGCATGTTGCGTTCTTCAAGGCGTTCGACGATGTAGTGGATATAGAGGCTGCCGCGTTCGCTGGCATTCTCGAGAAACGAGGGATTGCTGGCGAACCACAGGCGCTGCTGTTCGATGCGCGGGTTGACGCCGATGCCTTCCTGCAACTGGAAACCTTCGCGCATGCGCTCCCAGACGTCCTGGGGCAATTGCGGGCTGGGTTTTTCATTCAGCCAGATGGGTTTCTGCTTGATGCGGGCGTTGAAATTCTGGGTGTGCGAAGCGTCGGTTTGCGGGACGTGGCTCGTGCTTTGGCAGCCCGCCAGGGTGGCGGACACAGCCACCGCGATGGCTTGAGCCAACCGCGTCAATGCGTCTGAATTGATGGATTTACGAATAGATGACGACATTGGCTGGAAGTAAGTTCCGGGCAAAAATGTCGGGCGATTCTAGAAAGCGCACCCGGTGCGGTCAACCATTCAGAATTTTCGTACCAACCCGCAACCTGCTTAGAACTTATCTTTCCAAGCCCGCAAGGCAGCAAAAACCGCACTCTGAGCCAGGTTATCGAGGCCATTCCGTTCGTCCGCTTTTTGTTTAACGGATGTTTCACCGGTACGCAGGAAAGGATTGGTGAGCTTTTCCAGGGCCAGGGTGGAGGGCAGGGTCATGCGGCCGTTTTCCCGCAGTTCGCTGACTTTGCGCAGGCGCTCGGCGATGTCCGGGTTATCCGGTTCCACCGCCTGGGCAAAACGCAGGTTGCTCAAGGTGTATTCGTGAGTGCAGTACACCAGGGTGTCCGCGGGCAACGCGGCCAGGCGGCTCAGCGAATGGTGCATCTGCTCTGGCGTGCCCTCGAACAGGCGCCCACAACCGGCGGCGAACAGGGTGTCGCCGCAAAACAGCAGGCCGTGATGGTAGTAGGCAATATGCCCCAGGGTGTGCCCGGGCACCGCGTAGACGTCGAAGTCCCAGCCAAGGATGCTGGCCCGGTCGTTGTCGTTCAGGGCCACGTCGCGCCCCGGGATGTTTTCGTTGGCCGGGCCCCAGACCTGGGCGCCGCTGGCTTTTTTCAGCTGTTCGACACCGCCGACATGGTCGTGGTGGTGATGGGTCACCAGGATATCGCTCAGCACCCAGCCCGGATGTTCGGCGAGCCAGGCCTGCACCGGTGCGGCGTCACCCGGGTCGACCACTGCGCAACGCTGATGGCTGTGGTCCTGTAACAACCAGATGTAGTTATCGGTGAACGCGGGCAGGGCACTGATCTGTATCATCGTTGGAGTCGCCAAGCGGAAAACATTGGCGCATCTTAGAACTTCTTGGCGGGTTGGAGAATGCAATGACCGATAAAGCGTTCGCTCAGGCCGATCCTGACTGGCTGGCCCTGATCAGTGCCGCCCGTGAGTGGCTGTCCGGGCCACTGGGGCAATTTCTGCTGGATGAAGAACGGCGCATGCTCGACGACGAGCTGGGGCGCTTCTTCGGCGGCTACCTGGTGCATTACGGCCCGTCGGCGCAAACCCCGCCGGCGGCGCCCCAGGTGCAGCGCAATGTCCGCCTGGGCGCGCCGCTGCCCGGTGTCGAGATCGTCTGCGAGGAGCAGGCCTGGCCGCTCAGCGAGCATGCTGCCGATGTGGTGGTGCTGCAGCACGGCCTGGATTTCTGCCTGTCGCCCCACGGCCTGCTGCGCGAAGCCGCCAGCGCCGTGCGACCGGGCGGGCATCTGTTGATCGTCGGTATCAATCCCTGGAGCAGCTGGGGCCTGCGGCATGTGTTCGCCCATGACGCCTTGCGCAAGGCGCGCTGCATTTCCCCATCGCGGGTCGCCGACTGGTTGAACCTGCTGGGCTTCGCGCTGGAGAAACGCCGCTTCGGGTGCTATCGTCCGCCGCTTGCCTCGGCGGCCTGGCAGGCTCGGTTGGCCGGCTGGGAGCGCAAGGCCGGCGACTGGCAACTGTCCGGCGGCGGCTTCTACCTGCTGGTGGCGCGCAAGATAGTGGTCGGCCTGCGCCCGGTGCGCCAGGTACGCCGCGAGCCGATGGGCAAGCTGGTGCCGCTGCCGATGGCCAAGGTCAACCGCCGGCACAGCGAACCCCCTCTTTAATTCAGCCGGGCCGAACCTGCCCGGCTTGGGCGTTGTCGATCGACGATCGGCAAGCCACAGGTATTTTCGATTGGAAGTCTGGCATGAGCGATAGCGTAGAAATCTTCACCGACGGCGCCTGCAAGGGCAATCCTGGCCCGGGAGGCTGGGGCGCACTGCTGGTGTTCAAGGGCGTGGAGAAGGAACTCTGGGGCGGCGAAGCCAACACCACCAACAACCGCATGGAGCTGATGGCGGCGATCCGCGGCCTGGAAGAGCTCAAGCGCGAGTGCCAGGTGGTGCTGGTCACCGACTCGCAGTACGTGATGAAGGGCATCAACGAGTGGATGGCCAACTGGAAAAAGCGCGGCTGGAAAACCGCGGCCAAGGAACCGGTGAAAAACGCCGACCTGTGGCAGCAGCTCGATGAGCAGGTCAACCGCCACCAGGTCACCTGGAAATGGGTGCGCGGCCATACCGGCCACCACGGCAACGAACGGGCCGACCAACTGGCCAACCGCGGCGTCGACGAGGTGCGCGGTTACAAGCAGGCCTGATGCGTTGAGCTTGTAGTCAGTTGCAGCGCAGCGGCCGTTCGAGCCGCTGCTTCACTTCCCGCATCGCGCGGGGCGAATCCACCAGCACCGCGTCCATCTTCAGGCAGGCGGCCGCCTGGTAATCCTCGACCGTGTTGATTCCAATCGCCAGCATCCGCACCTTGCCCCGGGACTGGAGGCAGTCCACCGCGGCGGGCGTCCACAGCCGGGCATCGACCTTGGAACGGGCCTCGCCCAGGGTGAAGGCCTCGACCAGTTGCACCGGGCGTCGGTACTCGAAGGCCACCCAACTGTCTGGCGCCGGCGGTGCCGTGCAGCTGTGGGCCAGGGCGACGCTGGCCAGTCGATCCCGGGTGTCGTCCCGGGACTCGAACAGCCGCGCCTGCGGATAGTGCGCGAACGCCTGCTGGTAGCTGGCATCGGTGGAGTAGATCAGCACCCGGTTCCAGGCATGCAGCTGCTCCAGCACCTGGGCGACCGCCTTGGCCTGGGGCGCAGCGGGCAGGGCCTTCATATCGAGAATGACCGGCACCGAGCCGGGGATCGCCGCCAGCGCCTGCTGCAATGAGGGGATGGTCGCCGCCTGGGAGCGATAGGGAAAGGTCACCTGGCCATCGGCCGCGGTCTGCTTGAAGTTCCAGCCGGCATTCAGTGTTTGCAACTGCGCCAGGGTTTTCTCGCTGACCGTGCCGGAGGCCGGGGTATTGGCGCTCAGGTCCGCCGGTCGGTACAACACTGGCACGCCGTCGCGGCTCAATTGCACCGTCAGCCAGAGCATGTCGACGCCGTTGCGCAGGGCGTTGTCGATGGCCAGCAGGGTGTTCTCGGGAAAGTCCGCGGCGCCGCCGCGATGGGCGACGATCAAGGGGGCTTGTCCGGCGTCGGGACCGGCAACGGGAGGCGATGAGCAACCGCTGATGAAGGCCGAGGCCAGCAGCAGCGGGATAATCTGTCGGGCTTGGATCATGGGGGTGATTCCCGGCGTGGGCCGGCCATCGAAGCGGCCTGCCAAAGTGGAGAGGCGGCCACGGCAAGATCCATGGCTAGCGTGTCAGCGGCGTACGGTAGCGCAATACGCGCGGTCGAGCGCGCTCATTTGAAGAGACGCGCCCCGCGCTGGTTAAATTAGCGGCTTGCCCATAGTGCTGGAGCCTGCCATGCCTGCTTCATCCCATGCCGATACGCTGGCGTTCCTGCGCGAGTCGCTGGACACCGAGCCCGAAGGCCTGAGCTACAGCCCGCAGGGTATTACCCGGATGGTTCACCGGGCCCTGCCACCCTGGGGCGCGATCGAGTGCGTGCGGGTGGCCGAAGGGCCGCACCGCTTCGAGATGCGTCGCGACCTGCATCAATTCGTGCTCTACCACCCGGGGGCCGTCAGCGATGGCGAGGTCAGCATCGACGGCCAGCGCCTGGCGGGGGCGCGGATGCTGGACCAGATCATCGATTTCGTGCCGGGACGAGCGCTGTTCGAAGGCTGGACGGGCGAGCGGGCGCGGATCGGTTACGTCCTGGTGTCCGTCGACGACGCGCAATTGAGCCGGATCTGCCCGTCCTACCAGCCCCAACAGGACCTCAAGCCGCTGATCAGCTGTCATGACGTGTTCCTGCGCGGCCTGCTGGAGCGCCTGTGTCTGGTGGCGGGCGAAAGCGACACCGAGACCCTCTACCTGGAGTCCCTGGTCATGTTGTTGATGCACGAGGTGCGCAAGTTGCAGCGCTTGCCCGAAGGCCTGCCTGCCGGCGCCGGAGAGTTGGGGGCGTTGCAGCGCCAGCGCCTGGACGACTACATCGGCGCATCCCTGGCCAGCGAGATACGCCTGGCGGACCTGTCGAACCTCGTCAACCTGAGCCCCTATCATTTTTCCCGGGTGTTTCGCCGTTCTTACGGCATGTCGCCGTACCAGTACCTGCTGCATTGCCGGGTCGAGCGGGCCAAGGAGCTGATCGGCACCAGCGACCGCAGCCTGTTGCAGATCGCCCTGGATACCGGTTTCGCCGGCGCCAGCCAATTCTCCCGCACCTTTCGGCGCATCGTCGGGCTCGCCCCGAGCGAGTTGCGCCGGCCCTGAGCGCCAAGTCAGCAAGAAACGTCAACACAACAGCAGCCACTGCGAAGCAGGCGCCTGGCCCGCTGGTTAGTCTGCTCCTCACTGGCGGCCGGCGCTTGTCTCGATAGGGCCGCCGCCAGGATCGGGCAAGCAGCAGGCCGGACCCGCGATCCAACCCAGTGGAGAAGCAATGATGAAAAACGTTCGTGGATGGTTGATCGGTGTGTTGGCGAGTACGGCGCTGTTCGTTGGCATCGCCAATGCGCAAGTGCAGGGCAAGATCGAGGAAATGGGCGGGTTTTATTACCTGGCCCGGGGCTACACCGCGGCGCAGGTGGCGGACTTCTACTGGCGCAGCCTCAACGGCTGGTCCGAACATCCGGAGCAGATGGCCAGGTACTACACCGCGGACAGCGCCTTTGAACTGGCCTACGCTCCCGTCGCCGACTTCCCGGACAGCGGTTTCAAGCGCGTCAACCGCGGGCGCCAGGAAATGACCGACTATTTCACCAACTTCAGCAAGCAGCTCGGCAACCTGAAATACAGCGATCCTGCTGGCTGGACGATCCTGCAGACGACCGACAAGGACACCTACGTGTTCGAGTACAGCAGCGACGGTGTCATCCGGGCCAGCGGCAAGCCTTATCACCAGAACTTCATTGCCATCCTGCGCATGGCTAACGGCCAGATCCAGCAGGTGCGCGAGTACTGGGACCCCTATGTGGCCCTGCGCGACTTCAATCTGATCCAGAAGACGCCATGAGCGAACGCTGGCCGGGGCCTGCCTGACAGGCTCCCGGCCATGGCTTGTGTCATATCGCCAGGATTGCCGCGGCCATTCGCAGGTCCGGATACGCGGTCGGGTTCGGGCAAATCGCGGCCGGCGTTCAAGGGGCGCCCGGTGGCGCGAGAGCGTGCTAAAATTCCGCGCCTTGAAAGACTTCCACCGTTGAGAACTGACCCCTGATGGCCAACAGATCTGTTGTACTCGATACCGAAACCACCGGCATGCCGGTGACCGACGGCCACCGGATCATTGAAATCGGTTGCGTCGAGTTGATGGGACGGCGCCTGACCGGTCGGCATTTCCACGTCTACCTGCAGCCGGATCGCGAGAGCGACGAGGGCGCGATCGGCGTCCACGGTATCACCAACGAGTTCCTGGTGGGCAAGCCGCGCTTCGCCGAAGTCGCCGACGAGTTCTTCGAGTTCATCCAGGGCGCGCAGCTGATCATCCACAACGCGGCGTTCGACGTTGGCTTCATCAACAACGAATTCGCCCTGATGGGCCGCCACGACCGCGCCGACATCACCCAGCACTGCACCATCCTCGACACCCTGTTGATGGCCCGGGAACGCCACCCCGGCCAGCGCAACAGCCTCGATGCCTTGTGCAAGCGCTATGACGTCGACAACTCCGGCCGTGAACTGCACGGCGCCTTGCTCGACTCGGAGATTCTCGCCGACGTCTACCTGACCATGACCGGCGGCCAGACCAGCCTGTCCCTGGCCGGCAATGCCTCGGACGGCAACGGCAGCGAAGGTTCGGGCAACAGTGCCAGCGAAATCCGTCGCCTGTCGGCGGATCGCCAGCGCGGGCGGGTCATTCGCGCCAGCGAAGCCGAACTGGTCGAGCACCAGGTGCGTCTCGAGATCATCGCCAAATCCGCCGGTGCCCCGGCGCTCTGGACCCAGCTGGCCGAGGCCAAGGCCCAGCAGCAGTAGTTGTTCGTGGGCGACCTTTTGTTACAGGAGGTCGTTGACGGGGTTCCGCGCCGGCCCCCGAGCTTCTACCCTGAGGTGATTGGCGGACCCTTGTCCGCCGCCTCAGGATGCCTGGTGCCATGTACAAAGACCTGAAATTCCCCGTTCTTATCGTGCATCGCGACATCAAGGCCGACACCGTCGCCGGCGACCGGGTGCGGGGGATCGCCAGGGAATTGGAGCAGGAAGGCTTCAGCATCTTTTCCGCGGTGGACTACGCCGAAGGGCGCCTGGTGGCCTCGACCCACCACGGTCTGGCCTGCATGCTGATCGCCGCCGAAGGCGCCGGGGAAAACACCCACTTGCTGCAGAACATGGTGGAGCTGATCCGCCTGGCCCGGGTGCGCGCGCCGAACCTGCCGATCTTCGCCCTGGGCGAGCAGGTGACCCTGGAAAACGCCCCGGCCGACGCCATGAGCGAGCTCAATCAGTTGCGCGGCATTCTTTACCTGTTCGAAGACACCGTGCCATTCCTGGCGCGCCAGGTGGCGCGGGCGGCGCGCAATTACCTCGATGGCCTGTTGCCGCCATTTTTCAAGGCGCTGGTGCAGCACACGGCCGACTCCAACTATTCCTGGCACACCCCGGGGCACGGCGGTGGCGTGGCCTATCGCAAAAGCCCGGTGGGGCAGGCGTTCCATCAGTTCTTCGGCGAGAACACCCTGCGTTCGGACCTGTCGGTGTCGGTCCCGGAGCTGGGTTCGCTGCTCGATCACACCGGGCCCCTGGCGGAAGCCGAGGCGCGGGCGGCGCGCAATTTCGGCGCCGACCACACCTTCTTCGTGATCAACGGCACCTCGACCGCCAACAAGATCGTCTGGCATTCCATGGTCGGCCGCGACGACCTGGTGCTGGTGGATCGCAACTGCCACAAGTCGGTGCTGCACTCGATCATCATGACCGGCGCCATCCCGCTGTTCCTCTGTCCGGAGCGCAACGAGCTGGGGATCATCGGCCCGATCCCCCTGAGCGAGTTCAGCCGCGAGTCGATCCAGGCCAAGATCGACGCCAACCCGCTGACCCAGGGGCGGCCGCCCAAGGTCAAGCTGGCGGTGGTCACCAACTCGACCTACGACGGCCTTTGCTACAACGCCGAGCTGATCAAGCAGAGCCTGGGCAACAGCGTCGAGGTGCTGCATTTCGACGAGGCCTGGTACGCCTACGCGGCCTTCCATGAGTTCTTCGAGGGGCGTTACGGCATGGGCACCTCGCGCAGCGCCGACAGCCCGCTGGTGTTCACCACCCATTCCACCCACAAGCTGCTGGCGGCCTTCAGCCAGGCCTCGATGATCCATGTGCAGGACGGCGGCGCCCGGCAGCTGGACCGCGACCGCTTCAACGAAGCCTTCATGATGCACATCTCCACCTCGCCGCAGTACAGCATCATCGCCTCGCTGGACGTGGCCTCGGCGATGATGGAGGGGCCGGCGGGGCGCTCGCTGCTGCAGGAAATGTTCGACGAGGCCCTGAGCTTCCGCCGGGCCCTGGCCAACCTGCGCCAGCACATCGCCGCCGACGACTGGTGGTTTTCCATCTGGCAACCGGAGCGGGTGGAAGGTATCGACCGGGTCAGCACCGCGGACTGGCTGCTGGAGCCGGAAGGCGAGTGGCACGGGTTCGCCGGGGTCACCGACGACTATGTGCTGCTGGACCCGATCAAGGTCACCCTGGTGATGCCCGGGCTCACCGCCGGCGGTGCCCTGAGCGAGCGCGGGATCCCGGCAGCGGTGGTCAGCAAGTTTCTCTGGGAACGCGGCCTGGTGGTGGAAAAGACCGGCCTGTATTCGTTCCTGGTGCTGTTTTCCATGGGCATCACCAAAGGCAAGTGGAGCACCCTGCTGACCGAGTTGCTGGAGTTCAAGCGCAACTACGACGCCAACGTCAGTCTCGCCGCCTGCCTGCCGAGTATCGCCCAGCAGGACATGGCCCGTTACCAGGGCATGGGTCTGCGCGACCTGTGCGATCAGTTGCATGCCTGCTACCGCAGCAATGCCACGGCCAAGCACCTCAAGCGCATGTACACCGTGCTGCCGGAGGTGGCGATGAAGCCTGCCGACGCCTACGATCAGTTGGTGCGGGGGGAGGTCGAGGCCGTGTCCATCGATGCCCTCGCCGGGCGGGTGGCGGCGGTGATGCTGGTGCCGTACCCGCCGGGTATTCCCCTGATCATGCCGGGCGAGCGCTTCACCGAGTCGACCCGCTCGATCATCGATTACCTGGCTTTCGCCCGTACGTTCGATAGCAGCTTTCCCGGCTTTGTCGCGGATGTGCATGGATTGCAGCATGAAGACGAAGGCAATGGGCGGCAGTACACCGTCGATTGCATCAAGGTTTGAGGACGTTTCCCGCTATGCAGCCAATGATCAATCCCAAGTACCCCGGCCTGTCGGTGCGCGTTGCCGACGACGGTTTCGCCGCGTATGTCTGGGGCAGCGATTTCAGCTTCGAAGTCAGCGCCTATGCCCAGGCACAGAGCGAGCAGGTGGTGGCCAAGTGGCCGTTGCACCCCATCACCCCGTACCGCAAGTGCTACGGCATCGACCCCGAAGAGTTCAGTAGCTATCGCGATGCCGCCGACAGTGCGGTGTTCATGGCCTACCTGGACGACGAACCGGTCGGCCATGTGGTGGTCAGCACCAACTGGAACGGCTACGCCCATATCGACGAGTTGGCGGTACATGCGCCGGCGCGGCGCCACGGGGTGGCCAAGGCCTTGCTGGATGTGGCGCAGTTCTGGAGCCGCAAGAAAAAACTGCCGGGCATCATGCTCGAGACCCAGAACAACAACCTGGGGGCCTGCCGCTTGTACGAGCGCTGCGGTTATGTGGTCGGCGGCATCGATCACCTGCGTTACCGCGGGATCGATCCGACCACGGCCGAGGTGGCGATTTTCTGGTATCGGCTGTTCAACGACGAACTGGCGCGGCAAGCCGGGGCCTAGCCGGCCAGCATGCCTTCAGCCTTTTCCGTGAGGGTTTCCAGCAGCGCTTCCAGGGTTGGCGAGGATGGACTGCCGCCGCGGGTCAGGGCATAGAGGGTGACCGGGATCGGCGGCGACAGCGGGCAGACGTCCAGCCCGCCTTCGCGCGCCCCGAGGGCGGTGAAGGGGTCGACAATCGCCAGGCCTTCGCCGGCCTCGACCATGCTGCGCATCATCTGGTGGGTTTGCACCCGGGTGTGGATGGTCGGGCTCGGGCGCAGGTTCTGCAGCTTGCTGTCGAGGGCCACGCTCAGCGGGTCCTGGCCTTCCAGGCCGACCATGGCCTGGCCCGCCAGGTCCTGCAGGGAAATGTACTTCTGCTTCGGTTGCAGCCAGCCGTGGGGCGCCAGCAATTGCAGCTTGCCCTGGGCCAGGGCCACGCACTGGATATCGGGGTGATCGGGGTTGTGCAGGCTCAGGCCCAGGTCGCCTTCGCGCAGCAACAGGCTCTTGACCATGTCGCGGGTGGCCTGGCTGGCGAGGTGGCACGGGGTGTCGGGAAAGCGCCGGCGCAGGGCGGCGATGCTCTGCGGCAACAGTTGCTGGGCCAGGGGCGGGGTGCTGATGATGCGCAAGGGCGGCGCCTGGTATTGCTTCAGGCTGTCGGCCAGGCGTTGCACGGGTTCGAAGGCGTCATACAGGGTGGCGATCGCCGGTTGTAGCTCGCGGGCCTCGCGGGTGGCTTGCAGGCGTCCGCGAACACTGGCGAAGAGCATGAAGCCCGATTGGCTTTCGGCGTCGCGCAGGATCGTTTCCACCTCGGCCACCGGCAATTGCAGCAGCTCGGCGGCCGTGCCCAGGTGTCCGGTTTGCAGGAGCGCCTGAATCACTTCGATATGACGTAAACGCATGCTTGAAGTCCATGTCCAGCCGGTGGGGGATTCACACTGAATCCTAACCCATGTCCGCGCCTATGACTTCTGCTCATAACGGTACGTTATGAAGGAAGGATGGTCTCGGGTTCGCGAATGAGGGTGATGCCCGACTGCACGAGGAGAAACTGGTTGTCGTCCATTTTGTTGACGCGATCGCCAATGGCCAGGCGATAGGTGGTGACAGGCTCCGAGCCGGCGATGCCCTCTGGCGAGGGGGTGGATTCCTGGAACTCATGCACCGAATAGACACGGCCTTCCGCGTCCCTTGCATGAAATTGTCCGACGAGTACTGCTGCCATCTTTAGAGCCTCTGGAGATAAAACACTCAATTTGCGGTCCTGTAGACCGTGCCTGGGCGAACTAAGTTTAGCGGCGGAAAAAAAATAGTCCGCGGCCCTGATTGCAGCTGGCGTACAGCGGCGTGAAGCCTGGAAAAACTCACGGAACTTCTTTCGGCGGGTGGCTGTGGGCGGGGTGGATCATCTATAACTACCAGCCTCCTCAACCAGAAGTCGGGAATTCGCTATGAGCAACGTCTACACGATTGCAGTGCTGGTGGGCAGCCTGAGAAAGGCCTCGATCAACCGGAAAGTGGCGCTGGCCCTGGCGGAACTGGCGCCGGCCAACCTGCGGCTGAAGATTGTCGAGATCGGCGATCTGCCGCTTTACAACGAAGACATCGATGTGGATCCACCGGCAGCCTACAGGACTTTCCGTGAACAGGTGAGTGCAGCCGACGCCGTGCTGTTCGTCACTCCGGAATACAACCGCTCGGTTCCCGCACCGATGAAAAACGCCATCGACGTGGGGTCGCGCCCCTACGGCAAGAGCGCCTGGAGCGGCAAGCCGGGGGCAGTGATCAGCGCCTCCCCGGGCGCCATCGGCGGTTTTGGCGCCAACCATCATCTGCGCCAGTCCCTGGTGTTCCTCAATGTGCCATGCATGCAGCAGCCGGAAGCCTACCTGGGCGGCGCCGGTTCGGCCTTCGACGAGGCGGGCAAGCTGTCCGAGTCGGTCAAGCCGTTCCTGCAGAACTTCATCAATGCCTACGCCCAGTGGGTCGAGCAGCACAAAAAGCTCTGATCCTGCTACCGCGGGAGTCGGCCGACCGGCTCCCGTGGGTGATGGATATTCCGCTTGCCACGGTAAAAGCGCTTTACCGCATATCTGAATATTCATATATTCGCCGCTCCCAATGCCTGGAGTGGCCCTGGTGTCCGACTCTCTCAACCCCGCCGAGCTGTTCAAGGCGCTTGCCGACGAAACCCGCAGCCGCATCGCCTTGCTCGTGACCCGCGAAGGCGAATTGTGTGTCTGCGAGCTGACCGCCGCCCTGGGCCAGAGCCAGCCGAAGATCTCCCGGCACCTGGCGCTGTTGCGCAGTTGCGGCCTGCTGGCCGACCGCCGCCAGGGGCAATGGATCTACTACCGGCTGCACCCGCAATTGTCACCCTGGGTGAGCACCCTGCTGCAGGACACGCTGGAGGCCAACAGCCCCTGGCTGCAGGAGGACCTGCAACGCCTGCAGACCATGATCGATCGCCCCGTGCGCTGCTGCTGAATTCCCTCTTTACCTCACTTTCTGTTCAAGGCTGCCTGGCATGCTGACTGCTTCATTGATTTTCCTGCTGACCATTACCCTGGTGATCTGGCAACCCAAGGGCCTCGGCGTGGGCTGGAGCGCGGTGCTCGGTGCGGTGCTGGCGCTGCTGTTCGGGGTGGTGCAACTGACGGATATCCCGGTGGTCTGGCAGATCATCTGGAACGCCACCGGCACCTTCGTCGCCTTGATCATCATCAGCCTGCTGCTCGACGAGGCCGGGTTTTTCGCCTGGGCCGCCTTGCATGTGGCGCGCTGGGGGCAGGGCAGCGGACGCAAGCTGTTTGCCTTTATGGTGCTGCTGGGGGCGCTGGTGTCGGCGCTGTTCGCCAACGACGGGGCGGCGCTGATTCTCACGCCGATCGTGATTTCCATGCTGCTGGCGTTGCGTTTCTCCCGGGCGGCGACCCTGGCGTTCGTCATGGGCGCCGGGTTTATCGCCGATACCGCGAGCCTGCCGCTGGTGGTGTCGAACCTGGTGAACATCGTTTCCGCGGACTTCTTCAACATTGGCTTCAACCAGTACGCGGCGGTGATGCTGCCGGTGAACCTGGTCAGTGTGGCCGCGACCCTGGCGGTGTTGCTGTGGTTCTTCCGCCGCGACATTCCGCAGGCCTACGACCCCGAAGAACTGGCACAGCCGGCCAGCGCGATCCACGACAAGGCCACCTTCGTCGCCGGCTGGTGGGTGCTGATCATCCTGCTGCTGGGGTGTTTTGCCCTGGAGCCGCTGGGCATTCCCATCAGCGCGATTTCGGCGGTGTGCGCGGCCCTGCTGCTGGGCATTGCGGCCAGGGGCCACAAGATTTCCACCCGCAAGGTGCTCAAGGAAGCGCCGTGGCAGATCGTGATTTTCTCCCTCGGCATGTACCTGGTGGTGTACGGCCTGCGCAATGCCGGGCTGACCACGCACCTGGCCGGCTGGCTCGACCGTTTCGCCGACTACGGCATCTGGGGCGCGGCCATGGGCACCGGGCTGCTGACCGCGGTCTTGTCATCGATCATGAACAACCTGCCGACGGTGTTGATCGGCGCGCTGTCCATCGACGCCAGCCAGGCCAGCGGCCTGGTCAAGGACGCGATGATCTACGCCAACGTGATCGGCAGCGACCTGGGGCCGAAGATCACCCCGATCGGCAGCCTGGCCACCTTGCTCTGGCTGCACGTGCTGGAGCGCAAGAACATTCATATCGGCTGGGGCCGCTACTTCAAGGTCGGCATCGTGCTGACCCTGCCGGTGCTGCTGGTGACCCTGGCGGCGCTGGCCGTGCGCTTGTCGGTGATGTGAGGGTCCACCGCGCACCCTGTAGGAGCCAGCTTGCTGGCGATGCAGGCACCGTGGTGTGTCAGGTATGACGCTATCGCGAGCAAGCTGGCTCCTACAGGGGGCAGGCGGAGGCTCAACTGGTTCCGGGGACGTTCGGCCAGAGGTCCGCCACCAGGAACAGGCGTTCGGCTTCTTCCCAATCTCCGGCGCGGTTTTCCGTCAGGCGCACCAGCAATTGCGCCGGAGCGTGCGGGTCGAGTTCCTCCAGCCAGGCTTGCAGCCGGGGGGCGCTCCAGGTTTGTTCCGCCGGGTAGGACGCTGGCGCCAGCCAGGCCTGGCGCGGCAAGGGTTGCCAGCGCCCGGGCGGGCTTTGATCGATAAAGGCCGGCCAGTCGCGCTGATGCAGCCAACGCCCGCGCAGGTGCTGCGGGTGGGCGCCGCGGGGCGGTTGCGTGGTGCCGGGCCAGGGGTAGAGCAGGTAGCCGCCGAGCCACAGGTGGGCGCTGAAGTCCTGGATATCCATGGCCGCCAGCACCTCCAGGCTGTCGGCCCGGGCGGAGATCGGCAGCTGGTGTTCGTTCAGGTGCGCCAGCTTGCGGTCCAGGCGGTCGTGGCAGCCGGGGCCCAGCCATAACGCGGTGTCTGCACCGTTGCCCGATTGCGGGCCGAGGTAGAGCTTGATCGCCAGTTCCAGGTGGTGAATGCCGTCGCGGTCGCGCAGCAGCATGTCCAGTTCGCCCAGGGTGTGGCCGGCGCGGCGGATCGGCAGGTTGGCCGCCAGCAGCTCGACACCGGGCGCGTGCTGTACGGCAAATTGCCACAGGCGTTCGTAGTAGAGCCCCAGGCGCTTGGTCGGCCCGAGGGCCAGCCAGCGGCGCAGGGCACGGCCGTCCTGGTCCAGCTGGCGCAGCCAGTGCGCCAGTAGCTGCGGCGCCTGCACCCAGTCGCTGCCGGCCAGTGGGTGGCGCTGCGGCCAGGGGGTCTCGTCGAGCATCGGCGGCGCGAGGATGACCCAGGCCAGGTCGCGCACTTCGGGGTGGCGCAACTGGCGGGGGAGGTCGAGCAAGCCGGGAAACAGGATCATTCTGCGAGCATAGCGCCTAACGTCGAGGCTGAAAGGATTTTGTCTATGGCCGGCTTTCGCCCATAATCTCTGCTTTGCCCGTCCCAGAACCCCTGCAGGAGCCCCATGGAGCAATTTCGCAATATCGGCATTATCGGTCGCCTGGGCAGTTCGCAGGTGCTGGACACAGTTCGCCGACTGAAAAAGTTTCTGCTCGCCCGCCACCTGCATGTGATCCTCGAAGACACCATCGCCGAAGTCCTGCCCGGCCACGGCCTGCAGACCTCCTCGCGCAAGCTGCTGGGCGAAGTCTGCGACATGGTGATCGTGGTCGGCGGCGACGGCAGCCTGCTGGGCGCGGCCCGTGCCCTGGCGCGCCACAACATTCCGGTGCTGGGGATCAACCGCGGCAGCCTGGGCTTCCTCACCGACATTCGTCCGGACGAGCTGGAGGTCAAGGTCGCCGAGGTCCTCGACGGCCACTACCTGGTGGAAAACCGCTTCCTGCTGCAGGCCGAAGTACGGCGCCACGCCGAAGCCATCGGCCAGGGCGATGCGCTCAACGATGTGGTACTGCACCCGGGCAAGTCGACGCGGATGATCGAGTTCGAGATCTACATCGACGGCCAGTTCGTCTGCAGCCAGAAGGCCGACGGCCTGATCGTCGCCACGCCGACTGGCTCCACCGCCTACGCCTTGTCCGCCGGCGGGCCGATCATGCATCCCAAGCTCGACGCCATTGTGATTGTGCCGATGTACCCCCATACCTTGTCGGGAAGGCCGATCGTGGTCGATGGCAACAGCGAGCTGAAAATCGTCGTGTCCAAGGATATGCAGATCTACCCGCAGGTTTCCTGCGACGGGCAGAACCATTTCACCTGTGCCCCCGGTGACACCATCACCGTCAGCAAGAAGGCGCAGAAACTGCGCCTGATCCACCCGCTGGACCACAACTATTACGAGGTCTGCCGGACCAAGCTCGGCTGGGGCAGTCGACTGGGTGGTGGAGGCGACTGATGCTCGATCCCGCGCGTAGCTACGACCTGATCGGTGACGTGCACGGTTGCGCCCTGACCCTTGAGCACCTGCTGGACAAGCTCGGTTATCGCAAGCAGGGCGGCGTCTGGCGGCATTCGTCGCGCATGGCGGTGTTCCTCGGCGACATCATCGACCGCGGCCCACGGATCCGCGAAGCCTTGCACATCGTCCACGACATGGTCGAGGCCGGCCAGGCGCTGTGCGTCATGGGTAACCATGAGTTCAACGCCCTGGGCTGGGTCACCCCGGCAGCGCCCGGCGGCGGCAGGCACTTCGTGCGCGAACACACGCCGCGCCATGCCCGCCTGATCAACGAGACCCTGGCGCAATTCGAGCATTACCCCAACGACTGGCACGATTTCCTTGCCTGGTTCTACAAGATGCCGCTGTTCGTCGACGCCGGGCGTTTTCGCGTGGTGCATGCCTGTTGGGACGCCGGCCTGATCGAGCCGCTGCGGGCGCAATACCCCGATGGCTGTATCGACGAGCACTTCCTCCAGGCCTCGGCGATCCCCGGCAGCTTCGCCAATAACGTGTTCGACCGCCTGCTGCGCGGCACCGACATGCGCCTGCCCCATGGCTTGACCATGACCAGCGGCGATGGCCTGACCCGTTCGTTCTTTCGCACCAAGTTCTGGGAAGACGACCCGCAGACCTACGGCGACATCGTGTTCCAGCCCGACGCGCTGCCCGAGCCGGTGGCCCGCACGCCGCTGTCCTCGGCGGAGAAAAACAACCTGCTGCGCTACGGCGTCGATGAGCCGTTGCTGTTCGTCGGTCATTACTGGCGCAGCGGCAAACCGGCGCCGATTCGCTCGAACCTGGCCTGCCTGGATTACAGCGCGGTGCTCTACGGCAAGCTGGTGGCTTACCGCCTGGACCAGGAAACCCGCCTGGACCCGGATAAATTCGTCTGGGTCTATGTCGAGCGGCCGGAGGAGTCCTTGCCATGAGTGCTGTTGCAGTATTGCGTCTGCCGTTGAATGTGGACCTGAGTGGCTTCGTCAAACTGCTGCAGCGCATGCAGGTGCCGCACCGGGTCAGCGAGGAAGCGGGGGAGCAGGTGCTCTGGGTGCCGGACGCCATCAGCGAGGATGTGCGTTCGTTGTACGAGCGTTTTCCGGCGGGCGACCCCGAGCAGCAACTGGACATCCCCGAGGCCGGCGCCGCCATGCGCCGCCCGGGGTTCGTCGAGCAATTGCGCCGTAGCCCGGCCACCGCGCTGATCCTGCTGCTGAGCCTGATCGTCGGAGCCCTGACCCTGCTCGGCGAAAACCTCGGCACCCTGCGCTGGCTGACCTTCCTGGAGTTTCGCGTGGTCGGCGACTACATCCAGTTCACGCCCCTGGCCGACAGCCTGGCGGCGGGGCAGTGGTGGCGCCTGGTCACGCCGATGCTGATCCACTTCGGCTTCCTGCACATCGCCATGAACGGCATGTGGTACTGGGAGCTGGGGCGGCGCATCGAACAGCGCCAGGGCAGCATCAACCTGCTGGGCCTGACGCTGCTGTTCAGCCTGGTGTCGAACTACGCGCAATACCTGTTCAGCGGGCCGAGCCTGTTCGGCGGCTTGTCCGGCGTGCTGTACGGCCTGCTCGGGCATTGCTGGATCTATCAGTTGCTGTCGCCCAACCCGGCCTATCGCCTGCCTCGCGGAGTCCTGGCGATGATGCTGGTGTGGTTGCTGATCTGTATGTCGGGGCTGATCTCGGTGATCGGCTTCGGTGAAATCGCCAACGCCGCCCACGTCGGCGGGTTGCTCGTCGGATGCCTCACAGGTTTGTTGGGCGGCTTGTACAGTCGCCGTAAACTGGCCCTCTAATGCTGGAGACCGCTTATGTCGTCGTTTGTTGAAATGATTGAAAACATCACCCCGGACATCTACCAGAGCCTGAAACTGGCGGTAGAGATCGGCAAATGGTCCGATGGCCGCAAGCTCACCGCCGAGCAGCGCGAGCTGTCCCTGCAGGCGATGATCGCCTGGGAAATGCAGAACCTGCCCGAAGAGCAGCGCACCGGCTACATGGGCCCGCAGGAGTGTGCGTCGAAGTCGATCGAAGTGCCGAACATCCTGTTCAAGTCGGATGCCATCCATTGATCGAGATCGGCCGTGGCTCCATCAGTAAAATGTCGGCGCGCCTGGACGGGGCGGATGTGCAGTATGCCTTTCGCCTTGGCGACACCGAGGTGCCGGTCAATCCATTGATCGGCAGCACCCTGCGCCTGGAATACCTGGGGGCGATCCACTGCACCCATTGCGGGCGCAAGACCAAGACCAGCTTCAGCCAGGGTTACTGCTACCCGTGCATGACCAAGCTGGCCCAGTGCGATATCTGCATCATGAGCCCGGAACGCTGCCACTACGACGCCGGCACCTGCCGCGAGCCGTCCTGGGGCGAGCGGTTCTGCATGACCGACCACGTGGTGTACCTGGCCAACTCGTCGGGGATCAAGGTCGGCATCACCCGCGCCACCCAGCTGCCGACCCGCTGGCTCGATCAGGGCGCCAGCCAGGCGCTGCCGATCATGCGCGTGGCGACCCGCCAGCAGTCCGGTTTCGTCGAGGACCTGTTCCGCACCCAGGTGGCCGACAAGACCAACTGGCGCGCGTTGCTCAAGGGCGACGCCGATGCGGTGGACCTGGCGCAAGTGCGCGACCAGCTGTTCGCTTCCTGCGCCGAGGGCCTGCGCGCCTTGCAGGAACGCTTCGGCCTGCAGGCGATCCAACCGGTCAGCGATGTCGAGCCGATCGAGATCCGCTACCCGGTCGAGCAGTACCCGGCCAAGATCGTCAGCTTCAACCTGGACAAGAACCCGATTGCCGAAGGCACGCTGCTGGGGATCAAGGGCCAATACCTGATCTTCGATACCGGCGTGATCAATATTCGTAAATACACGGCCTACCAGCTCGCCGTGCATCAGTAGAAGGATTCGCCGCATGCGCACCGAACAACCGAAGATGATTTACCTGAAGGACTATCAGGCGCCCGAGTACCTGATCGACGAAACGCACCTGACCTTCGAGTTGTTCGAGGACCACAGCCTGGTCCATGCGCAACTGGTGATGCGCCGTAACCCGGCGCATGGCGCCGGCCTGCCGCCGCTGGTGCTCGACGGCCAGCAGCTGGAGCTGCTGTCGGTGTCCCTGGGCGACCGCGAGCTGACAGCCGCGGATTACCAGCTGAGCGCCAACCACCTGACCCTGCAGCCGACCAGTGAATCCTTCACCGTCGACACCAGCGTCAAGATCCACCCGGAAAGCAACACCGCCCTGGAAGGCCTGTACAAGTCCGGCGGCATGTTCTGCACCCAGTGCGAGGCCGAGGGCTTTCGCAAGATCACCTACTACCTCGACCGCCCGGATGTGATGAGCAAGTTCACCACCACCGTGGTGGCCGAGCAGCACAGCTACCCGGTGCTGTTGTCCAACGGCAACCCGATCGCCAGCGGGCCGGGCGAAGACGGCCGGCACTGGGCGACCTGGGAAGACCCGTTCATGAAACCGGCCTACCTGTTCGCCCTGGTGGCGGGCGATTTGTGGTGCGTCGAGGACAGCTTCACCACCATGAACCAGCGCGAAGTCGCGCTGCGCATCTACGTCGAGCCGGAAAACATCGACAAGTGCCAGCACGCCATGACCAGCCTGAAGAAGTCCATGCGCTGGGACGAACAGACCTACGGCCGTGAGTACGACCTGGACATCTTCATGATCGTCGCGGTCAACGACTTCAACATGGGCGCCATGGAGAACAAGGGCCTCAACATCTTCAACTCCAGCGCCGTGCTAGCCCGCGCCGAAACCGCCACCGACGCCGCGCACCAGCGGGTCGAGGCGATCGTCGCCCACGAATACTTCCACAACTGGTCGGGCAACCGCGTGACCTGCCGCGACTGGTTCCAGCTGTCGCTCAAGGAAGGCTTCACGGTATTCCGCGATGCCGGCTTCTCCTCGGACATGAACTCGCGCACGGTCAAGCGCATCCAGGACGTGGCCTACCTGCGCACCCACCAGTTCGCCGAAGACGCCGGCCCCATGGCCCACGCCGTGCGCCCGGAAAGCTTTATCGAGATCTCCAACTTCTACACCCTGACCGTGTACGAGAAGGGTTCGGAAGTGGTCGGCATGATCCGCACCCTGGTGGGCGCCGAAGGCTTCCGCAAGGGCAGCGACCTGTACTTCGAACGCCACGACGGCCAGGCCGTGACCTGCGACGATTTCGTCAAGGCCATGGAGGACGCCAACGGCATCGACCTGGGCCAGTTCAAGCGCTGGTACAGCCAGGCCGGCACCCCACGCCTGGCGGTCAGCGAGGCCTATGACGCGAAGGCGAAGACCTACAGCCTGACCTTCCGCCAGAGCTGCCCGCAAACCCCGGACAAGGTGGAAAAACTGCCGTTCGTGATTCCGGTCGAGCTGGGCCTGCTGGACGCCAAGGGCGCGGCGATTGCCCTGCGCCTGGCTGGCGAAGCCGCCGCGCAAGGCACTTCGCGGGTGATCTCGGTGACCGAAGCCGAGCAGACCTTCACCTTCGTCGACATCGCCGAACAGCCACTGCCGTCCTTGCTGCGCGGTTTCTCGGCGCCGGTGAAGCTGAGCTTCCCGTACAACCGCGACCAGCTGATGTTCCTCATGCAGCACGACAGCGATGGTTTCAACCGTTGGGACGCCGGCCAGCAACTGGCGGTGCAGGTGCTGCAAGACCTGATTGCCCAGCATCAGCAGGGCCAGGCGCTGGTGCTGGACCAGCGTCTGGTCACCGCGCTGGCTACGCTGCTGGCCGATGACAGCCTGGACCAGGCCATGGTCGCGGAAATGCTTTCGCTGCCGGGCGAGGCCTACCTGACCGAGATCAGCGAAGTGGCGGATGTCGAGGCCATTCACGTGGCGCGCGAGTTCGCCCGCCAGCAATTGGCCGACCGCCTGTTCGATGCATTGTGGAAGCGTTACCAGGCCAATCGCGAGGTCTCCAAGGCCACCGCCTATGTGGCCGAGTCCGCGCACTTCGCTCGCCGCGCCCTGCAAAACATCGCGCTGTCGTACCTGATGCTCACCGAGAAACCGCAAGTGCTGGCGGCGGCCATCGAACAGTTCGACGCCGCCGACAACATGACCGAGCGCCTGACCGCGCTGGCGGTGCTGGTCAACTCGCCGTTCGAGGCCGAGAAGGCCAAGGCCCTGGCGGTGTTCGCCGAGCACTTCAAGGACAACGCCCTGGTCATGGACCAGTGGTTCAGCGTCCAGGCCGGCAGCACGCTGCCGGGCGGGCTGGAGCGGGTCAAGGCCTTGATGCAGCACCCGGCGTTCAACATCAAGAACCCGAACAAGGTACGCGCGCTGATCGGCGCCTTCGCCGGCCAGAACCTGATCAACTTCCACGCCGCGGACGGCTCCGGCTATCGCTTCCTGGCCGACCTGGTGATCCAGCTCAACGGCTTCAACCCGCAGATCGCTTCGCGGCAACTGGCGCCGCTGACCCGCTGGCGCAAATACGACGGCGCCCGCCAGGCGCTGATGAAAGGCGAGCTGGAACGCATCCGCGCTTCCGGCGAGTTGTCCAGCGATGTCTTTGAGGTCGTGAGCAAAAGCCTCGCCTGACGCCGGGCTTGGGCCTATGTAGGCTCGACAGCTGTAGCCGCTGCCGAGCCTGCGAGGCTGCGAAAAGCCCCGCAGGGGCTTGCCTGACGATCTCCCGTCCAGCCTCTTGCGTCCCTGCGGGCCGTTCGCAGCCTGCGGCAGCGGCTACAGGGTGGTGGTCAGGGCGCTGCTCAGGTCAGGGTGATAGTTCTGCGCGCCGATGGCGTGCAGGATGCCGACCCGCTCAAGCTTGGTGTGGACCTTGAGGTTGGCTTCGCACAGCTTCACCACGATCCCGCGTTTATGCAGCTGGCCAATCACTTCCTCCAGCATCTGCAAGCCCGTGATGTCCATGAAAGGCACGTGTCTCAGGCGAATGATCAGAACCCGCGGGTCGCTGTGGGTCTGGGCCAGCGCTCGTTCGAAAGTCTCCGCGGCACCAAAGAACAGCGGCCCCTCGATGGTGTAGATCAGCACGCCCGGTGGCAGATGCAACTGGCCGTTACCGTGCAGCTCGTGCTGCAGGTCCTGTTCCACCACCTGTTGCACCTCCACCGAGGAGGCCATGCGCCGCAGGAAATGCAGCATCGCCAGAATCACCCCGATATTCACCGCGATCACCAGGTCGCTGAACACCGTGAGGGTAAAGGTGGCCAGCAGAATCGCCACGTCCGCCCGGGGCGCCCGTTGCACCATGCGCTTGAAGTGGTGCAGCTCGCTCATGTTGTAGGCCACCACGAACAGGATCGCGGCCAGGGCGCACAGCGGGATATTGGCCGCCAGCGGCGCGAGAAACAGGATGATCAACACCAGGACCAGCGCGTGGACGATGCCCGCCAGCGGGCTGCTGCCGCCGTTGCGGATATTGGTCGCGGTGCGGGCAATGGCGCCGGTGGCGGCGAATCCGCCGAACAGCGGCGTGGCCAGGTTGGCGATGCCCTGGCCGATCAGTTCCTGGTTGGAGTCGTGGCGGGTGCCGGCCATGCCGTCGGCCACCACCGCCGAGAGCAGCGATTCGATGGCGCCGAGCATGGCGATGGCGAAGGCCGGGCCGATCAGGTCCAGCACCCGGGGCAGGCTGATTTCGGGCAGCTGCAGCGCCGGCAAGCCCTGGGGAATGCCGCCGAAGGCACTGCCGATGGTGGCCACGCCGTCGAACTGGAACAGTGACTGCAGGGCCGTGGCCAGGGTCATGGCGACCAGGGGCGCGGGCAGGCGTTTGAGTTGCACGACCCTGGGCACGCCCCACAACAGCGCCAGGCTGAGCAAGGCCAGCAGGGTGGTGGCCAGGTGCAGGTCGGGCAGGGCTTGCAGCAGGTGCCAGAGCTTCTGGTGAAAGTGCTCGCCGCCGACGGCGGGCAGGCCGAAGAAGTCCTTCCACTGGCTGACCCAGATGATCACCCCGATCCCGGCGGTAAAGCCGAGTATCACCGGGTCCGGGATGAACTTGATCAGGGCCCCCAGGCGGCTGATGCCCAGCAGGAACAGGATGATCCCGGCCATCATGGTCGCCAGTTGCAGGCCGTTGACCCCGTACTTGGCGGTGACCCCGGCCAGAATCACGATAAAGGCCCCGGTGGGCCCGGCGATCTGCAAGCGGCTGCCGCCGAACAGCGACACCAGCAGGCCGCCGACGATGGCGGTGTAAATCCCCTGTTCAGGCTTGACCCCGGAGGCGATGGCGAAGGCCATGGCCAACGGCAGCGCCACCACGCCGACAATCACCCCGGACACCAGGTTGCGGGCCCAGTGCGCGCGTCCCAGCAATCCGGCTTTCCACGCCTCGCGTATGGCAATCATGGCTCACTCCTGAAGTCCGGCTTGCAGACCACGCAGCTCAATCATAGCCAAAGCCAGGAGGCGCGGCCGCTGGCCTGAATCAGTCTTTGCGCGGCTATCGGCTGCAGATGCTTGGGGATCGAGGGGCGCAGTCCGCGGCGTTGGTGTTCCAGCCTCAGCTACGCTTCGTACGTTGCCTCAGTATCGACTGAGCAGTCAGGTTCCAGGCGGGGTACGGTGGTTAACAAAAGATAACGTGGCGTCGATTGTCAGACGTTTCTAAAGCCCGATAGGATAGGTCAGCTTCCGAAGGGGCTCTAGATTGCAGGTTTCAGGACGGTGTCCTGGATCCCATGCCCCGAACGGCGCCCTGTAAAGGTTGAACGACCTAACAATAATAAATGGGGGAAAGGTCTATGAGTGAGCCTGTCATGGGTGTGAGTTCCTGCCGCCCGCCGGCCTTGCGCAGATTTGCGTTGCTGGCTACAGCGCTCTCGCTGTTGGGGGTCGCCCTGTTGCCGGCCCCGGTCCAGGCCGCTGCTTCCGCGGCGGACACTGTCTATTCCACCGAATCGGCCAAGGCCAGCAAGGGCCTGATGCTCGATGTCGTGCATGCAGGTTCGCGCCTGGTCGCCGTTGGCGATCGCGGGCACATTCTCTATTCCGACGACCAGGGCCAGACCTGGACCCAGGCCAAGGTACCGACCCGGCAACTGCTGACCGCAGTGTATTTCGTCGACGCCAAGCACGGCTGGGCCGTCGGCCACGATGCCCAGGTGCTCGCCAGCGAAGACGGCGGCCTGACCTGGACCAAGCAATTCGAAGACCTCAAGCGCGAAGCGCCGCTGCTGGACCTGTGGTTCCAGGACACCAGCAACGGTTTTGCCGTGGGTGCCTACGGCGCGCTGCTGGCCACCACCGACGGCGGCAAGCACTGGGAAGACGCCAGCGACCGCCTGGACAACGAAGACCAATACCACCTCAACGCCATCGCCGCGGTGAAGGATTCCGGCCTGTTCATCGTCGGCGAGCAGGGCAGCATGTTCCGCTCCGCCGATTGGGGGCAGACCTGGGAACGCCTCGAAGGCCCTTATGAAGGTTCGTTCTTCGGCGTGATCGGCACCGCCCAGCCCGCCACGCTGCTGGCTTACGGCCTGCGCGGCAACCTCTATCGTTCCACCGATTTCGGCAGCACCTGGGAACAGGTCGAGCTCAAGGCGGCTCGCGGCAGCCTGGAGTTCGGCCTGTCCGGCGCCACGCTGCTGGACGACGGCTCGCTGGTGATCGTCGGCAACGGCGGCAGCGTGGTGCGCAGCACCGACAACGGCGTGACCTTCAGCGTCTACAACCGTCCGGACCGGATCTCCCTGGCAGCGGTGACGGCGGCCGGCAATGGCAACCTGATTCTGGCGGGGCAGGGCGGTGTGCGCTCGACCTCGGCGAATGGCGCCGATCTCGGAAAATAATCAGGGCAAGCAAGCCGGGCCAATAATAAGAAGGCGGGAACACTTCCATGAGCAGTCATCAAACCGACAAGGCGACGTTTCTCGAGCGTCTGATTTTCAACAACCGCCCGGCAGTGATCGTCATCTGCCTGCTGGTCAGCGTTTTCCTGTTCTGGCAGGCCACGCTGATCAAGCCGTCCACCAGCTTCGAAAAAATGATCCCGCTCGAGCATCCTTTCATCGAGAAAATGATGGAGCATCGCAACGACCTGGCGAACCTGGGCAACACCGTGCGTATCTCGGTGGAAGCCAAGGACGGCGACATCTTTACCAAGGAGTACATGGAGACGCTGCGGCAGATCCACGACGAGGTGTTCTACATCTCCGGCGTCGACCGCTCGGGCCTCAAGTCGCTGTGGAGCCCCAGCGTGCGCTGGACCGAAGTGACGGAGGAGGGCTTCGCCGGCGGCGAAGTGATCCCGCAGAGCTACAACGGCTCGGCCGACAGCCTCGACCTGCTGCGCAACAACGTGCTCAAGTCGGGCCAGGTCGGGCGCCTGGTGGCCAACGACTTCAAGTCGAGCATCGTCGACATCCCGCTGCTGGAGTCCTACCCGGACCCAGAGGACCAGGGCAAGTTGCTGGCCCTGGACTACCAGAAGTTCTCCCACGAGCTTGAGGAAAAGATCCGCGACAAGTTCGAGGCGCAGAACCCCAATGTGAAGATTCATATCGTCGGTTTCGCCAAGAAGGTCGGCGACCTGATCGACGGCCTGATCATGGTGGTGATGTTCTTCGGCGTCGCCTTCCTGATCACCCTGGTGCTGCTGTACTGGTTCACCTGGTGCATCCGCAGCACCATCGCCGTGCTCATCACCACCCTGGTGGCGGTGGTCTGGCAGCTGGGCCTGATGCACGCCGTGGGCTTTGGCCTCGACCCTTATTCGATGCTGGTGCCGTTCCTGATCTTCGCCATCGGTATTTCCCACGGCGTGCAGAAAATCAATGGTATCGCCCTGCAATCCAGCGGTGCCGACAACGCCCTGACCGCGGCCCGGCGCACCTTCCGCCAGCTGTTCCTGCCGGGGATGATCGCGATCCTCGCCGACGCCGTG
Organism: Pseudomonas sp. GW456-L12; assembly: GCF_059424045.1. Taxonomy (NCBI): domain Bacteria; kingdom Pseudomonadati; phylum Pseudomonadota; class Gammaproteobacteria; order Pseudomonadales; family Pseudomonadaceae; genus Pseudomonas; species Pseudomonas sp. GW456-L12. The sequence goes on from NZ_JBWKZA010000006.1 coordinate 92,209, forward strand.
GGCTTCATCACCCTGTTGATCATCGACATCGGGGTGATTCGCGAACTGGCCATCGGCGCGTCCATCGGCGTGGCGGTGATCGTGTTCACCAACCTGATCCTGCTGCCGGTGGCGATTTCCTATGTCGGCATCAGCAAGCGCGCGATCGAGCGCAGCAAGAAGGACGCCACCCGCGAGCATCCGTTCTGGCGCCTGCTGTCGAATTTCGCCAGCCCGAAAGTCGCCCCGGTATCGATCTTCCTGGCCCTGCTGGCCTTCGGTGGTGGCCTCTGGTACAGCCAGAACCTGAAGATCGGCGACCTCGACCAGGGCGCGCCGGAGCTGCGTCCGGACTCGCGCTACAACAAGGACAACAACTTCATTATCAACAACTACTCCACCAGTTCCGACGTGCTGGTGGTGATGGTCAAGACCGCCTCCGAAGGCTGCTCGCGCTACGAAGCCATGGCGCCGATCGACGAGCTGATGTGGAAGATGCAGAACACCGAGGGCGTGCAGTCGGCGATTTCCCTGGTGACCGTGTCCAAGCAAATGATCAAGGGCATGAACGAGGGCAACCTGAAATGGGAAACCCTGTCGCGCAACCCGGATGTGCTGAACAACTCCATCGCCCGGGCCGACGGCCTGTACAACAACAACTGCTCGCTGGCGCCGGTGCTGATATTCCTCAACGACCACAAGGCCGAGACCCTCGACCGCGCGGTGCATGCGGTGCAGGAGTTCGCCAAGGAGCACAACAAGGAGGGCCTGGAGTTCCTGCTGGCGGCGGGTAACGCCGGGATCGAGGCGGCCACCAACGAAGTGATCAAGCGCTCGGAACTGACCATCCTGGTGCTGGTGTACATCTGCGTGGCGGTGATGTGCATGATTACCTTCCGCTCGTGGGCGGCAACCCTGTGCATCGTCTTGCCGCTGGTGCTGACTTCGGTGCTGGGCAACGCGCTGATGGCGTTCATGGGCATCGGCGTGAAGGTCGCGACCTTGCCGGTGGTGGCGCTCGGGGTGGGGATCGGCGTGGACTACGGGATCTACATCTACAGCCGCCTGGAAAGCTTCCTGCGTGCCGGCCTGCCGTTGCAGGAGGCCTACTACCAGACCCTGAAATCCACCGGCAAGGCGGTGCTGTTCACCGGCCTGTGCCTGGCCATCGGCGTGGCTACCTGGATCTTCTCGGCCATCAAGTTCCAGGCCGACATGGGCCTGATGCTGACCTTCATGCTCCTGTGGAACATGTTCGGCGCGCTGTGGCTGCTGCCGGCGCTGGCGCGGTTCCTGATCAAGCCGGAGAAACTGGCGGGGCAGAAGGGTAACTCGCTGTTCGCCCACTAAGCTTCGAGGCATCAACCAAAACCGCGACCCAGGTCGCGGTTTTTTATTGCCCGCCAAGGCTCATCGGTCCCTGTAGCCGCTGCCGAGCCCGCGAGGCTACGATCGACTGGCACGGTCGCGGCGGTCTTCCGGGCCCAGGAGGGCCTTCGGCCCTGGCGCAGCCTGCGGCAGCGGCTACAGGGGGCAGTAGATGGCGAACTTTGCAATGCCACTACAGCCGCGCCGCGCCGGACCCGCTATCATGGCCGCTTTCCATTGCTGACTGACGACCATGACTGCCGCTACAGACACTTTGCTGACTGCCCTCCAAGCCTGCGACATGCTGGAAATCGACGGGCTGCATGCCTTCGACTTCACCCTTGACGACCAACAGCTGCTGATCGAATGCATGGACGGCCGCGCGGCCAAGCGCTGGAGTTTCAGCCTGGTCCAGGTCACCGCCGCGACCTTCGACGATACCCTGCAGAGCTGGACCATCGTCGGCGATTGCGGTGAGCACCGCCTGGTGTGCATGAGTGCTTTCAGTGCCCGTAACGATGAGGAGGATGAACATGAGGATGCGTAACTTCTGGCCACTGCTGATGGCTGGCAGTGTCGGCGCCATGGCCGTGCAGGCCGCGCCGGTCGAGACTCAGGAACTGCTGGTCGGTTCCTACACCCAGGGCCAGAGCGAAGGCATCTACCGCCTCAAGTTCGACGGCCGCACCGGCAAGATCGAGGCCAAGCCGCTGCAGGTGGTCAAGAGCGCCAACCCGTCCTGGCTGACCCTGTCCAAAGACCAGAAACAGCTGTTCGTGGTCAACGAGAACGGGCCAGGACAAGCCGACCCGATCGGCCGGGTCAGCAGCTTCGGCATCGAAGCCAAGGGCCACAAGCTGAGCCCGATCAACCAGGTGCAGAGCCTGGGCAACGAGCCGACGCATTCGAGCCTGAGCGGCGATGGCCGCTACCTGTTCGTCAGCAACTATTCGGTGGTCGAAGATCCGGGCGGCAGCCTCGCGGTAGTGCCGGTCAGCGCCGATGGCAAGCTGTCGCCGGTGGTCCAGCTCAGCAGCCACCCAGGCAGCCGGGTCAACCCCGAGCGCCAGGTGGCGGCCCACGTGCATTCGGTGGTGTCGTCGCCGGACGGCCAGTTCGTGTTCGCCAGCGACCTGGGCGCGGACAAGATCTTCGTCTACCGCTACGACCCCAAGGCCAACGCCGAGCGCCCCCTGACCGCGGCCGAGCCGGCGTTCGTCGAGCTGCCGCCGGGCAGCGGTCCACGGCACCTGCTGTTCAGCGCCGATGGCAAGCACGCCTACCTGACCCTGGAAATGAGCGCCCAGGTGGTGATGTTCGATTACCAGGACGGCAAGCTGAGCCAGAAGCAGATCCTCGACTTGACCAGCGGCGGCAAGGACAAGAAGGCAGCGGGCGCGCTGCATGCCTCGAAAGACGGCAAGTACCTGTACGTGAGCAACCGCGGCACGGCCAATCAGTTGCTGGTGTTCGCCATCGACGAAGCCACCGGCCAGCTCAAGGAGATCCAGCGCCGTTCGGTGGAGGGCGATCACCCTCGTGAGTTCAGCCTCGATCCGAGCAACAAGTACGTGCTGATCGGCAACCAGAAGAGCAACGAAATCGTGGTGATCGAGCGCGACGCCAAGACCGGTTTCCTCGGCAAGACCGTGCAGAAACTGCCGTTCGATTCACCCAGCGATATCAAGTTCCTGGTGCGTCAATAAGCCACAGGCCCCGGTTGACGGGGCCTGAGCCTTTCTATTAATGACGCTGATATCTGCTACTGCTGGAAAAGATTTCAACCCGCCAACCCTCGGGCGTAGTTTTGCTTCACGGCCCGGCGCATCAAGGCTTCCGGGCAAACAAGCCGACTGCATACGAGGGTTACCCAATGAACTTCAATCTCTTCTCCGTGATCGCCGCTTCCGCCATCTCCGCTACCGTGGCCCTGCCAGCCAGCGCCAACGTGGAAATCAGCGAGAAAAAATCCGCGACCAACACCTACACCCAGAAATACCTGCAACAGAGCGCCAACTTCTACGCCGCCCTGGATCACAAGATCCAACACTGAAATTCCCCGCAATGCCCAGGTATGCAGGAGCGAAGTCACTGGCTTCCCTGGATGGACTCGTTCATCCAGCGGACAGGCAGTGATGTCGCTCCTGCATCACCTGTATGCGACGTTTTCCCTCATGCCAGGCAAATTAGCTTGGTAATGTCATATCGCCATATGTTTAAATTTGACGCTAATTAATTGACTCCTCCTTTCCAAGGATCGACAGCATGGCGATGCGTCTGGCAGTGGTTCTTCTGTTCCTCTATTCCACCCCGATTCTCTCGGCTGCCCAGCCCGTCGAAGGCGAGCCGGAAACCTCCCGCGAGCGCATGTTGACCCTGCTTGAGGATTGATTGGCCGCGGACTCACGATCAATCCAACTGATGGTGACTATGCACCGAGGTTGTTTCTGCGACGGGCGCTTTTAACGGATTCTGTGGGCACGCAAACATGCCCACGGAGACCACCATGGCCCACTCGATCCTCACCTCTGCCAAGCGCGGCGCCTATGTCGCCATTGGCCTGTACCTGGCCATGGTCCTCCTGGTCAGCCTCTCGGCCCAGACCCCGTCGGCAGTGCAGCCGCCGATCCAAGTCGCTTACCCGGCCATCCAGTTCGAGCACCGCGCGCAAGCCGCCGAACACCCTGCGGATGCGGGAGTGGCGCTGCTATGAAAGGACGCAGGTTCTGGGTCATTGCCGTCCTGGCGTTCATGACCAATGGCGCGTCCTTGCTGGGGATAGGGCAGGGCTCGGCGGGCTCGCTGGCCCGGGCCATCGAATGCAATCACAACATCGCCCACAACATCGAAACCGCCAAGGCCCTGGGCCTGCTGGCCGGCAACCCGCCAGCCAAACCCAAGGCCGCGTTCTTCGGTCCGTTCAGCGTCGATTGCTCGGCGTTGCAGATGTGCAGTGTGCTGGCCTGAATGCAACTCTCGAAACAACACAATCTTCTGTAGGAGCGAAGCTTGCTCGCGATAGCCGCGCAGCGGCGATGTATCCGTCATATCGCGTTATCGTTGTGGTTTTTTTCGCGAGCAAGCTTCGCTCCTACAAAAGAAGGGAGGGCAAGTTCAGGCCTTGGCCATGACCTCGACAAACAGCTTCGACTCCAGGAACCGCTGCAACCAGCGCTGCAAATGCCGGTAAGGCGTCTGCGCGAACCATTCGCGATCGACATGGGCGAACTGCCGCACGAACGGCGCCAGGGCCATGTCCGCCAGGCTCGGGTGATCCGCCAGCAGGTAATCGTGCTGGCTCAACAGTTCATCCAACTGCCGTAGAAATACTTCTCCCTGGCCGCGGTAATGCTCCATCGGCTGCTCGGGATAACGCTCGGCGTATTTGTAGCGATTGAGGTGCAGCTTGAACACCTGGTCGTTTTCCGCGATCAGCGCGTCGATCCGGTGCTGTGCCGGCCCATCGTCCTTCAGTAACCAATCCTGCGGATCGTGCTGGGCCAGGGCCCAGCGCATGATGTCCAGGCTTTCGTCGATCACCCGCCCGTCAACGCTGAGCACCGGCACCGTGCCCTTGGGCGACAGCGCCAGCATCGCCGCCGGCTTGGCCTTGAGGTTGACCTCGACTATCTCCAGCGGCACCCCGCTGTAGCGCAGCGCGAGGCGCGCCCGCATGGCGTAGGGGCAGCGGCGGAACGAATACAACGTATTCATTTCACCTCCAGGGTACTCAGGCCGTTGCCTTGGCGCCGTACCTGGATCTGCACCGGAATCCGCTCGTGCATTTCCTGCACGTGGGAAATCACCGCCACCTTGCGCCCCTGGGCCTGCAAGCCGTCGAGGGCGTCCATCGCCAGTTGCAGGGATTCCGGATCGAGGCTGCCGAAGCCTTCGTCGATAAACAGCGATTCGATCTTCAGCGTGCTGGAAGCCATGGACGCCAGGCCCAGGGCCAGCGCCAGGGACACCAGGAAGGTCTCGCCGCCGGACAGCGAATGCACCGAGCGCAGTTCATCGCCCATTTCCGTGTCCATCACCAGCAGGCCGAGCATGCTGCCGCCGCGCTTGAGGCGATAGCGCCGCACCAGTTGGCGCAGTTGCGCGTTGGCGTGATGCACCAGCAGATCGAGGTTGTAGGCCTGGGCGATCTTGCGGAAGGTGTCGCCGCTGGCCGAACCGATCAAGGCATTGAGCCGCGCCCAGCGCTGCCATTCGCTGTAGGCCTGGGCGATCTGCTCGCCCAGCGCCTGGTTGGCGTCTTGCCGACGCTGGTCCTCGGTCTGCTGGGCGCGCAGTTCGGCGCTCAGCTGTTCGCTTGCGGCCAGCTGGTTGTGCAGCTCGCCCAGGGCGCCGGCCAGTTGTTCGGCGTCGAGCTGGCCGTCGTGCTGGGCCTGATGGCTGTGCAGGCGCTGCTCGCGTTCGGTGACCAGGACCTTGGCTTGTTCCACCGCCTTTTCGCGCTCTTGCAGCTGCTGGCGCAGCGCGGCGACCTGCTGGTCGTCGAGGCTGAGCAATTGCTCCAGCGCGCCGTCGTCCAGCTCCGGGTGCTGCTGGCGCCAGTCGGCGATCTTGCTGCCCAGTTCCTGCTGCTCGGCCTCCAGGGCCAGTAGGCGTTCCTCCTTGCCTTGCAGTTCCGCGCCCAGCTGCACCAGCAGGCGGTGGACCTCCTGCAACTGCTGGTTGGCCAGCACCTCGGCGGCGCGCGCCTGTTCCACGGCCTGTTCCAGATGCTGCTGCCACTGCTCGGCACTGGCGTGTTCGCCCAGCAGTTGCACGAGCTTGTTGCGGGCCGCCTGCTGCTGTTCGGCCAGGGTATTGAATTGCTCCTGGGCGGCTTGCAGTTGCTGCACGCGGGTCTGCTGGCGGTCCTGTTCCTTGTCCAGGGTCAGCTGGCGCTGTTGCTGCTCTTGCGCTTCTTCCTTCTGCTGGTCGAGCTGTTCCAGGCGCTGCATGACCTGCTGGTCGATCTGCATGAACGTTGCGGCCGGGTCGTTGCGCAGGGCTTCGAGGGTATCGGCCGGCAGCAGGGTGGCGAAGGCCGACAGCTCTTCCTCCAGGCGCTGGCGGTCCGCGCCCAACTGCTGTTGCTGTTGGGTCAGGTGGTGCGTGGCCTCGTGGCTGGCTTCGATCGCTGCCTGCAGTTGCTGTTGCAGGCGCCCGGCGTCCTTTTGCAGTTTCAGCAGGGCGCCTTGGCGCTGTTCGTCCTGCTGGATGCTCTGGTTCAACTGGCTCAGTTGCTGGTTCAGCCAGGCATCGCGCTTGCCGGCATCCTGGTCGAGCAGCGCCGCCGACAACGGATGGGCTTCGATACTTGGCGCCAGGGCCTGCTGCTGGCTTGCCAGGTGCTCCTGTTGCTGGAGGAATTCCTTCTGCTGGGCGATCAGGCCGCCGACCTGGCTGCGCAGCTCGGCGAGTTTTTCCTTGAGTTCATCCACCGCCTTGCGCGCGTTGGCTTCTTCGCTTTCGTCGTGGCGCCCCAGGCTCTGCAGCAGTGCCTCGGGCTGATGGTAGGGATGCTCGTGGCTGCCGCAGACCGGGCAGGGCTGATCGTCCTGCAACTGTTCGCGCAGCTCTTCGACACTGGTACTGCGTGCCAGGCGCTGGCGTTCCAGCAGTTGCTGGGTCACCGTCAGGGTCTGTTCGGCGACTGTCAGTTCGGCCTTGCTCTGCAGGCCGATCCGGTTCAGCTCTTCGCGCTGGCGCGCCGCGGCCTGCTGCTTGTCCGCCAGTTCCGCGCCGCGTTTGTCCAGTTCCTGTTGACTGGCCCACAGCCGCGCCAGTTCTTCGAAGGCGCGCTGTTGCTTGCGGTTGTCCTGCAGCAGGTCGCTGAGGATCTGCAACTGTTCGGCCACCGCGTGGGGCTCGGCGCCGGCTTCGCTGTACAGCACTTGCAGTTCATCGCGTTGCGCGGCCAGTTGCTGCGCGGCGCTGGCGGCCCGTTGTTGCAGGCCGGGCAGTTCTTCCTGGCCCTTGTTCAGCCGGTTGCCGGCCAGCATCAACTGTTGCAGGCGATCGCGGTAGGCGTTCCAGGCATCGCTCAGCGGCGCCAGGTGGGTGCTGTGTTCCAGCTGCTCGGCAATCCGCTGCAAGCGTTCGCCCACCAGGCGCTGCTGTTCGAGCATGGCCTGGATCGCCTGCTGGCCTTGTTCGCTGGCCTGTTGCAGCTTGTCCTTGAGTTCGCCGGCTTCACCGCAGGTCTTGCCCAGGTGGGCGAGGGTGCTTTGCTCGGCAAAGGCCTCGCGCAGCAGCGGCGCGCTGGTGTTTTGCTGTTCCTGGGCGCCGAGCAACGCGGCCTGGACGCTGGCCAGTTGCTGCTCCAGTTCGCTTTGGCGTTGTTGCTCCGCGCCTTGTTGCTGACGCTGTTGCTGGATCTGTTCGCGCAGCGGCATCAGTTGCTGGTTCAGTTCCACCTGCCGGGCGAACTGATGGCGTTGCGGCGCCAACTGCTCCAGGCGGGTCAGCCGGGTCCGCTCGCTGGCCAGGCCTTCCCAGGCCATTTGCGCCTGTTGCAGTTGCTCGGCGGCGCTCTGCTGCTGGTCTTGCAGCTGCTGCAATTCCTTGAGCCAGCCGTGTTGCAGCTCCAGCTGCTTGAGCTGCGCCTGCTGGGCCTTGAGCTGCTGCTGGGCGGCATCGAAGCGCTGGTCCAGTTCGGCGCGGGCCTCGGGCTCCAGCGGGGTGATGCCGCTGGCCTGGGCCTTGAGGGTCTTGTGCTGTTCCTCGGCGTCCTTGCTCTTGCTGTAGGCGCGCCGCCCGAGCTGGCTGTAGATCGAGGTGTTGGTGAGCTTTTCCAGCAGCTCGCTGCGTTCCTTGTCGTCGGCCTTGAGAAAGGCGCTGAACTCGCTCTGGGCCAGCATCACCGCACGGGTGAACTGCTCGAAGTTGAGCCCCAGCTTGGCTTCGATCAGTTGTTCATAGTCGCGCTTCTGGCTGGCCAGCAGTTGATTGCTGTCCAGGTCGTGCAGGCTCTGCTTGCTGGCCTGCAGCTTGCCGTTGGCCTTGTCCCGGGCACGGTTGGTTTCCCAGTGGGCGCGGTAGCGATGGCCGTCGATGCCGACGAAGTCGACCTCGGCGTAGCCGCTGCCGGTGCCACGGCGCAACAGGGTGCGCGGGTCGCTGGTGAGCATTTCGCTGTCGACCTCCGGCACCTTGGTTTCGCGGCCGATATTGTTCAGCCGCGGCACCGCGCCGAACAGCGCCAGGCACAGGGCGTCGAGCAGGGTGCTCTTGCCGGCGCCGGTGGGCCCGGTAATGGCGAACAGCCCGGCGCTGGCCAGGGGCTCGGCGGTGAAGTCGATTTCAAAGGGGCCGGCCAGGGAGGCCAGGTTCTTCAGGCGGATGGCAAGAATCTTCATGGCTGCTCCTCCTCGTGCTGCACTTCCTGGAGCAGTTGCGCGAAGTCCTTGAGGGTCTGTTCGTCCACCTCGCTGCCGTAGCTGTCCAGCCAGGCGCGGCTGAACAGGTCTTGCGGGCTGAGCTGGTCCAGCTCCACCAGTTGCGCGGCGCCGTCGTCGCCCTCGCGGCCGCCATGGCCGGCGTATTCGGCGGCAATCCGCACCAGGCGCACGGCCTTGCCCTGCAGGGCGCTTTCCACTTGCTGGCGCAGGTCCGGCTGCGGCTCGTCCAGGCGCACCCGCACTTCCAGCCAGGGCTGGCGCTGTTCTTCGGCCAGCAGGTCGATGTCCGGCAGTTCCGCCAGTTGCAGCAGGATCTCCGCCAGCGGCGCCGGGCCCAGGCGTTGCAGGTTGACCGCCCGCGGGATCAACCGCGGCTCGACGCTGACCAGGATCTCGCCGTCGAGCTGGATATCGAGGATCTGGTGCTGGTAGCTGATCTCGGAGAACGACAGCGGGATCGGCGAACCGCTGTAGCGGATACGCTCCTCGCCATTGACCTTCTGCGGCTTGTGCAGATGCCCCAGGGCCACGTAGCTGATGCTCGGGCCGAACAGGCTGGCGGGCAGGGCCTCGGCGTTGCCGATGATCAGGCTGCGCTCGGAGTCCTCCGACACCGAGCCACCGGCCATGTGCGCGTGGCTGATGGCGATCAGCGCCTGGCCCGGCTGGCGCTTGGCATTGGCCGCGGCGATCAGCCATTCATGCACCTGGCCGATGCCTCGCAGGTAATCGTCGCCCAGGTGCGGCCCCGTGACTTCCGCCGGCCGCAGGAACGGCAGCGCCAGGCACCAGCCGGCAATCGCACCGCTGGCATCGGGCAACGGCAGCAACAGACGCTCGCTGTCCAACTGCCCATCATCCAGCCACAGCACCCGGCCCAAAGCGTGGGTGCGCAGACGCCGCATCAAAGGCGCCGGCAACTCGATGCGCGAACCCGAGTCATGGTTGCCGGCAATCATCACAATGGTCAGGCCGGGCTGCTGTTCATGGGCGCTGACAATAAAGTCGTACAGCCGCTCCTGGGCTTTGACCGGTGGATTGACCGTGTCGAAAATATCGCCAGCAATCAGCAGCACATCAGGGCTGTGCAGCGCCAGCTGACGCAACAGCCATTCAAGAAAGCAGGCATGCTCGAAATCGCGCTCCTGGCCATGGAGGTTCTGCCCCAGGTGCCAGTCGGAGGTGTGAAACAGACGCAAGGCAAACTCCGCAAACAATCAGGTGAGCCGCAGGGAAGAGGAGAGCGGCGTGAGGGGGGAGAGTTTACTGCAAATCGGCTGGGGGGCCTGGTTGGATGGCGAATAGTGGTGCCGTTTAGCGGCAGCCAAAAGTTGACGCTCGGCAAGATAGCTCTTGAGTCATGGGGCGACGCTTGCGCTGCTTGGCCGCCAATTTACTTTAGGTTTAAAGTCAACTTTAAGGTCAATGGTTTTTCGGGTGGGAATATGAGAATTGGCGAACTGGCGAAAATCAGCGGATTGGCGCCTTCACGCATCCGCTTCTACGAAGCGAGCGGCCTGATCAAATCCGTCGAGCGCAAAGCCAACGGGTATCGGGACTACGCACCTGACACCGAGTGGGTCCTGGAGATCATCACCGGGGCACAGGCGGCAGGTTTTTCGCTGGAGGAGATCCGCCAGTTACTGCCGATGAATGCCAACGGATGGCGGCATGAAGAGTTGCTCAGTGGGCTCAAGCGCAAGGTCGAGGAAATCGAAATCCTCCAGCAACGGCTGGCCCAGAATAAAGCCCAACTACTGCTTGTGATCGAGGGTGTCGAGAGTAAGCCCGAGGGCGTGGGCTGTGTGGAGAACACGCAGTTGTTATTGCATCGTCTGCGCGAAGAGGGGGTGGCGCCCGCTTCAGGCCGCCGTAATGGTGCGTCTTCCAAGTAACACGCAACCTGTCAGGCTGATAAGGGGTAAAAAGCCATGCCCCTTTGATCAGTGCATGCCAACCAGGGTAACCAGTGGTTTTGGCGCGTAGAGCGCGCTTTGGAACGCTGGCACATATTCGTACTTCAGCATTTTCCCAAATTGAGCTTCTTCGCGGTGAAGGACACGTCCACCTGGCCGGTCTGGCTGTCGGTAATGTCATAGACCACCGAGGTAACCTCTTCTTTTCGGTCAATGCCCGTCAGCCATTTCGGCAGGTTATAACCGACAACGCCGCGAACCCTGGCAAGCTCGGCACTGAACTTTAAGGTCAAGTGCCGTGAGCTGGCTTTTTCGTTGGCTTTCAGCGTGCCGTTTGCAATGGCTCAGCGAGTTTTATTGCCCGCCGAGAGCAAGGCCATCACGGCTTCAGCCACGGCCCTGGGCGACTGAGGGTTCTGCCCCGTCACCAGGCGTCCATCGGTGATGGCAAATGGGGTGAATGGCAACCAGGCCTTGCGGTAACGCGCACCCTGGCCGACCAGCCTGTCCTCGAGGAAGAAGGGAACCTGGTTCTTCATGCCCGAAAGCAGCTCTTCGCGATTTGAGAAACCGGTGATGTTTCTGTTCTTGATAAGTGCCTGGCCTTGCTCATCCTTGAGATCCACCAATCCCGCCACGCCATGGCAGACGGCTGAGACGATGCCGCCCTGGTTGTAGATCTTTTCGGCAACACGACGCAGGTCCGGGTTTTCGGGGAAGTCCCACATGACGCCGTGGCCCCCCGTGAAATAGATGACGCTGAACCGGGAGGGATCGATGTCGGCGATCGGTATCGTGTTGTTCAGGCGAGCGCGAAACGCCGGTGACTGCAAATGCTCACGGGCGGCCTTGTCCATATAGAGCCAACCGAGGCTGCGCTCGTCCAGCGGAACCGCTCCGCCCTTGGGGCTGGCAAAAACTGTCGTATAACCGGCGGCCTCGACAACATCCGTGAAATGCGTCAGCTCGGTCAACCACAGCCCCGTGGTGTCGGTGCGTGAGGGATAGCTGGCGTGGTTGGTCATGATCACCAGTATCTGGCGATCCTTCGGCATTGCAGTGGAAGGGTTGGTTTCAGCATTTGCAAAAGTCATGAATACACCGCCTATCAATACCAACGCACAAGAAACAAGGGTCTTCAACATCATCCGGGCTCCGACAGTCATGCAGTGCCAGTCATGCTCACCTTAAACCATGCTTTAAGGTCAACCCCCACATTTGCAAAAAGCTTCCGTTTGCGCTGGCGCGCTTCTGCTTGACTCTAAACCTGACTTCAACGTTAGCGTCTGGCGCCGATTGGGCAAGAACGCACTTAACCATCCAGTCAGGAGCCACAGCATGAGCCAGCAAGACCACCCCGTGACGCAGATGAAATGGATGATCTATGGCGCCTACGGGTATACCGGCGAGCTGATCGTCCGCGAAGCCGTCAAGCGTGGGCTCAGGCCGGTGCTGGCGGGGCGTAGCCGCGGCAGGATCGAACCCTTGGCCCGGGAGCTGGGGCTTGAGGCACGTATTTTCGGGCTGGATGACGAGGTGCGACTGCTGGCCCAGATCAAGGGCCATGGCTTGGTTCTGCATTGCGCGGGGCCGTTTTCGGCGACCGCCGCACCAATGATGGACGCTTGCCTGCGGGCCCATTCGCATTACCTGGACATCACCGGCGAGATCGCCGTGTTCGAGCATGCCCAGTCCCTGCATGAGCGTGCGCAAGCGGCGGGCGTGGTGATTTGCCCCGGCGTCGGCTTCGACGTGATCCCCACCGACTGCGTCGCCGCCGCACTCAAGGCCGCGCTGCCGGATGCAACGCACCTGGCCTTGGGGTTCGATTCGCGCTCCAGCTTGTCGCCGGGCACCGCCAAGACTTCGATCGAAGGCCTGGCCCAGGGCGGCAAGGTACGTCGCGAGGGGAAAATCGTGTCTGTACCCTTGGCCTATCGGGTGCGTCGTATCGACTTTGGCGCTGGAGAGAAGCTTGCCATGACCATTCCCTGGGGGGACGTTTCCACGGCCTATCACACCACCGGCATTGCCAATATCGAGGTGTTCGTGCCGGGCTCCGCCGGCATGATTCGCAGCGCCAGGTTCGCCAACTTCATTCGCCCGCTGCTGGGCTTGTCGTTCGTGCAGAAGCGGCTCAAGGCACACATCGGCAAGACCGTGATCGGCCCGGATGACGAAAAGCGCGCCGATCAGGGCACCTATGTCTGGGGCGAAGCCCGTAACGCTCGCGGCGATTGCAAGGTGGCGCGCGTGCACACCACCAATGTCTATAGTCTGACGGTCTACGGTGCGCTGACCGTGGTCGACTACCTGTTACAGGCGCGCCCGGCTGGCGGTGCCTACACGCCTGCGAGGTTGCTGGGCGCCGATCTGGTGACGCGCTTGCCAGGATCGGGCGCCTTGAACATCGAATAGGCGGTGTCCGATGAAACTGTCGGATGAAGTTGAAAAAGAGGTATTGACCTTCAAGTTCACTTCAAACTTAGGCTGGCCCCACGTCAAATGAGGGACTGCCCATGAATGTGTTCGACACCCTGATGCTCCCCAATGGTTCGACCATCAAGAACCGCGTCGCCAAAGCCGCCATGGAAGAGAACATGGCGGACGCCGACCAGGCGCCCTCCGAAGAACTGATGCGCCTGTATCAGGCGTGGGCCGATGGTGGCGCCGGGCTGATAATCACAGGCAACGTGATGGTCGATGGCCGCGCCATGACCGGGCCGGGCGGCGTGGTGCTGCAGGATGACCAGCAACTGGACAAGTTCAGGCGCTGGGCACGGATCGGTCGATCCGGCGGTGCGCAGTTCTGGCTGCAGATCAATCATCCCGGCCGCCAGATGCGGGCAAGCCTTGGGCAGAAGACCTGGGCACCGTCAGCCATACCGCTGAACCTGGGCAAAATGTCCAAGCACTTCGCCACGCCCCACGCGATGACCCCCAGCGTGATCGAAGAGGTTATCCAGCGCTTCGCACGGGCTGCGCGCCTCGGTGAAGAGGCCGGTTTCACCGGCGTGGAAATCCACGCGGCCCATGGCTATCTGTTGAGCCAGTTCCTGTCGCCGCTGAGCAATCAGAGAACGGACGAGTGGGGCGGCTCCCTGGAAAACCGGGCACGCCTGCTGCTTGAGATTGTCACGGCGGTACGGGCCGTGGTTTCCCCAGGCTTTGCGGTGGCGGTCAAACTCAACTCGGCCGATTTCCAACGTGGCGGATTCACCGCCGATGACGCGAAAAAGGTGGTTGAGCTGCTCAACGACCTGGGTGTGGATCTGGTCGAGTTATCCGGTGGCAGCTACGAAGTGCCGGCCATGCAAGGCGAGGCGCGCGATGGTCGCACCCTGGCGCGTGAGGCCTATTTCGTCGAGTTTGCCCGTGACATCCAGACCGTCTCCAGGATGCCGGTGATGGTCACCGGTGGCGTACGCCGGCGTCCCATTGCCGAAATGGTCGTCAAGAGTGGCGTGGACATGGTCGGTATCGGAACGGCCTTGGCCATCGATCCCTACCTGCCGCGTGATTGGCTTTTGGGTAAAGACAATGCTCCGCAATTGCCACCGATCACCTGGAAAAACAAGACCATCGCGTCCTTGGCCAACATGGCGGTCGTCAAGTTCCAACTGCGCAAACTCAGCCAGGACAAAAAGCCCTATCCAGGCGTGTCACCGTTACGCGCGCTGCTCTTGCAACAGCTCGCCAATGCCTGTCGCACTCGCCAATATCGGCGGTGGATAGAACAGCGTTCGGCGTGATTCGATGCCCATTTCAACCGCAAAGGCTCAAGGGTGAAATCCACTTTGGCGAGTGACTGACAGCGTCTGCTTTGGGATGTGGATTAAACCGGTCCTCAGCATCATCGACAGGATGCTGAGGTTGCCAACAGCAGCCGCTGGCCTCATATCCTTGCTAGGCCTATCAAGAAGGCTCGGGATGTCTACTTTTTTACCATGAGGGCATGCCCTCTAAACGGACATCCCCATCTCCAGCGCCCGGGGCTCGAACCCCAACTCCGTGTACATACGGGTTGCACGTGCATTGAACGTCCACACCGACAGCCTTATATCTTTGGCGTTGTGCTCGATTGCCCAGTCTTGAACAAGTTTTACCAGGGCTCGACCAATACCTTTCCCCCAAAATTGCTCGTCTACGCACACCGATCCAATACGAACGAAATCCAGCGGTTGCATCAGCGGACCGGAGCTTGTCGACAGGCTGGCAGAAATAAAGCCAGCGGCCTGGCGGCCGATATTCGCAATGAAAACAACCTGGGTCGGTTTCTCGAAAAAACTCATCCAGTGCGGGAGGTCACGCGAAAAGTCCTGGGTGGCAGCGGTGTAAATATCGGGACGGGCAGCGTGATGAATCGCGTTGAGTAATTGTCCCAACTCACAGATGGTCAGTGCATCCTCTATGGTCGCCGTTCGGTACGTGATGGCTGTATCCATGATGGGCAATTCTCCTTGAGTGTTAAGCCATTACTGCTAAGGGTTGAAATCAGTACACAACGAATGACTTCGGCGCTGTCACTGCATAGCGCTGACGCGGCACGAACCTTACAGTCAACTGATTCGAAAAAGACGGGATATCGCAACTAAAGCTTTCTCACCGTCGGCCTCATAGAGGCTATATAAGGCTGTTTGATCGGTAAGATGATGCAGGCGGAAATGGTTGTAGAAAGCTTGGCCTAGGCGTTGTTCTTTAAAGATTCCTAGATCCCACAAGTCTAGAAACTCGTCATAGATGGCGCTCTCGATTTCCAGCGATCTGCTATCCATGTGAACCTCGATTGATAATGATCGCTGGCGAGATCCTATAAAGCTCATGATGGTTGTGCAATGCCCCCTCAGTTGAACGTCCGCCTTTGGATAGCCAATTGCGAAGGGCTGTAATCGACCCACAGCGGACTGTCGGCTCGTTAGTAATCGGACCAGAGGAGTGCTTAAAACGAAAAATGCATCGGTAATTTCTCACAAAATTAAGAGCCCCCTTCTTCCGGAGTGCTTTCAGCAAGTTCGATTTAATGTGACGCTAAATTAGAAGCTGTAATGCTGCAAGAGAAAACATGAGCCCTTACAGCATTACAAATTTTCAGGTGAGACTTCCATTATCTTGAGCTAGTATAGCTCCGGAATACTTGCCCAATCTAACTTTGATAGTTACTATCTCTAGACTTCACCCACCCAGCCCCCTCAATCTCATCAGGACTCACACCAAACAAATTGGTAAAGACCTCCTTGACCTTTTCTTTAACCTCCGAAGGCTCATGCTTCTCCGAGAGCCAAGAGAAGTCGTATTTAAATTCACCACTCTGTATTATCCACTGCCTAATTAGGTCGTACTGCATGAGGTTGCCGTAGAACATGTTAAATGTATTATGGATATTTTCTTCCGACTTCCCCTCCTGCCGCCTTGGGTAAATGCCGAAGTCATCTTGCTTGTCACTATAGAGCGAGAGATTCTTTAGCCAAGCATGAATATAGTGCTCGGCATAGCGCCCTACTTTGTGACGACCTGTCCAGCAAAAAAATTCAGGCTGCTCAAGCTTAAAGGTGTTAAATTTTATAAATTCTGAAAATATCACCCTAACAGGCAAGTTCATTTCCGAAAACGAAAATTTACTATGCTCCCTCATCAGCGCTTGTAACGTCGGCTCCTTTTTTACCCATTCGGAAACAGCTCTCGCCACGTCTAACGGATGATGGTATCCACAAGCGTTCGCTAGCAAAGCGCTAGCGCTAGTATATTCCTCTTTAGAGTACTCCTTAATATAGTCCTTAAGCTCTGGATGCTCATTTTTTATGGCTTGACATAGATATGCGAAGCGCACCGCCGGCTGAGCCTGATATGAAAAATTCTCATAGTCTGTAATTTCAAATGGAAACCCTTCTCCAGGATTTAATGCTAAGTCGCAGACTAATAAGAATAAAGCTACTAATGGATCGTCAATACAGTCGGGAAAATTTGAATTAGTACTCTGGATAAAGTATTTGAAGGCTGCACCGTATACACTGTCAAGATAGCCTCGTGCGCCATAATCCGCAAAAGACTTGCTAGGATTAGAAAAATGCAAAAACTGGAGCTGTATAAATCTCGCCTGTCCTTCTAGTACATCTACCCCCGTAATTGGAGGGAGGTATACATCTGACCGCCAATGGTAGTTACCGGATTTTGACAGCTTTAAGTGCTCTATAGGCTCCCTCCAGAGATCCGTATCTGGCAAGCATTTAACCTCATTGAAGGTTGTGGTCAAAACATCCAAGCAGCATGAATAGGCTATATAAAACGTATGCCCTACAGACTCAAAATGATTTTCCTTTACTATTTCTAAAAGGATTCTTGGATTCATGATAATCGCACGATAGTAATCCAAATCTAACGTATTATTTACTGTAATGTTTGCCCTGGCGATAACCTCTTCTTCAGCAGTGCGACCTTGCAACATCTGATCATCGCTCCACTCTTTGAGTGACTTACCAAACTCCCCACACTTGACTATATCTCGAAGATGCCCGACGTTAACGTGCGTCTGTGCGGGGAAGCACATGCTAGAAATCAAACCAGAAGTCGACCCTATATGCTGCCACCAATGAACCGTTTCATGAATATATGTTGAATAAGCCTGAATCTCATCCCAAGTGATATCCTCAGCTTTTTTTGTCGTAGCATTATCAACTAGCGCATGATTTATTGGACTAAGTCTTAACACGAATTGACCAATATTATACAAACCATGCGCGTTTAGGCACGCAGCGAGAGAGTCTGGAGTTTTGATTTCCGATTTGTATGAGTAGAGAAGAGCGCTTTTGATTTCGTCCATGTGATGCTCATATATTTAGCACGTAAGGTTAGCCGTTGAGTAATAATGGCCACAGGTTGATAGGTGAATCATCCTAAATCTATTAACTTTAGCCCAATAGAGGCTTTTTGCAATCACTGAAAGAGGTTCGCGCTCGGTTTGTAGGGTGACGACTGCCAGTCACGCCTTGTATCGACGCGTGCGGTTTGAACCGACTGGGCTCGGAAGGGAGGGTTATCTCCCGCGTGCTCAGTATCTACGAGTTGCAACATACGCAAAAGATCACAGCTGAGGCGCGGAGATGAATAAAACGGCGCGAAAGCTTGCTGTCACAACCTTAACTGCATGCAGCCTTGATACTCTGGAAGCATTGGAAAATATGGTGTCCCTGAGCAGGTTCGAGCTGCCAGGTTCCCCCTAAGAGGGTGGAGGTCCGCTTCTGGCCGAAAGCAGACACGTCAATGAAGTGTCGATTTCCCATCATCAGGCTCACCCAATACCGGGTAAACCCGCGCCAGCAATCTCAGGTACATCTTTTCAACAAGGCTCCCGCACCACAGCCAGGCGGCAGCCAATCCGCGCTGTTCATACTGTTCGAACAGTTCAAAGCGCTCCATGCGCCGCCCAGTAGTGCACAGCGCTGGGGAGTCGGGCAGGACCAGTCGGCACAGGCAAGCATCGATCTCCCGATAGGTCTGGCTCGACTGAATCAGCCACCCCAACTCAGTTTGCTCGGCATTGCAGAACAACAACTGGCAATTCGCGTTCAGCTCTCGGTCAAGAATCGAGTTCAGCCGCTCTCGCAGGAGGTCGGCTGGCTGGAGTGCGCTGCCCTTCAAATGGGTGACAAGCAGAAATCGGGCGCTGGAGGTGATGATCAAAATTCGTGGCCTGCCTCGACGGGGGAGAGCGGGGATTAGCTCACTCTCGGCCCGTGCTGGGGAAGGGGAAAATTCTGAAATGGAGGTGGGAATCGGCTCAGGCGACTACAGGGTTTCCTGGGTTATTTCGGATACAGCGGCGGCAGGCTGCTGGTGTCGGCCAGCGGGGTCTGGACGTGTTCGGCGATCGGGATGGCGCGGATGGCGCGCCACAGTTCTTCGCCTTGCCAGTAGTGGCCAGTTTCGCTGTAGAGCGCGCCGTTGAGGCCGTCCAGGGCGTCGGACAGGGGCACGAAGCGGGCGGCCATGTCGGCCAGGGTTTCCGGTTGCTGGCGGGCCCAGGCGTCCAGGGCCTGACGGGTGGCTTGCGGGTCGTTGGCCAGGCAGGCGCGCTTGAGGTCGTCGAGCAGGGTGCGCGGGTTGGGGCCGGCCTGCACCGCGCGCAGGATTGCCGGTTGCCAGCGCGCGCGCCACCAGAGGCCGAAGCCGAGCAAGGTGGTGCAGGCGAGCAGCAGGGTGCTGAGTTTCCAGGCCCACAGCGTGGTGCTGTCACCACCGGCGCCAGATGGTGTCGCGCCAGCCGGGGTGTCCACCACCAGGCTTGGGTTGTTCGCCACCTGCAGGGTGCGCGCCGGCAGGCTGCTGCGTTCCAGGTGGTCCTCATGGGTGTTCCACCAGACCACCTCCAGCGCTGGCAGGTCGATGCTGCCGCTGCGGTTCGGCACCAGGGCCTGGCTGTCTTCGCGGCTGCCGATCAGCCCGCGGTCGCTGACCTGATTGCTCAGTTGCGGCTGGTCCGGGTAGCTGCGCAGGCCGTTGGCTTCGGTCACCGGCAAGGGTGGCAGCTGCGAGCTGGACAGGCCCTCGGCCTTGAGGGTCAGGCTGCGGGTCAATGAGTCGCCGACCTGGCTATGGTCCGGCTCGGGGTTCCAGCTTTCCCCCAGGCTCAGGCTGCGGGCCGGCAGCCAGGGCGCGTCGGCCGGGTATTCGGCCGGCTTGGCCTTGACCGTCAGCGGCATCTGCGCCGAGCTCACGTGCATCAGCTTGCCCGGCTTCAGGCCCTGGGGCACCGGGTCCTGGGTGCCCGCGGCGTCGGCCAGGGTGGCGCTGAAGGTCAGCTCCGGAATGTCCAGCACGCCGCTGTGCTGGGGGAAGATCGCGTAGCGAATCTCGATCACGCCGTGGCGCACGCCGTTGATGACTTTTTCATAGGTACGCGACTCGCCGAGCTGTTCGACCCGCGCGTCGTCGATCTGCAACGGCGTCAGGCTGCTGTCGTCGTACAGCGACACCGAGTGATAGATGTGCAGGGTCAGCACTGCCTGGGCCTGCACGTAGACGCTGTCCTGGTCGAGGCTGGCGTCGATGAACACCGGTTCCAGCGGCGCGCTGTCGCTGCGGCTTGCGCTTTGCAGCACCTGCAGGGTGATCGGCTGGCTCTGTACTTCGCCCAGTTGCAGGGCCGGGATCACCACGGTGCCGGTGGTCCTGGGCAGCAGGGTGATGATCCAGCGGGTGATGGCGCGGTTGTCGCCGTTGAGGCTGGTCAACTGGTTGACCTGGCGCGTGCCCTGGACCTCGAACTGCGCTTGCAGCGGGGTCAGGTCGGGCTTGCCGAACAGCGTGACATTGTTGGATTCCAGGGTCAGCTCGACGGTTTCCCCAGAGTTCACGCGACTGCGGTCGACACTGGCGACCAGCCCCTCGGCCCGGGCCGCAAAGGCGCCGAGTGTCAGCACAAGCGTGAGTAAGAGGGCGGTGAAGCGGGTCATCGAATTTTTCCCTGATCCTGATGTTGTTGCTGTTCGTACCAGAACTTGCGGCGCAGCAGTTCGCCCGGATCGTCCGGAATCTGCCGCAGCCATTGTTCCAATGCCTGACGGTGTTCGCCGTCGAAATTGTCCTGGGCATCGCGCAGCGGCGGCGTGGTGGTTTGTTCGTCGCCCAGTTCGCTGCCGGGAACCGCATCGTTGCCCGGGGTGGCGACCTCGTCGTCCGTCGACTCGTCGGCGCTGGTGGGGTGGCTGTTCTCCGGCGGCTGCTGGCCCGGGGTGACCGGTGCCTGGGTCGCCGCGCCGGCTTGCGGCGGCTGGCGGGTTTCGTCGTTGTCCTGGCTTTCGCCCTTGGCCGGTTCTTCCGGCGGCGCGGGCTCGGTTTCCTGCAGCAGGCGCTCGACCAGGGCCTTGTTCTTTTGCGCGGCGGCAAGCTCCGGTTGCAGCTCCAGGGCCTGCTCGTAGGCATCCAGCGCGGCTTCCAGCTCGCCGCTCCTGGCCAGGGCGTTGCCACGATTGTAGTGGGCGCGGGCGTCGTTGCCTTCGGCAAAGCGCTGAGCGGCAGCGGCGTAGTTGCCGGCCTCGTACAGTGCCACCCCTTGCCACTGCGGGTCCTCGAAATGCTGCGCCGCCTCGCCGGGCCGCTTCTGTTCCAGCAGGCGCTGGCCCTGCTGGTCGGGGCGCAGCCACAGGTCGTTGAACTCGAAGGCGTAGCTGGGCTGCGGCACGGCGAACAGCAGCAGCGGCAGGCAGAACAGCCAGCCGCGGCGTCCGGCGCAGGCGGCCAGCAGCAACAGCGGCAGGAGCAGCCAGTAACCCTGGTCGGCCCAGGTGTCCAGGCGCAGGGTCTGGCCGTCGCTGCGCAGGTTCTGCGGACCGCTGAGCAGGCCCAGGCCGCGCAGGTCGTTATCGTCCAGGCGTGCCGGGCGATAACGGCCGCCCATTTCGCCGATGAAGCGCTTCAGGCTCGGACCGTCGAGGCGCGACATGAGGATCGCCCCCTGTTCGTCCTTGAGAAAGCTGCCGTCTTCCTGGGCCACCGGCGAGCCCTGGCGGCTGCCGATCCCGAGCATCAACAGCTGCGGCGCCTGGCCACCGAGGGCCTGGCGGATGCCTTGGCGCTCCTGCTCGCTCAGGGACGAGCCGATCAGCAGGATCCGGCCCTGGCCCAGTGCGCCCTGGTCCAGCAGCTTCAAGGCTTTTTGCAGGGCCAGGTCGGCGCGATGGCCGGGCTGGGGCATGATCGAGGGCTTGAGGGCTTCCAGCAGGTTGCGGCTGGTGGCCAGGTCGTCCGACAGCGGCACCAGGGTGTGGGCGCTGCCGGCGTAGACCACGATTGCCGTCTGCGCATCGCTGCGTACCTGCAACAGGTCCAGCAGCTTGCGCCGGGCCTGTTCCAGGCGATTGGGCGGGACGTCGCCGGCGAGCATTTCCGGGGTCAGCTCCAGCAGCACCACCAGCGGGTCGGCCGGTTTCTGGCTGGTCTGTTCGACCCGCTGCCAGCCGGGGCCGAGCAGGGCCAGCACGGCGAGGATCCAGGCCAGGCCGAGGGCGATCCACGGCAGTTTGCTTTCGCGGCCGTTGCCGCCGCTGAGCAGGGCGGCGTGAAAGGCTGGCGGCAGGATCATCTGCCAACGGCCAGCGCGCTTCTGCCGGTGCCACAACTGCCACAGCAGCCAACCGAGCAGCGGCAACAGCAGCAGCCACCAGGGACGGAACCAGTGGGGCCAGAGTTCGGCCCAGAACGGCGCGCTCATCGACGCCTCCGCAGGCGCAGGCGTTTGAGCCGTTCGCGCCAGTCTGGCAAAGGTTGCAGAAAGCGCTCGCGGGTGAAGAAGCGTTGCAGCGGATGGTCCGGCCAGCGCTCGCGCACCACCAGCAGCATGCTCAACAGCAGCGCCGCGGCCAGCGGCCAGCTGTACAGCGCCTGCGCCGAACGGGCCTGGGTCGGCTGCTGGGTCACCGGTTCCAGTTGATCGAGGGTGTCCTTGATCGCTTGCAGCTCCTGGCTGTCGCGGGCGCGGAAATAGCGCCCGCCAGTGGCTTCGGCGATGGCCTTGAGGGCCGGTTCGTCGAGGTCCAGGCTCGGGTTGAGGCCGAGGAAACCCAGGGTGCCGCTTTGCTCCGGGTCGGCGCCGATGCCGATCGGGTAGATCTTCACGCCTTCTTCGGCGGCCAGGCGGGCGGCGGTCAGCGGGTCGATTTCACCGCCGTTGTTGGCGCCGTCGGTGACCAGGATCAGCACCCGGCTCTGCGCCGGACGCTGGCGCAGGCGCTTGAGCGCCAGGCCGATGGCGTCGCCGATGGCGGTGTTCTTGCCGGCGATGCCGATCTTCGCTTCGTCCAGCCACACGCGCACGGTGTGCCGGTCGAAGGTCAGCGGCGCTTGCAGGTAGGCCTTGCTGCCGAACAGGATCAGGCCGACGCGGTCGCCTTCGCGGCTTTCCAGGAAGTCGCCGAGCAGGTGCTGGACCAGGTTCAGGCGGCTGACGTCTTCGTCCTGCCATTGCATGTCGGGGAAGTCCATGGAGCCGGACACATCCACCGCCACCAGCAGGTCGCGACCGCTGGCGGCCACCGGCAGCGGTTCGCCCAGCCATTGCGGGCGGGCGGCGGCCACCAGCAGCAACAGCCACAACAGAATGAACGGAGCCTGCTGGCGCCAGGTCGGCAGGTTGGCTCGGGCGCGGCGCTTGGCCAGGCCTTCCAGGTCGCTGAGGAAGCTGACTTTTAGTGCCGGTTCGCCGCTGTCGGCCACCGGCAGCAGCACCCGCAGCAGCCAAGGCAGCGGCAGCAGGGCGAAGATCCACGGCCAGGCGAACTCAAACATGTTTGCGAATCCAGATTTCCACCGCCTGGGTCAGGCCGGCGATGGCCTTGTCGTCAAGCTTGCACTCGGGCTTGTAGGCGCCTTCCACCAGGACCATCCAGCGCGTGAGGCCGGCCGCCGGGCAGCGGTTGTCGAGGAACGCCAGCCACTTGCGGCCGTTGAGGGTGTGGCTCTGGCTGTAGGGGTAATGGTTGCGGCACAGGCGCTTGAGCAAGCCATTGAGCTGTTGCAGCCAGGCGCCGGCGGGCGCGCCGTCGTAGGGCTTGGGCAGCAGCGCCAGTTCGGCGAGGGCGGCCAGGCGCAGCGGGTCCAGCGGTTGTTCGGCGCGGGGCAGGGCACGTTGGCGCGGCCAGAAGCGCTTGAGTCGCCACAGGCCAAAGCCGAGCAGCGGCAGCAACACCAGCAACAGCCACCAGCCCGGTGCCGGCGGCCACAGGCCGATGGCGGGCGGGGCGATCAAGGGTTGCAGTTGCTCGAGGCTGCTCATCGGGTTTTCCCCGGGCGTTGCGGGTTCAGGTACTCGCGCAGTTGCTCGACCATTTCGCTCTGGGTGCTCAGGGGCATCAGCAGTACCCGCAGCTTCTGTGCCAGCAGTTCCCAGCGGGCGATGCGCGCTTCGCTCTGCGCCCGGTAGGCCTGGCGCAGTTCGTAGTTGAGGGTGTCCAGCTCCAGCTGCGCACCACGCTCGGCGAAACGCAGCAGGCCGGCGGCGGGCAGGGCGTGGTCCAGCGGGTCGGACAGCGGCATCAGCAGCAAATCGCAGTGGCGCGACAGCAGGCTCAGTTGCTGTTCGGCGGCGTCGCTCAGGGCGCGCTCGTCGCAGATCACGATCACCAGGCTGCCCGGGCGCAGCACTTCGCGGCCTCGGCGCAGGGCGGTGCCGAGGGCATCGCGCTCGGGTTCGGTTTCGCTGTGCAGCGACTGGTTGACCCGCACCAGGCGGTTGAGCAGTTGCAGCAAGCTCTGTTTGCTGCGCCGCGGCTTGATCTCGTAGTGCTCGTCGTCGCCGAACACCAGGCCGCCGACCCGGTCGTTGTGGCCCAGGGCGGCCCAGCCGATCAGGCTCGCGGCCTGGGCGGCGAGCACCGACTTGAACATCAGCCCGGAACCGAAGAACAGCCGCCGGCTCTGCTCGACCATGATGAAGATCGGCCGTTCGCGTTCTTCGTGGAACAGCTTGGTGTGGGGTTCCTGGGTGCGCGCGGTGACGCGCCAGTCGATGCTGCGCACGTCGTCGCCGGCCTGGTAGACCCGCACCTGGTCGAAGTCGACGCCACGGCCGCGCAGCTTGGAGTGGTGCAGGCCGACCAGCGGGCTGCGCTGGCTCGGCGTGGAAAACAGCTGCACTTCGCGCACGCGATGGCGCATCTCGATCAGCTCGGCGAGGCTGACGCGGATGCCCGGGGCATCGACAGGGCTGGCGTTCATCGGGGTCAAGCGACGGCTACGACGTCGAGAATCCGCTGGACCACCCGGTCCTGGTCGATGCCGGCGGCTTCTGCTTCGAAAGACAGAATGATGCGGTGGCGCAACACGTCGAACAGCACCGCCTGGATGTCCTCGGGGCTGACGAAGTCGCGCCCGGCCAGCCAGGCGTGGGCCCGGGCGCAGCGGTCGAGGGCGATGGAGCCGCGCGGGCTGGCGCCATAGGCGATCCATTCGGCCATCTCCGGGTCGAACTTGGCCGGGGTGCGGGTGGCCATCACTAACTGCACCAGGTATTCCTCCACGGCGTCGGCCATGTACAGGCCGAGGATTTCCTTGCGCGCGGCGAAGATCGCCTGCTGGCTGATGCGACGCTCGGGCTTGGTTTCGCCGTTCAGTGCTTCGCCACGGGCCTGTTGCAGGATGCGCCGCTCGACGGCAGCGTCGGGGAAGCCGATCTTGACGTGCATCAGGAAACGGTCGAGCTGGGCTTCGGGCAGCGGGTAGGTGCCTTCCTGCTCGATGGGGTTCTGCGTGGCCATCACCAGGAACAGCGGCGACAGCTCATAAGTGCTGCGGCCGACGCTGACCTGGCGCTCGCCCATGGCTTCGAGCAAGGCCGACTGGACCTTGGCCGGGGCGCGGTTGATTTCGTCGGCCAGCACCAGGTTGTGGAAGATCGGCCCTTGCTGGAACACGAAGCTGCCGGTTTCCGGGCGATAGATTTCGGTGCCGGTGATGTCGGCCGGCAACAGGTCGGGGGTGAACTGGATGCGATGGAACTGCGCTTCGATGCCTTCGGCCAACTCTTTGATGGCCTTGGTCTTGGCCAGGCCCGGGGCGCCCTCGACCAGCATGTGGCCGTCGGCGAGCAGGGCGATGAGCAAGCGCTCGATGAGTTTTTCCTGGCCGAGAATCTGCGTTGAAAGAAAGGTTCGCAGCGCGAGTAGCGCTTCACGATGTTCCATCGATGACTGTTCCTGCAGAGGGTGACCGAGGGCGTTCGAATAACGCCAGGGCTGGGGGCGTTACTTTAATCCATCCGGGCCCCCGGCGACTAACGGCACCTGGCAAATTTCTGTAAATAACCGGTAATCGTCCGCAACGCTGGGACCCATTGTGAGGATCGACGCAAGGGGATGGCGGCGGGTGCCTGACGCGCCGCCCTCACGGCGCGTCAGTGGCGGGTGCTCAGTTCTTGAAGCTGGAGTGCTTGCGGCCCTGGTCGCACAGGGCGAAGACCACCACCATCACCGCCGAGACCGCCAGGATCAGCGCCACCCCGTCGGTCGAGTGAGTGGCCGAGTTGGCCACCAGGGCCAGCCCGCCCAGGGGCGCCAGGCCGCCGGCGATGGCGGTGCCGATTTCACGGCCGGTACCGAAGCCGGAAGAGCGGGTCTGGGTCGGGAACTGGCGGCTGAGGAACGAGCCCTGGGGCGCGAACATCATTGGCGCCAATACCCCGGTGCCGATGGCGATGGCCAGGTAGATCATCAGTGGCTCGCCGGTGTTGAGCAGGCTCAGGAACGGATAGGCGAACAGCACCGAGCACAGGCCGCCGAGCATCAGCACCTTCTTGCTGCTCCACTTGTCGCAGAGCCAGCCGAAGCAGGGCACTGTGACTATCGCCACCAGGCTGGCGATGGTCACCGACAGCGAAGTGACATGGGCCTCGACGCCTTTGTACTGGGTCAGGTAGGCCAGGGAGAAGGTCTTGAAGATGTAGCTCAGGGCGTTGTAGCCGATGGCCACGAACAGCACCACGGCCAGGCCCTTGAGGTCGTTCTTGAACAGCAGCTTGAGGGGCGAGGCCTGGGCCTTGGCACTGTGCTTTTCCTGCGCCTTGTCCAGCTTCTCGAACTGCGGGGTTTCCGGAATGCTGCGCCGTACCCACAGGCCGACGCCGACCAGGGCGATGCTGCAAACGAACGGAATGCGCCAGCCGCCGGAGAGCAGGAAGTCGTTGCCGTTCATGGTCAGCAGGTAGACGGTCAGCGACGACAGCAGCAGGCCCAGGTTCAGGCCCAGCGCCGGCCAGGCCCCCTGGCTACCACGCTTGCCTTCGCTGGCGTGCTCATAGGAGGTCACCGCCGCGCCGGACAGCTCGGCGCCGGCGCCCAAGCCCTGGATGATCCGCACCAGCACCAGGATGATCGGCGCCCAGATGCCGATCGAGGCATAGCTGGGAATCAGGCCGATCAGCGTGGTGCACACACCCATCATGCAGAAGGTGATGACCAGCACCTGCTTGCGCCCGAACCGGTCGCCCAAATAGCCGAACAGCACGCCGCCGAAGGGCCGGGCGATAAAGCCGATGGCAAAGGTGGAGAACGCCAGCAGCGAGGCGACTTTCGGGTTGCTGGGGTCGAAGAAGATTTTCGAGAAGACGATGGCCGCCATGGTGGCGTACAGATAGAAGTCGTACCACTCCAGCATCGAGCCGAAGATGGTCGCCGCCGCGACCTTGCGCAGGCGTTTTTGTTTTTGTTGCGGCGTTTCGCATGCGGCCGGGGCCGCCTCATGGACTGACATCTGAGGATTCCTTGTTGTTTGTAGTTATTTTCAAGCGGGCGCCAGGCACCCGTGCAGCGGGGATCAACGGGCTTTGAGGATTCTCTCGGCAATCATCTGGCCGATGGGGATGGCCGAGGTCGCGGCCGGCGAGGGGGCATTGCAGACGTGGACCATGCGCGGGGTTTCGGCGAACAGGAAGTCGTGCACCAGGGTGCCGTCGCGCATCACCGCCTGGGCGCGAATCCCGGCCTCATATGGCAGCAGGTCGGCGACTTCCAGGGACGGGCAGTATTTGCGGCACTGCTCCAGGTAGCCGCGCTTGAACAGCGAGTTCTTCATTTCCGTGGTGCCGGAACCGAGGTTGTTCCAGATGGTTTTCCAGAAACCGGGGAAGGTTGCGTACTCGGCCACGTCGCGCCAGTTGATGGAGAACTTGCGATAGTTTTCCCGGCCCAGGCCGAGCACGGCGTTGGGCCCGACGGTGACGCTGCCGTCGATCATGCGGGTCAGGTGCACGCCGAGAAACGGCAGCTCCGGATCGGGGATCGGGTAGATCAGGTGATTGACGATGGCGTTCTTCGCCGCCGGCAGGCGGAAGTACTCGCCGCGGAACGGGATGATCTGGTGGTCGATCCTGACCCCGGCCAGGGCCGCCAGGCGATCCGATTGCAGGCCGGCGCAGGCCACCAGCTGGCGGGCGCTCCAGACCTTGTCGTCGCTGCTGATGGTGACCTTGTCGGCGGTTTCTGCGATGGCGCGCACGGTCGTTTGCAGCTGCACTTCGCCGCCGGCCTGCTGGATGACCCGGGCCATGGCTTCGCACACCTGCTTGTAGTCGACGATGCCGGTGGCATCGAGGAACAGGCCGCCGAGGCCGACGATGTTCGGTTCGCGCCGCTGCAGTTCTTGCGCATCCAGCCGTTCGACCTTCAGGCCGTTCTGCTGCGAGCGCTCGTACAAGGCATGCATGCGCTCGACTTCCAACGGCGTGGAGGCCACCAGCAGCTTGCCGCAGACCTCGAACCTGATCCCGTGCTCGGTACAGAAATCCTTGGTCGCCTGGGCGCCGCGCTTGCACAGGTCGGCCTTGAGGCTGCCTGGGGCGTAGTAGATGCCGGCGTGGATCACGCCGCTGTTGTGGCCGGTCTGGTGCCGGGCCAGGAGGTTTTCCTTTTCCAGGATCAGCAGCGAAGCGCCGGGCTGGCGTTCGAGCAGCGCCATGGCGGTGGCGAGGCCAACGATGCCGCCGCCGATGATGCAGTAGTCGTAGATCATGCAGATGTCACCTTGGTTATTCTTGTTCGGGTCTGATCATCAGGTTGTCAGACAAAGCTAAGCAAACAAAAGACGCCGCGCGGCAGCGTCCGCCAGACAGTGGGTTTCAGGGGTTTAATCGATACTCGGCAGGTCGATTTTCAAGCGTTTGGCCGCGGCTCGCAGGTGCGCTTCGGCGCAGGCGGCGGCCTGCTGCCGGTCACCAGCGGCGATGGCTTCGTACAGCGCCTGGTGTTCGCGGCCGGCATCGGCGGAACCGCCGACCGAATGGGCCGCCGAGTTTTCCCAGGCGGTGCGCCGCGCTTCGGCCAACTGGCCACGAAGAAAATCATGGAAGGCGACGAAGTAGTGGTTCTTGCTGGCGTCGGCGATGGCCCGGTGGAACTCCACGTCGGCCAGGGCGGCCGCGGCCAGATCGCTGCGCTGGTCGTGCATCTCTTGCAGGGCGCTGCGCATGCGTTGCAGGTCGGCGTCGTCGCGGCGCTGGGCGGCAATGGAGGCGGCCTGGGTCTCGATCCACAGGCGCATTTCGAACATCTGCACCAGGTCGGGCTTGCGGCCCTTCTGGCTGGGAAAACGGAACACGCTGCCGTTGGGGTTCTGCGAAATGAACGAGCCCAGCCCGCGGCGGCTGACCAGGATGCCGTCGGCCTTGAGTTGCGCCACGGCCTCGCGCACCACCGAGCGGCTGACGTTCAGTTGCTCGGTCAATTGCTGTTCGGTCGGCAGGCGCGATTCGGCGGTCAGGCGGCCGGCGTCGATCTCCTTGCGGATCGCGTTGACCACTCGTTCGACCAGGGTGTCGGGGCGCTGGAGCTGAAGCATGGAGGAGGGGGGCTCGTAAGTCAGGTTGTCAGACAATGCCGGGGCGCCGGTTTCTTGTCAAGAAACCAGTCGGTGGCTCGTAGCTACAAGCTCCAAGCTCCAAGCTCCAAGCTTGTAGCTTAAAGCTTGTAGCTCAAAACTCTCTGATATAGGTGCCGGTGCCCTTGAGGATGTTCTGCAGGGTTTGCTCGACTTCCGCCAGGTCCGCCGCCGCGGTGTTGTGCAGGATCTCCAGGTGATCGCTGCCATTGAGCGCGTCGGCGTCGGTCGCGGCGATTTCGATCAGCAGGCGGGTCGGGCCCAGGGTGACTTTCACCCCGTCCAGGGTCGAGGGCTCGCCGTCCAGGGTGATCTCCAGTTCGTCCTCGTCCGGGTAGCGGGTCATCAGGAACATCTCGCCCTGGTTGCTGTGGCAGCAGAGCATGGCCATGTTGTCTTCTTCGTCGTCGCACGGGTTGGCGATCAGGTGGGCGGTGGTCATTTGCATGGGGCGAGTCCTGGGGCTGGCTCCGGTGGGGAGCGGGGCGAACAAAGTGCAATTCTGCCAGCCCGGGGGAATTTCTGCTGCTTTGTGTGTCAGAGAGTGGGTTCCCGGCGCGGACCGTTTCTGGCACGACAGTCCCGTAAAGCCTCGGCGCGACCGCCGTTTTGTCCGGCGGCTGCTAGTGTTGTTCAAGGCCTGGCCCGCCAGTTGCCTGCCAATGACCGAATATGTCGCAGCACCGCAAGCAGCGCGCTTGCCGCACTCGTTAAGCTGCGCAACGGATGAGCACCTGTAAAGGCATTGCCCGGCGCACCGTGGCAGTCGTTTTTGCAGATGCCCATCCGGGAACGGTGAATGTGACCTGAGCGTCTCGTACAGCTTCACCACCCTGTCATCCTGCGACCTCTGCCCGAGATCCAGGAGCAGGATGACCGACACCCCCGCAAGGGGATTGCATGCGACGCTTTACTCAATAACAAGCCCAAGCGGAGTACCACAGATGGCGTTCTTCACCGCAGCCAGCAAGGCCGACTTCCAGCACCAACTGCAAGCGGCACTGGCGCAGCACATCAGTGAACAGGCACTGCCACAAGTGGCGCTGTTCGCTGAACAATTCTTCGGCATCATTTCTCTGGACGAACTCACCCAGCGTCGCTTGTCCGACCTGGCGGGCTGCACCCTTTCTGCCTGGCGCCTGCTTGAGCGCTTCGACCACGCGCAACCGCAAGTGCGCGTCTACAACCCCGATTACGAACGTCATGGCTGGCAGTCGACCCACACCGCGGTCGAAGTGCTGCACCATGACCTGCCGTTCCTGGTGGACTCGGTCCGCACCGAGCTGAACCGTCGCGGCTACAGCATCCACACCCTGCAGACCACCGTGCTGAGCGTGCGTCGCGGGAGCAAGAACGAGCTGCTGGAAATCCTGCCCAAGGGCACCCAGGGCGAAGGCATCCTGCAAGAATCGCTGATGTACCTGGAGATCGACCGCTGCGCCAACACCGCCGAGCTCAATGTCCTGAGCAAGGAACTGGAGCAGGTGCTTGGCGAGGTGCGCGTCGCCGTGGCCGATTTCGAGCCGATGAAAGCCAAGGTCCAGGAACTGATCGATGGCATCGGCAACAGCCAGTTCGAGATCGACGCCGATGAAAAGGGCGAGATCAAGAGCTTCCTGGAATGGCTGGTGGGCAACCACTTCACCTTCCTCGGCTACGAAGAGTTCGTGGTGCGCGAGGACCACCACGGTGGCCATATCGAGTACGACCAGGACTCCTTCCTCGGCCTGACCAAGCTGCTGCGCGCCGGCCTCACCGTCGACGACCTGCGCATCGAAGACTACGCCGTGAACTACCTGCGCGAACCGACGCCGCTGTCGTTCGCCAAGGCCGCCCACCCAAGCCGTGTACACCGTCCGGCCTACCCGGACTACGTGTCGATCCGCCAGATCGATGCCGATGGCAATGTGCTCAAGGAATGCCGCTTCATGGGCCTGTACACCTCGTCGGTGTACGGCGAAAGCGTGCGGGTGATTCCTTATATCCGCCGCAAGGTGGAAATCATCGAACAGCGCTCCGGCTTCCAGGCCAAGGCGCACCTGGGCAAGGAACTGGCCCAGGTCCTCGAAGTGCTGCCGCGCGACGACCTGTTCCAGACCCCGGTCGACGAGCTGTTCAACACCGTGATGTCGATCGTGCAGATCCAGGAACGCAACAAGATCCGCGTGTTCCTGCGCAAGGACCCGTACGGTCGTTTCTGCTACTGCCTGGCCTATGTGCCGCGCGACATCTATTCCACCGAAGTGCGGCAGAAGATCCAGCAGGTGCTGATGGATCGCCTGAAGGCCACCGACTGCGAGTTCTGGACCTTCTTCTCCGAGTCCGTGCTGGCGCGCGTGCAACTGATCCTGCGGGTCGACCCGAAGAACCGCATCGACATCGACCCGCTGCTGCTGGAAAAAGAAGTGGTGCAGGCCTGCCGCAGCTGGCAGGACGACTACGCCGCGCTGACCGTCGAAAGCTTCGGCGAAGCCCACGGCACCAATGTCCTGGCCGACTTCCCGAAAGGCTTCCCGGCCGGCTACCGCGAGCGCTTCGCCGCGCATTCGGCGGTGGTCGACATGCAGCACCTGCTGAGCCTGACCGAGGCCAACCCGCTGGTGATGAGCTTCTACCAGCCGCTGACCCAGTCCACCAGCCAGCCGCTGCTGCACTGCAAGCTGTATCACGCCGATACCCCGCTGGCGCTGTCCGACGTGCTGCCGATCCTGGAAAACCTCGGCCTGCGCGTGCTCGGCGAGTTCCCGTATCGCCTGCGCCACGCCAGCGGCCGTGAGTTCTGGATCCACGACTTCGCCTTCACCGCGGCCGAAGGCCTGAACCTGGATATCCAGCAGCTCAACGACACCCTGCAGGACGCCTTCGTCCACATCGTGCGTGGCGATGCCGAGAACGACGCGTTCAACCGCCTGGTGCTGACCGCCGGCCTGCCATGGCGCGACGTCGCGCTGCTGCGCGCCTACGCCCGTTACCTGAAGCAGATCCGCCTGGGCTTCGACCTGGGCTACATCGCCAGCACCCTGAACAACCACACCGATATCGCCCGCGAGCTGACCCGGTTGTTCAAGACCCGCTTCTACCTGGCGCGCAAGCTCGGCAGCGACGACCTGGAAGACAAGCAGCAGCGCCTGGAGCACGCGATCCTCAGCGCCCTGGACGATGTCCAGGTGCTCAACGAAGACCGCATCCTGCGTCGCTACCTGGACCTGATCAAGGCCACCCTGCGGACCAACTTCTACCAGACCGATGCCAACGGCCATAACAAGTCTTACTTCAGCTTCAAGTTCAACCCGCACTTGATTCCCGAGCTGCCCAAGCCGGTGCCGAAGTTCGAAATCTTCGTCTACTCGCCGCGCGTCGAAGGCGTGCACCTGCGCTTCGGCAACGTTGCCCGTGGCGGCCTGCGCTGGTCCGACCGCGAAGAAGACTTCCGTACCGAAGTCCTCGGCCTGGTAAAAGCCCAGCAAGTGAAGAACTCGGTGATCGTACCGGTGGGCGCCAAGGGCGGCTTCCTGCCGCGTCGCCTGCCAGTAGGCGGCAGCCGGGACGAGATCGCGGCCGAAGGCATCGCCTGCTACCGCATCTTCATCTCCGGCCTGCTGGACATCACCGACAACCTGAAGGACGGCGCCCTGGTGCCGCCGGCCAACGTGGTGCGTCACGACGACGATGACCCGTACCTGGTGGTGGCGGCGGACAAGGGCACCGCGACCTTCTCCGACATCGCCAACGGCATCGCCATCGACTACGGCTTCTGGCTGGGCGATGCGTTCGCTTCCGGCGGTTCCGCCGGTTACGACCACAAGAAAATGGGCATCACCGCCAAGGGCGCGTGGGTCGGCGTACAGCGCCACTTCCGCGAGCGCGGCATCAATGTCCAGCAAGACAGCATCACTGTGGTGGGCGTCGGCGACATGGCCGGCGACGTGTTCGGCAACGGCTTGCTGATGTCCGACAAGCTGCAGCTGGTCGCGGCCTTCAACCATATGCACATCTTCATCGACCCGAATCCGGACCCGGCCACCAGCTTCGCCGAGCGCCAGCGCATGTTCGACCTGCCGCGTTCGGCCTGGAGCGACTACGACACCAGCATCATGTCCGAAGGCGGCGGCATCTTCTCGCGCAGCGCGAAGAGCATCGCCATTTCGCCACAGATGAAAGAACGCTTCGACATCCAGGCCGACAAGCTGACCCCGACCGAGCTGCTCAACGCCTTGCTCAAGGCGCCGGTGGACCTGTTGTGGAACGGTGGTATCGGTACCTACGTCAAGGCCAGCACCGAAAGCCACGCCGATGTCGGCGACAAGGCCAACGATGCGCTGCGGGTCAACGGCAACGAGCTGCGCTGCAAGGTGGTGGGCGAGGGCGGCAACCTCGGCATGACCCAGCTGGGTCGTGTGGAGTTCGGCCTCAATGGCGGTGGTTCCAACACCGACTTCATCGACAACGCCGGTGGCGTGGACTGCTCCGACCACGAAGTGAACATCAAGATCCTGCTCAACGAAGTGGTGCAGGCCGGCGACATGACCGACAAGCAGCGTAACCAGCTGCTGGCGAGCATGACCGACGAAGTCGGTGGCCTGGTGTTGGGCAACAACTACAAGCAGACCCAGGCCCTGTCCCTGGCGGCCCGTCGCGCCTTCGCCCGGATCGCCGAGTACAAACGCCTGATGAGCGACCTGGAAGGCCGTGGCAAGCTGGACCGCGCCATCGAGTTCCTGCCGTCGGAAGAGCAGCTCAACGAGCGCGTCAGCGCCGGCCACGGGTTGACCCGTCCGGAACTGTCGGTGCTGATCTCCTACAGCAAGATCGACCTCAAGGAACAGTTGCTGGGTTCCCTGGTACCGGACGACGACTACCTGACCCGCGACATGGAAACCGCGTTCCCGCCGACCCTGGTCAGCAAGTTCGCCGAAGCCATGCGCCGCCACCGCCTGAAGCGCGAGATCGTCAGCACCCAGATCGCCAACGACCTGGTCAACCACATGGGCATCACCTTCGTGCAGCGCCTGAAGGAGTCCACTGGCATGAGCCCGGCCAACGTGGCCGGTGCCTATGTGATCGTGCGTGACATCTTCCATCTCCCGCACTGGTTCCGCCAGATCGAAGCCCTGGACCACCAGGTCTCGGCTCAGGTGCAACTGGAGCTGATGGACGAGCTGATGCGCCTTGGCCGTCGCGCCACCCGCTGGTTCCTGCGCAGCCGTCGCAACGAGCAGGATGCCGCCCGTGACGTCGCGCACTTCGGTCCGCACCTGGCGGCGCTGGGCCTCAAGCTCGACGAACTGCTGGAAGGCCCGACTCGCGAAGGCTGGCAGACCCGCTACACCGCTTACGTCGAAGCCGGCGTGCCTGAGCTGTTGGCGCGCATGGTGGCAGGTACCACCCACCTGTACACCCTGTTGCCGATCATCGAGGCCGCGGATGTCACCGGGCACGACGCCGCCGATGTGGCCAAGGCCTACTTCGCCGTGGGCAGCGCCCTGGACCTGCCGTGGTACCTGCAGCAGATCAGCGATCTGCCGGTGGCCAACAACTGGCAGGCCCAGGCACGCGAAGCCTTCCGCGACGACGTGGACTGGCAGCAGCGGGCGATCACCATCTCGGTCCTGCAAATGGCCGACGCGCCGCAAGACATGGAAGTCCGCGTGGCCCTGTGGCTTGAGCAGAACCAGAGCATGGTCGAGCGCTGGCGCGCGATGCTGGTGGAAATCCGTGCCGCCAGCGGCACCGACTACGCCATGTACGCGGTGGCCAACCGCGAGTTGCTGGACCTGGCCATGAGCGGTCAATCGGGCCTTGTAGTGGCCTGATCGAGCGGTAAATGAAAAAGCCCCGTATCGCGAGATACGGGGCTTTTTCATGGCCTCAAGAAATGCTGTAGCCGCTTCTGTAGGAGCGAAGCTTGCTCGCGATCCGCGCAGCGGCCAGGCGCCTTTTTATCGGCTTGGCCTTGTGCTGTTTGTACTGACGTTATCGCGGGCAAGCCTCGCTCCTACGGAGTATCTGCTGCCAGGCGCTTACTGCTTCAGCGGCGTCAGCACTTCGTCCTTGGCGTCCTTGAGCATGAACACCAGCAGCCTGGCGGGTTTGCTGGCGCTGGCGTTGGCCGACACCGGGTGCTGCGAGCCCGCCGGTTCGTACCAGGATTGGCCTGCCTTGTAGGTGACGGCCGGTTCGTCGTTGACCCGCGAGGTGATCTCGCCTTCGAGCACATAGGCCAGGGCCGCGCCCTTGTGCATGTGCGGCACCGTGGCCTGGCCCGGTGCGTAGTCGACGGTGAGCATCAGCGCGGTCTTGCCCGGCAGGTTGTTCAGGGCATGTTCCTGCAGGATCCTGGTTTTTTCCTGGCCGTACTCCGGGTCATGGGCGGCAACGCCCAGGGAGTTGAGCAGGGCCAGGCCGGCGAGGGCGCAGGTCAGGGCAGCGAGGGGTTTCATGGTCGGATTCTCCGGTGCGAAAGGGGCCGGCTCAAGGTAAGCCCGCTGGCGCGACCGGCCTATAACCAATCCCGGCAAAGAACGGCAGACCAATGCCTCAGTGTTCGAAGTCGAGGGCGCAGGCCAGGCTGCTGGCCAGCAGGTCGATGAAGCCCTGGGCCGCCGGCAGATGGAAATGCGCCTGCATCTCGGCCGCCGAGCGCCACTGGCCGCTTACGGTCCAGCGGTGCGTGTCCGCTGTGTTGCACTGGGCGCTGTACGCCAGGCAACCGGGAGCCTCGCGCAGGGCGGCGAGAAGCGTGGTCAACTGCTGGCCAAGCTCCTCCGAACGACCCTGGGCGGCCCTGATTTGCACGATATTGATGGCTGGACTGGACATCTAGAACCCTCCGCGAGTCCTGTAGCCGCTGCCGCAGGCTGCGATCGGCTTGGGCGGCACTCCGACGTAGCAGGTGCAGGATCTCAAGATCGCAGTTGCAGTCACGGCGTTTGCTGGAGGCTCAGAATAGGGCCGCAAGATTGCAACAAAAATAACCAATCCCCGGGAAAAGCCCGGGACCAATCAGGCGATCTGTTGCAGGATGTCGCGCACCTTGTCCAGGGCCGGGTCGATGTCCAGGGTCTCGATGGCGCCAAAGCCGATGAACAGCCCGTCCCTGGCCGGCTCCTGATAATAGAAGCCGTGCAGCGGGTAGAGCCCGACCTCGACCTTCTTCGCCAGTTCCAGCAACAGCGGGATGTTCACCGGCACCTTGCACAGCGCCGCCATGTGGAAGCCGGCGGTGGACGGCACCGCCTGCAGCCAGGGCGAGAGGTCGCCGTTCAGGCGCTGCAGAATGCGCTCGCGGCGCCCGGCGTACACCGTGTGGCAGCGGCGGATGTGCTTGAGCAGGTAACCCTCGGCGATGAACTTGGCCAGCGCCCATTGCGGCAGGGTCGAGGTGTGGCAGTCGGTGAGGCGCTTGGCCTTGATCACCGCGCCGAGGATCGCCGGTGGCAGCACCGCGTAGCCCAGGCGCAGCTGCGGCAGCATGGTCTTCGAGAAGGTCCCGACATAGGCCACCACGCCGCGCTTATCCAGGCTTTGCAGGGAATCGGTGGGGCGCCCCTGGTAGCGGAAATCGCTGTCGTAATCGTCCTCGATGACGATCGCCCCCAGCTCCCGCGCCCGCTCCAGCAAGGCCTCGCGGCGGGCCGGGCTCATGGGCATGCCCAGGGGGAACTGATGGGACGGGGTGACGTAGATCAGCCGTACGCCATCGGGAATCCGCTCGACCTGGAGGCCCTGGTCGTCCACCGGCACGCCGATCACCGTCGCGCCCTGGGCACTGAACAGCAGGCGCGCCGGGGTGTAGCCG
Source organism: Pseudomonas sp. GW456-L12 (assembly GCF_059424045.1). Lineage (NCBI taxonomy): Bacteria > Pseudomonadati > Pseudomonadota > Gammaproteobacteria > Pseudomonadales > Pseudomonadaceae > Pseudomonas > Pseudomonas sp. GW456-L12. The sequence continues at coordinate 129,021 of NZ_JBWKZA010000006.1, forward strand.
GGGTCTTCCATGGCCACCAGGCTGCCGGGTTCGAGCACCACCCGGGCGATCAGGTCCAGGGCTTGTTGCGCGCCGTTGCAGACCACGATGTCGGCGTCGCTGCAGACCACGCCGCGCGAGAACGAGACATGCCCGGCAATCGCATTGCGCAGCGCCGGCAGGCCTTCCGGCTGGCTGTAGAAACCGCCGCTCTGGGCGATTCGCCGCAGGGCGTCCTGGGTGCAGCGCCGCCACTCTTCCTGGGGGAACTGATTGCGGCTGGTGGCGCCGCCGATGAACTCGTAGCGCGAGGTGCCTTCCAGGGTCGGATGGCGCAGGGGCGAGGGCAGCTCGTGCCATTTTTCCAGGCTCTGCGCGCAGGCCAGGTCGGCGGCGCTCTGCTTGGGTTCGGCCTTCACCGGCCGGGCATTGACGAAGGTGCCGCGGCCGATCCGGCCGATCAGGAAGTTCTCGTAGGTCAGCAGGCTGTAGGTGTCCGACACCGTCTTGCGCGAGATTCCCAGTTGCTCGGCCAGCAGCCTGCTCGGCGGCAATTGCGCGCCCGCCGCCAGCCGCCCGCACTCGATGGCGTCGCGCAGTTGCCGATACAGCTGGTCGGCCAGGTCCTTGCGCCCGTTGATGACGACATGCAGTTCCATCGATGACATTCCAAAACGATCGGTGTCCGCCAGATTACCCGCAAGCCCGGGGTTCGTGTAGCGCCCCGGGATCGGCCTGCGGCCTTGGCGCGGACTGCGTCCGCGATCGCAGCCTGCGGCAGCGGCTACACCGCCCGGTCCGAAGGCAGCGTCGAACCCTGTAGCCGCTGCCGCAGGCTCGGGCCGCGTTCGGACGATAAGCCCGAAGGGCTTCGGCGGGATCAAGTCCGACACAGGTCCGGTGGACTGCCGATAAACCCCCGGATTGGCTATAGGGGCGGGCCGACGCGGACCTTAGGCTAGGGAACACAAACACACGCTCAGGGTGACTCCCGATGGAACCCCGCCTGGACTACTACAGCGCCTCGCCGGAGGCCCTCAAGGGCTTGTTGATGCTCGAGGCACAAAGCTTCGACCTGTCCATCGAGAAACCCCTGCTGGAGCTGGTCAAGATCCGCGTCTCGCAACTCAACCACTGCGCGTTCTGCTCCGACATGCACGCGGTGCAGGCGCGCCAGAACGGCGAGAGCGAGCGGCGCCTGTACGCCCTCGGCGTGTGGCGCGATTCGGCGTTGTTCAGCCCGCGGGAACGCTCGGCGCTGGCCTGGAGCGAGTCGGTGACCCTGTTGTCCGAGTCCGCGGTGCCGGATGCGTTGTTCCAGGCCGTGCGTGGCGAATTCAGCGAGCGTGAGCTGGTCGACCTGACGGTCGCGGTGGCGGCGATCAACTGCTGGAACCGCCTGGCCGTGGCGTTCCGCCAACAGCCCAGCGTCTAGCCCGGATTCCTTTTCCATCCACGCCAGCCAATGTTCGGCAAACGGCTGCTCGCGACAGGGCCCGAACACACAACCTCAAGGCCGTTGCGGCTTCACCGAGGTGCCGAAGGTATTGCCCATCCGCGTGCTGGTGGCCGCCGGGGTGGCCAGGCCCATCTGGTTCGGCGGGCGTTTGTGGATCGGCACCTGCAGGGCTTCCTGGTTCTTCTGCCCGGCCTTGGCGCCATCGGGGTTGTTGCCCATCTGCTGGCTCAGGCAACCGTAGTCCGGGGCCTTGTAGCCACCCACGCTGACGTCGATACAACCCTCTGTGGGTGTTTTGCCGGAAGCGGCGGCGGGCGCTTCGACGGGCGTGGCGGCGTGGCCGGCCAGCGGCAGGGCGCCGAGCATCAGGCTGGCGACAAGGGTGCGAAGCTGTTTCATCGGGGGCCTCCTGGCGGGCCCGGGAGGGGCCGTTGCGGTCCTTGAGTGTAAAGCAAGGCGGGTGGCGCAAAGGTGATGGTTTTTTTGCGGGCACCGTCACATCAGGTTCATAAACTGGCCTCAGGATGACGGTTTTCAGGGACAGGTAGCCGTGCAGCGACGCCGAGCAAAGGTCGGGTATCGGTCTTTCTTTCACGCGGTGTTCGCGCGCTGGGGGCTTGCGCTGCTGTTGGCGCTGGCCGCCTCGGGCGGGTTGCGGGCGGCGCAACCCGCGCCGCCGATGGTGGATTCGCACCGGCTGCTGGACCTGGACATCGCTGCGCAAGACCTGGCCGAAGCGCTTGAGCTTTTCAGCCGCTCGACCGGGATGGCGGTGCTGGTGGACCGCGAGCTGACCCGAGGGCGTCGCTCGGTACGGGTCCAGGGGCGCTACAGCGCCCGGGACGCCCTGAGTCGCCTGCTGACAGGAAGTGGTTTGATGGCCCGTTACGCCCGCTCCGATGCCTTTACCTTGCAAGTCGCCCAGCTCAGCGATGCACCTGCCCCCAAGGGGGCGGGCGGCAGTGCCGGGGCCTGGGCCAGCGACAGTTTCGCCAGTGCGCTGCAACGCGCGGTGGAGGCCGGCCTGTGCCGTTCGGAACTGACCCGGCCGGGGCGCTATCGCGCGGTGCTGCAACTGTGGATCGACCGCGGCGGGCATATCGAGCACAGCCGCCTGGTCACCACCACCGGCGATCTGCGGCGCGACGAGGCACTGGTGCAGAGCCTCAGCGAAACCTGGGTCGAACGACCCGCGCCAAGTTCGCTGCGCCAGCCAGTGACCTTGCTTCTGATACCCGACAGCGCAGGAAAACGCATGGATTGCAGACAACGCCAGGGAGCCTCCGGGGCATGAAGAATACCGGGCACAGTGCGATGGTCAGGTTGTTCCTGACCTCCTACGACGACTTCAAGGTGCGTCTGCGCCGGCGCCTGGGCTCGGAGGACCTGGCCAACGATGTGCTGCACGAAACCTACCTGCGGGTCGACCGCATGGAAGAGCCGCCGAACCTCGCCCAGCCCAATGCCTACCTCTATCGCATGGCCCTGAACATCGCCGCCGACCGCCGCGAGGCCGATGCCCGGCTGCTCACCGGCAGCGAGGTCGAGGAACTGCTGCAGGTCAGCGACGAGGCCCTGGACCCGTCGCGGGTGGTGGGCGGGCAGAAGGAAATCCAGTCGCTGCTCAAGGCGCTCTACGAACTGCCGGCGCGCCGCCGCAAGATCTTTATCGCCGCGCGCCTGGAGGAGGCGCCGCACCTGGAAATCTCCCAGCGCTTCGGCATTTCGACACGGATGGTCGAGAAGGAAATCAAGGCTGCCCTGGGCCACTGCGCCTCGCGCCTTGAAAGAAAAGTGATTCAGCGGTTCGGTCCCGGCGCCGGAAAACCGTCCTAGTCACTAAAGGCCCCGATTAATCCGTGAGTACCCGCACGCTTGAACATCTTTAGCATCTCCACTTCTCGGGCGACACCGGACCACCGGCTGCGCAACGAGGCCCAGGACTGGCTGCTCCTGCTGACCTCGGGGCGGGCCACCGCGGCCGACGCCCGGGCCTTGCAGCAGTGGTGCGCGCAGAGCCCGCAGCATGCCGAGGCCTTCGAGCAGGCCAAGTTGCTGTGGCACAGCCTGAAGCCGGCCGCCGAACACTGCCAGCAACAGGCCCAGCCGCGGCGCTTCGGCCGTCGGGCCTTTCTCGGTGGGGCGCTGGCGGCCTCGGTGGCCCTGGTGGCGGTGCGGGTCTCGGTGCCCGGCGGTTTTGCCGGGCTGGGCGCCGACTACCGCACCGAGGTCGGCGAGCAGCGCCGGGTCGAACTGGAGGACGGGCTGAGCCTGGAACTCAACACCCAGACTCGCATCAGCCGGCGCGAACTGGCCGACGGCGGGCAGGGCATCGAACTGCTCGAAGGCGAGGTCGAGGTGTTGAGCCAGAGCGCGCTGCCGGTGCGAGTCCAGGCTGGCAACGGCTGGCTGAGCGCTTCACAGGCGCGTTTCAATGTGCGCAATACCAACCACAGTGTCTGCGTGACCTGCATCGATGGCGCGCTGCAGGTCGAGGTCGCGGGCCGGCTGATCCGCCTGGACAGCGGTCGCCAGCTGACCTACGACAGCCGTCAGGTCGGCGAGCCGACGACGGTGGACCCGACGGCGGTGATCGCCTGGCGCGAGCAGGTGCTGGTGTTCGACAACGCCACCCTCAACACGGTGATCGACGAGATCAACCGCTACCGTCCGGGCATGCTGGTGCTGCTCAACGCCGAGCTGGGCAAGCGCAAGGTACAGGCGCGCTTCAACCTCAACCAGTTGGCCGGCGTGGCCCTGTTGATCCGCGACGCCTACGGCGCCAAATGCACCGAATTGCCGGGCGGCGTGGTGTTGTTGAGCTGAGACCTGGCACCTGGATCTGTAGGAGCGAAGCTTGCTCGCGATAGCGTCCGAGCAGACAGCCCGCGTGGCCTGGATCGCGGGCAAGCCTCGCTCCTACAGAATCGCCGTCGACCCAAATCCCCCATGGCCGTTGCGTTAACGTGCGTTGCCGTTGTAGCCGCTGCCGAGCGCAGCGAGGCTGCGATCGACCGCGCAGCGCTCGTAAACCGGGCAATCCAGTTTTCCTGGCAAACCGCGTGCTCAGGTTTGGCGAGGACTTCGTCGGAATGCCGCCCACCTCGTTCGCAGCCTCGCAGGCTCGGCAGCGGCTACAGGTGCGGTGTCCAACCCGGCGTTGTCCTTACTCCAACGGCCCCAGCACCTGGCGGTAACGCTCTTCGCCCTGGGGCGTCTGCCGCACCAGGCGGATCTCCAGGCCTGGCGGGTTTTCCTTGCGGTTGCCGCTGAGCTGGCGCCAGCCCTTGTCCCGATCCCAGACCCGCAGTTGCAAGTCGCTGACATGCTCCAGCACCGCCACGCCGTTTTTCGGCGCGGGCAGCGGATAACGATCGCGGGCCGGCGCCGCCGCGCGGTACAGGGTGTCGCCCTTGAGCCACCAGCGCACCCGTTGCAGGCCCTCGCCGGGCGTCGCCGAACTGCGGATCACATCCAGGCGGAAGGTGCCGCTGTCGGCGCTGCGCACGGTCAGGGCCGCCGGCACATCGACGGCTTCGGCATCGGCCCCGGCCGGCACCGGTTCCATCAGTTCGACACTGGCCCGCAGCGCCACGTCCCGTTCCAGCTGGTACAGGGTGCGCAGCAGTTCCTCGGTCTGCGCGCTGCTGGCCTGCAAATGGCTGTCGGCCCGGCTGACGCTGTCCAGCCCGCGCCAGGCGATCACGCTGACCACCGCCATCAGCAGGATCGCCACCATCACCTCGATCAGGGTAAAGCCGCCTTGGCGCTGGTTGGTCCGCGCCCTCATGGCTGTGCCACCACCCGGACCTGGCCTGTGGCGGTGCGTTGCACCGTCAGGCTGTGCCGGCCGTCGGACAGTTGCACCTGCAGCGGCGCGTCTATCCATTCGGCGTTGAGCACCAGCCGCGGGCCGGGCTCGATGCGCACTTTGATCGTCGGGCTTTCCCAGGGCCGCGGGCGCAGTTGCGGGTCGTCCTTGAACTGATCGAGGCCGCGGCCGTCGTCGCTGGGCCGGCTGAAGGCGAAACCCTTGGCATCCGCCCGCCAACTGATGGGCCGGCCATCCACGCGCGCCTCGGCCTGGGCCACCTGGAGCAACTGCGCCAGGCGCTCGGCATCCTTGCGCAGGCCCTGCAGCGGGTCGGGGCGGATGCTCAGGCTGATGGCGGCGCTGGCGATCCCGATGATCACCAGCACCACCATCAGCTCGATCAGGGTGAAGCCCTGTTGTCGGGATGGGGTCATGGGGCGCGCTCCTGTGCGTCGGTTTTCATCCTGCCCGGCGAATGTGAAATAAAAACGTGACCATTGCGCGCTAGGCTGCGAAGACGGACAAACAGGAGGTCCTTGCCATGGCATTCGTCCATCGATTTTCCCCGCCGCAGCTGGTGCAGTCCGTGGCCCTGCTGGCGATCGTGGCCGGGGTGGCGACCTGGTCGTCGCTGCTGCTGACCCCCGCCGAGTCACGCACCCCGCAGGCGCCGCCGCAAGCCCTGGCCGCCCAGGCCCAGAGCCCGGCGCAGCAGTGGTTTTCCAACCAGCCGCTGGCGCTGGACATCAAGGTCACCGGGTTGATGGCCAGCCCCCGCGGCGCGGTGGCGATCCTCAGCCTCAACGACGCGCCGCCGCGCAGCTTCCTGGTGGGCGAGCGCCTGGCCCAGGGCGTGCAACTGGTGGCCATCGAGGGCGACGGGGTGGTGATCGAGCGCGGCGGCGAGCGCTCGCGGCTGGATGTCAGCAAGTTGCCGGAAAGCCCGGCGTTGCCGGTGCTGACCCGGCAGTGATGGTTCTGTACGACAAGCGGCTGCATGCTGGAGCCTTCGGCGCTACGCAGGCCATGCCTAGCGGAGTCCCCTGTAGGAGCGAGCTTGCTCGCGATGGACCCGAGAACGCCGCGTTCATCCACTCAACACGCATTATCGTTAACGTCCATCGCGAGCAAGCTCGCTCCTACAGGGTTATTCCTTAGCGATTGGGGTTTTTCGGTGTCCGCGCGACCAGGGTATCCAGGCGCGCCAGGGGCGGGGCCTCGCGGCTGCGGTCGAGGACCAGCACGCTGACCCGGGACAGCCGTGGGTCGGGGCTGGGGGCGATGTTCTGTTCGCAGCGCAGCTTGAGCCGGCCCTGATCGCATTCGATGTTCTTGGTCCCGGACGGCAGGCGGCCTTCCAGGCGCAGCTCCGCCAGGCGCGACTGGGCCGCCAGCAAGGCGATGGACTTATCCCGCAACAAACCATTGCTCTGGGTCATCAAGCCGGCCACGCGGATCGCCGCCGACATGGCCACGGCGATGATCGCCAGCGCCACCAGCACCTCGATCAGGGTGAAACCCCGCTGTTCAGCGGCTGGCGGTCCGGCGGGTCGTTTGAGTAGTGGCTGGCGTGGCCCCGGCATGGACGTCTCGTGGCGCAAATGGAGGCTTGCAGGCTACATGGCAAATTTGACCGATTGGCTACGGACGCTCCCGAGCAACGTCAATATCACTGACATATTTTCTTGTAACACTGCCCGACGAATCGAAATCAAGCCAAGGAACGTCGAGATGGATGTCGTGCGCTTCACGTCACACCCCCAGCCTCATCTTCAGCCCCGCCTCCAGCCCCGCCGCCCACGCGGACAGGGCGGTTTCACCCTGATCGAGATCATGGTGGTGGTGGTCATTCTCGGGATCCTCGCCGCGATGGTGGTGCCCAAGGTACTCGACCGTCCGGACCAGGCCCGGGCCACCGCGGCCAAGCAGGACATCGGCGGGCTGATGCAGGCCCTCAAGCTCTATCGCCTCGACCACGGCACCTATCCGAGCATGAACCAGGGCCTGAAAGTGCTGGTGGAGCGCCCGGCGGATGCCAAGAACAGCAACTGGCGCTCCTACCTGGAACGCCTGCCCAACGACCCCTGGGGCCGTCCTTACCATTACCTGAACCCGGGAGCCAACGGTGAAGTGGATGTGTTCTCCCTGGGGGCCGACGGCCAGCCAGACGGTGACGGCGTGAATGCCGATATCGGCTCCTGGCAGTTGTAAGCGCCGCCATGACAGCCCGTTCGCCGACAGCGGCGAAACAGCGTGGCATGGCCATTATCAGCGCCTTGTTGATCGCCGCCGTGGTGGCGGTGATCGCCGGCGGCATGCTGACCCGCCAGACCCTGTTCACCCGCGGGCTGGAAAGCGAGCAGCTACGGGTCCAGGGCAGTTGGCAGTTGCAGGGCGGCATGGAGGTCAGCCGCCAGCGCCTGTGGGAAGACCGCCAGCGCGACGTGCTGACCCGCCTCGACCAGAACTGGGCGCGGCCGATCCAGCTCGCGGCCCTGGGGCCGGGCGCCGGGCCGTTCGAGGGGCGGCTGGAGGACGAGCAGAGCAAGTTCAACCTGCGCAACCTGCTCGCCAATGACCGGCTCGACCCGTTGCAGATAGAGAATTTCCAGCGCCTGTGCGAGCTGCTCGGGGTCAGCGCGACCCTGGGCCAGCGCATCAGCCAGCGGGTGATCGCTTCCTACCCACGGCAGTTGAGCCCGGAAGGCACAGCGGCGCCGGCCAATAACGGTTTCCAGAGCGGTCGCGACACTTCGCCCGAGGCCGCGCGCAAACCGCTGCTGGCCAAGCAACCGATGCTGCGCAGTCTCGACGACTTGCTGGGGGTGAACGGCGTCGACGAAAAGCTGCTGGCGCGCCTGCAACCCTTTGTCACCATCCTGCCGGCCAATACCTGGGTCAACGGCAACACCGCCAGCGCCGAAGTGCTCGCCGCGACCGTGCCCGGGCTGGCGCTGCCACGGGCCAAGGCGCTGATCGCCGAGCGCGACAGTGGCCAGTGGTTCATCAACCAGGGTGACTTCATCAATCGCCTGCGCATGCCGCAGGTACCGGCGGACGCGGTGCGGGTCGGCATCACCAGCGAATGGTTCCGCCTGCAAGGCCAGGCCCGTGGCGAGCGGCGCCGGGTCAAGCTGCTGGCCTTGCTGCACCGCAGCGAAGACAACATGCCCCGAGTGATCTGGTCGCGGGTGGGCGTATGAGCCGCTTGCGCGTCAGCCTGCCGCCCTTGCATACGCTGACGGCCGAGAGCCGGGTGAGCTTTGCCCGGCTCCAGGCTAAGGAAGGCCAGGTCAAGGAAGCCGGCGAAGCCAGCCTGATGCAACTGGGGCAGATGCCCAAGGCGCCGGCGGTGGAGTGTTTCCTGCACCCGGAGGACAGCCTGCTGGCGAGTATCGAGCTGCCGGCCCTGACGCCGGCCAAGGTCAGCGCGGCGGTGGCCTGTGCCGCCCAGGCGCTGATTCTCGGCCACAGCGACAGCCTGTACGTGGCCCACAGCCCGCGCGACAGCGACGGCCAGGTGCACATCAGCTGGTTGCCGCGCGAGGCGCTGGCGCGGCTCGGCCAGGTGCTGGAGCAGGCCGGCCTGAAACTGCGCGGCCTGTACCCGGCGCCCTATGCCTTGCCGGTGCCGACGGCGGGCCAGTTGACCGCCTGCCTGCAAGACCAGCACCTGTTGCTGCGCCATAGCCCGCGGCAGGGCAGTGTGCAACCGCTACCCGAAGACGCCTTGCAGGCGTTGCTGGCCAACGGTGTTGGGCTGCAATGGATAGGCGAGGCGGCCCCGCCAGCGGCCCTGGAGCAACTGCCGGACAGCTGCCGCTGGACCGGCCAGGCACCCGACTGGGGCCTGCACGGCGGGGTGCAGGACAACAGCGCTCGCCAGCAGGGCTGGGGCCGTGCCGCGGCGCTGTGCGCGGTGGCGCTGGTGGTCTGGACCCTGGGCCTGAACCTCTACGCCGCGCGCCAGGCGGCCCAGGGCCAGCAGCTCAAGGCGCAGATGAGCCAACGGGTGCAGCAGGTGTTCCCGGAATTGCCGGTGATCCTCAACCCCCTGCAACAGGCGCGTCAGCAACTGGCGGCGCGGCAGAGCGGGGCCAGCGGCGACGCTCCGCACAGCTTCAACAGCCTGGTGCTGCAGGCCAGCAATGCCATGCCTTTCGTGATCGGCGGGGTCGAGCGTTTGAACTATCAGAACGGCGAATTGCAACTGAGCCTGCTCAGCGACACCCGTGTCCCCGCGCCCGACAGCGGCTGGCAGGGCCTGCTGACCCAGGCCGGGCTCGAAGCCAGCCCCGGCGACCAGGGCTGGACCCTGCGCGCCGCCACAGGCATGGCGACCGGCGCGGTGCCGATGGAAGCCGACGACAGCGAGGAAGACGAGGATGAATAAGCTGAACCTCAGCCGTTACCGGCAACGCTGGCAGCGTCAGGCCGCCCAGGCGCAACTGTACTGGAACGGCCTGGCCCTGCGCGAGAAACGCCTGCTGGCCGGAGCGGCGGCGCTGCTGGGTGGCTTGCTGGTGTGGCTGGTGCTGATCGAGCCGGCCCTGAACAAGATCGATTACTGGCAGGCCGAGATCCCCAAGCTGCGCTCCCAGTCCGAAGCCCTGGAGCTGGTGCTGCACCAGGCCGGCGGGCCCCGTGGCGGCGAGCCGGGGCAGAGCCTGGAGCAGTCCTTGCGCCAGACCCTGGATGCCGCCGGCCTGCAGGGGCTGTACCAGTTGCAGCTGGCGGGCGAGGGCGAGCCCCAGGCCTGGCACTTGAGTTTTCAAGAGGCCCCGGCGGATGCCGTGGTCGGTTGGCTGCTGGGCAATCCCCGGCAGTTTTCCCTGGAAGTGGTGGAGGCCCGCCTGCAACGCGCGGGGCCGGCCGACATCGATGGCACGGCAGGCAAACTGTCCGGAACCGTTCGCATGGATCAGGCGCTTGGCGCTAAGGAAGCTTCATGAAGTGGTCAGGTTCTTTTTACGCCCGCCAATCGCGCAAGGCACTGCCCTTGCTCCTGCTGGGGCCGCTGGCCCTGGCGCTGGCGGCGTGCAGTAACAGCAAGGAGCCACAGCCACCGTTGCTGGTGGACAGCGAACTGGGGCGGCCCCTGGGCGAGACCAATCGCAGTGGCGGCGATGTGGTGGCCGAGCGGGAGCGGGCCCAGGCGCAACAGACCCAGCGTCCCAAATTCCAGCATCCGATCAGCCGTGCGGGACGCGCCCCCGGTGCTCCCGCCGCCAGCAGCACGGTGGTGCGCAATCCCCTGGGCGACCAGCCGGTGCGCCTGAATTTCGTCGATGTCGATATCCAGGCCGTGGTCCGGGCGCTGGCGCGTTCCACCGGCCAGCAGTTCCTGGTGGACCCGCGGGTCAAGGGCAACCTGACCCTGGTCAGCGAAGGCGAAGTGCCGGCCCACCAGGCCTACGACATGCTGCTGGCGGCCCTGCGCATGCAGGGTTTCAGCGTGGTGGATGTCGGCGGCGTGGCCCAGGTGGTGCCGGAAGCCGACGCCAAGCTGCTCGGCGGGCCGATCTACAACGCCGGCAAGCCGTCGGCCAACGGCATGCTGACCCGCACCTTCCGCCTGCAATACGAAAACGCGGTGAACCTGATCCCGGTGCTGCGCCCGATCGTGTCGCCGAACAACCCGATCAACGCCTACCCGGGCAACAACAGCATCGTCATCACCGACTACGCCGAGAACCTCACCCGGGTGGCGCAGATCATCGAAGGCATCGACATTCCCAGCGCCCTGGACACCGACGTGGTGCCGGTGCAGAACGGCATCGCCGTGGACATCGCCGGCATGGTCTCCGAGCTGCTGGAAACCCAGGGCGCCGACCCGACCCAGAAGGTCAGCGTGGTCGGCGACCCGCGTTCCAACTCGATCATCATCCGCACCGGCAGCCCCGAGCGCACCGAGCTTGCGCGCAACCTGATCTACAAGCTGGACAACGCCCAGAGCAACCCGAGCAACCTGCACGTGGTGTACCTGCGCAACGCCCAGGCCGGCAAGCTGGCCCAGGCCCTGCGCGGCCTGCTCACCGGCGAGAGCGACAGCGGCACCGGCGACAACGCGCGGGCCATGCTCGGCAGCATGGGCGGCATGAGCCAGGGCGGCAGTTCCAGCAGCGGCCAGAGCGGCAGCACCAGCTCCACCAGTGGCAGCTCCAGCCTCGGCGGCGGCAGCTCCGGCAGCGGTTATGCCCAGGGCGGCAGTTCCAGCAGCAGCCAGGGCGGCACCCAGGCGTCCGAGCAGAACACCGCCTTCAGCGCCGGCGGCGTGACCATCCAGGCCGATGCCACCACCAACACCTTGCTGATTTCCGCGCCGGAACCGCTGTACCGCAACCTGCGCGAAGTCATCGACATGCTCGACCAGCGTCGCGCCCAGGTGGTGATCGAAAGCCTGATCGTCGAAGTCAACGAAGACGACGCCGCCGAATTCGGCGTGCAGTGGCAGACCGGCAATCTCGGTGGCAGCGGCGTCATCGGCGGCGCCAACCTCGGCGGCAGCGGCCTCAACCTCAACGGCAAGACCAGCATCGATGTGCTGCCCCAGGGCCTCAACGTCGGCCTGGTCAACGGCACCGTGGACATCCCCGGGATCGGCAAGATCCTCGACCTCAAGGTGCTGGCCCGGGCCCTGAAGAGCAAGGGCGGGAACAACGTGCTGTCGACCCCGAACCTGCTGACCCTGGACAACGAAGCGGCGAGCATCTTCGTCGGCCAGACCATTCCCTTCGTCACCGGCAGCTACGTCACCGGCGGTGGCGGCAACAGCAACAACCCGTTCCAGACCGTGCAGCGCGAAGAAGTCGGCCTGAAGCTGAATGTGCGGCCACAGATTTCCGAGGGCGGCACGGTCAAGCTCGACATCTATCAGGAGGTCAGCAGCGTCGACCAGCGCGCCTCGGTGCAGGCCGGCACCGTGACCAACAAGCGCGCGATCGACACCAGCATCCTGCTCGACGACGGCCAGATCATGGTCCTCGGCGGCCTGCTGCAGGACGGCTACAGCCAGAGCAACAACGCGGTGCCGTGGCTGTCGACTATCCCCGGGATCGGCGCGCTGTTTCGCAACGAAAGCCGCTCGACCAACAAGACCAACCTGATGGTGTTCCTGCGGCCCTACATCATTCGCGATAGCGCCGCGGGGCGCAGCATCACCCTCAACCGCTACGACTTCATGCGCCGCGCCCAGGGCGGCCTGCAGCCGGACCGCAGCTGGGCCATGCCGGACATGCAGGCGCCGCAATTGCCGACGGCGGAGCAGGGGGTGCCGGGGGTTGTGCCGGTGTCGGTGCCAGCGCCGAGGGTGAGGATCAAAGCGGTGCCGGTGCAATGAGTTCGCCTGTTGCGTTTATGCGCTCGGCGTCTGGTGCGCTGGGTGATGGGGGGAATATCCGTTGCTGCGGTAACGGCTACCTAGGGTTCCGCCTTTACGGCGGGGGCGGGGTACATATCCGTTACTGCGGTAATGGCGACTTAGGGTTCCGCTTTTACAGTGGGGTTGGTGTACATATCCGGTACTGCGGTTATGACTGCTGGCGGTTCCGCCCTTACGGCGGGTCACTTTTGGCAAACGCCCCAAAAGTAACCAAAAAGTCTCGCCCCTCCATTCGGTGCCTCGCTAGGGCTCGGCATGCCCTCACTCCGGCATTGCTCCGGGGGCCCGCCGCCACAGGCCATCCATGGCCTGGGGCGGCTAGCGCGGCATCCCTGCCGCGCTACCCCCTGCGCAACGCCTGCGTTCGGCCTCTGGGAAAGGGGCGGGTGGATCAAGGGCAAGATCAAAAGCCACAGCTAAAGCCAAAGCCAAGCGCGTTGTACGCGCTTCTTGTAGCCGCTGCCGCAGGCTGCGATCGGCTGCGCAGCAGACGCAAAACCACCCACCTCGATCCGCCTGATACACCGCGCCGCCTGGCCTGGCGTGCGCTACGCGCCCGATCGCAGCCTGCGGCAGCGGCTACAGGGATCGAGGCATTCCTACGGAGTTACCTCCTGCGCAACGCCTGTGTTTGGCCTTTGGGAAAGGGGCGAGTGGATCAAGGGCAAGATCAAAAGCCACAGCTAAAGCCAAAGCCAGGCGCGTTGTACGCGCTTCTTGTAGCCGCTGCCGCAGGCTGCGATCGGCTGCGCAGCAGACGCAAAACCATCCACCTCGATCCGCCTGATGCACCGCGCCGCCTGGCTTGGCGTGCGCTGCGCGCCCGATCGCAGCCTGCGGC